>CAZRZR010000013.1:5949-10778 GCA_964604715.1 Candidatus Woesearchaeota archaeon
AACGCTCACACCACATCGCGGACATGATTTGCCTCGAGTAACTTGTGAACCGCTTACAGCATAGTGTAAATATTTCTTACCCGTAGGTTTATTCTTATGAGGTTTCTTACCTTTCTTTGCTTTTGCCTTCTTCTCTTCCTTAGGCTTTTCTGCTTTTTCGTCAGCCATTATGCAGCCACCCTCTTTTCTTTCTTACGAGGCTCTATTTTATCTTTAGCTTCTTTAGAATCATAAATAAAAGCATTAATCATCAGCGAATGAGAACCGTACACGTTACGTAGCTTCTTTACAATCACGACGTCTTCTGCAACTTTATAATGATCAGATATAAGCTTGGTAGCATGTGCGCTTCCCGGATTAGAAGCAAGCGTTATTTCTACAACAAATTCCTTTCGCTTCAATAATTCATTTCTACTTTCGTGTATCGTTTTCATCGTAATCGTATTGCAAATGATCCTTTTTTAGTTAAAACGAGATTCTTAGCTATTTCTGAATTTACTGGATCGAGCACCTCAACATGCCCTTTAAAGCTATCTACCCCTTCTCCGCCACATGCAGGACATTTGGCTCCTTCGAAGAGTGTTCTGCACTGCTTACATGCTTTAGTAACCATTTACTTCTTGCCCCCTTTCTTCTCAGGCTTAGCAGCAGTCTTCTTAGTTTTCTCTTCTTTCTTACGTCGTTCTTCAACCCATTCAAGTTTTCCAAGACCGGGCTGACGCATTGTAAGGCCAATTTTAGGTTCACCCATCTTGAAGCTGATTGCAACGATACGAGCAAGACATTTATCACCAACGCCAAGAGCACGCTTAGAAATCTTTCCAGATAACGTACCAGTTTTATTGAGAGAAACATAATCATCCATTGTCTGTGAAATATGGATCATGCCTCTTGCAGGCCCAATACTCATAAATGCTCCAAAATTAGTGATTTCTTCTATGCTGCCATAAACAAGTTCTTGTAATTCTGGTCGCCAAGCAAGCACAGTAAATCGCGACTTATAATAAGTAGCTCCGTCTCCAGGAATAATAATACCATCTCCAACGTTGTCTACACGCACCACATTAATGACAAATCCCAATTCCTTGCTGACGCTATCAACATAGCTTTCATTGAGTTGCTTTTCTACTGCTTCCATGGTAGGAAGGCCAAAGTGCCGTGGCTCCACACGAACGTGATCTTCAACTTCAGTTAAATAGAACATAGATTTTTGTATAAATGATGGTTTTTAAAAGCTTCGATTTTTGCTACTCTGGTCCAACACGTTTCTGAGCATCAAAAATAACGATTTTCTTAGGCACAGAGTGCTTAATTTCCCGATCAAGAGTAGCGATATACATCCCCTGCCCTCCTTTTTCCATCAATCCGTAGTCTACTTTTTTATGACCTAACTTAAATTTCTTAGTTTTTTTCTGATCAAACTGTAAAAAAGCAAAGTCAATTGCGTCTCTTTCTTCACGACGACTTTTAAGTCGCAAATCTTTTAGTTCTTCTAGAACCTCATGTGGCACGTAAACCTTAAACCCCTGTTCTTCAAGCTGCTGAAGAAAATCAATTTTCTTTTTTACACATGAAACAATAAAACTAGTATCAAGCAAAACTTCCATACTACATCTAATACTGTAAGTATTTTAATCTAACTGTAGAGAAGTTTATATAGAAATCTCACATCCTTGAGAGATGGTTGAGGCCAGCGATAAAAAAGAGATTGAGCACATAATAAACGTGCTTAGAAATGCCCAGCACGCATTAAAGGAAGGGAACGCCTTTGAACTACAACAGTTGTCAGATCAAACAATCCATTCAGCATCTATCGAACAACACACCGATTCAATAACAATAGCCGTATTGATGTATACGCTTAATAAAATCCTATCAAAAAAGAACAAAATCAATATAAAAAAATGGCAAGCGTTCGTTATCAAGCTTAACTTAGAATTAGAAAAAGCGATATCTGAGTTAAAGAAAAAAGACATTGAAGAATTTGTTCGCCATCTAGAACATGCCAAAGATTTACTAAAAAACGCATCCAGCTCATTAAAAACAAATATCCAAGAGGTGCTCAACAAGGCCGCACTAAATAAAGCATCACGCATCTATGAACACGGAATCTCACTATCTCAAACTTCACGTTTACTTGATGTAACGCAGTGGGAGCTTGCAGAATATATTGGCCAAAGATCTATACCGGATAATCCATATAATGCAACAGTAGATATAAAAAAGCGCGCCAAGGTCACGCTAGACTTTTTCTCATCATGAAACTTGTCGTTTTTGATTCTGGACCATTAATAAATTTTTCAATAAATGGATTTCTACCTTTGCTAGAAAAATTAAAATCACGCAGTCAATGCAAATTCATAATAACACATCAAGTTAAGCACGAGATCTACGATCGTCCCCTCAAAATAGAACAGTTTGAACTTGGCGCGCTGCGAATACATTCACTCATAGAATCTCACGTGCTAGAAATGCCAGAATCAATTGGCATCAGTTCAGCATTTATTGACAAACAGACTCAACAGTTAATGATACGTGCGAATCACTCGCTAAAAGCCGAATCTGAATATGTGCCTTTGGTAAGCGATGCAGAAGTTTCATGTCTCGTACTTGCTCAAGAGCTCAATAAAAGAAAAATAAGAAATATTGTTGCAATTGACGAACGGACAGCACGTATGCTAGTAGAAAAACCAGCAAGCCTTGCAAAAATAATATCGGACCATGTGCATAAAAAAGTCACTGTTGAAGATCCTCTTAAAGACTTACAGGATATACAAGTGGTAAGATCCTCAGAACTTATCTATGCCGCCCATAAACTAGGCCTTACCGACCTAAATGATGAAAAAGCACTAGAAGCACTTCTTTATGCAACAAAGTTCAAAGGCACATCAATCTCCTGGGACGAAATTAATCAGCTGAAGAAACTTTAACGCTTAAACGCATTAAATTTGAAAAGGCCAATTAAACAATCCAAGGCACTCCCATTAAATCGATACTTATCCTGTTCAGAACCCAGAGGAGAGAGTCTTTTTACACCCTTAGAATCGTGGACACTAATAGCGCCGTAAGGAGTATCTACGCGGGCGCTGCATAAAGCCAAAGAAGTTGAGAAGGGCAGACCATCTAAATTAGATAAGTATGTAATCGAAGGATCTTTTTCTCTTAGCGCATCCTCCAAGTCAATACCTGAAGGGTCTGAAGCAACAAGCAAAGAAGCATGCTTACTCTGAAGCTCTGCACACCTGTCTGTTCCAGTTCTGAGAACTCTCTCCCAAATTTGATCATCACATCCAAAACCTCGATAAAGAAGATTTCTTGAATCCTTTCCTGCAAAACTCAATTCCTCCACTATACGCTTTGCTACCCCTTCCTTATCTTTCCAATCAAAAAAACCCAATTCTGCAGTATAAATCATAAAAATCAGTCAAAAGAGAGCTATTTAAACCTTACTGTTTGTAACTCCTATAAAGAAACAACAAAGTGGGCACGGAGGGAATCGAACCCCCGTCTTCTGGGCTGGAGCCAGGTATCCTACCATTGAACGACGCACCCTTAAACTATCTATAAAACCAAGCGTTCTTAAGCCTTTTTATCGTTGAGAACATTTATAAATAAATCTCGCTTCTATCAGAGATGGCTAAAAAAGAGAAACATAGTTCCACGCACTCAGCTCATTCAACGCATGCCCACACTACGCACCCACATCATTCGCACGAACATAAACAGCGTGAGCATCCTACACATCACGCACCCCAACATGTAACACATGTTACGCATGTACATCCTACTGCAACAGTAGATCACTCAAAAACACTAGAAGAAAAACTAGTGCATAATCTTGTAGAATTACAAAAAGTTCATGCAGACTTAGCAGAAAAGTTCACGAAGTTGTCAGACCAAATCGCAGGACTATTGCGTCTATTCGAACTTTCCGCACAAGCATTTGCAAAACAAGTTAACTTACCTAATGTGCAGAAAGACAGTGAGTTCTTAGACAAAATAGACAAACTACTCGATCAAAACAAAACAATTGCAAAGGGTCTGATGTTGATGGAGGAAAAAATACGCGGTCGTATCGGCCAGCCAGATCAACCTACAATGCAGCCTATGCAATTCCAACAACGATCAGACGTTCCAAGACCGCTTCCACGATTCTAATGGGCCAAGAGTATCGTTCAACATTCCTTACTACGTTTATGTACCAAGTTATTTCTAATATACCTGTAGATATCCAACCAATAATACGACCAGAATCAGACGTATCATTGCAAATACAACAACCTCTCGTTATAACGCAACAAGTACAGCAGCCATTCCAATTTCAAACCCGAGAGATGCTGGAAAAGACGAGAGTTTCAGCACAAGTTAGAGGCCAGCCATTAACACAAGATCTTCTTGCCGACTCTGGACTCTCGCTCCAAGGGCCTGGTCAAATTATTGCAATTAAAGAAATAGGCGAATCAAACAGATCTATGCTGATGTCTCCGCGTATAACTCCGCAGATAATTAACGAAGATATATGGGGGAAGATTTCGCCATTAATGGCAGACGCCGAAATCGATACAATAGAATGTAATGGTCCTGAACAGACACTCTCAATACAGCGACAAGGAGTAGTACAAGATTCCCCAGTATTACTCTCAGAAGAAGAAATAAAGAAAATAATTGAAGCAATCTCGAAAAAAACAAATGCACCTATAGAAGAGAACAGCTTTAAAGCAGAAACAGATCAATTCGTGATAACTGCAGTTTTATCTCAATTCGGTGGAACAAGATTCATAATTCACAAAAAGACTCTACCTCCGTATTCTGGAAATAATCAAAATCAA
>CAZRZR010000013.1:10788-12774 GCA_964604715.1 Candidatus Woesearchaeota archaeon
CTTTATCTGCACGACACTGGTTACAATCGGCGCCTCCGCAGTCAACTGCAAGTTCATCTTGGTCTTTAATACTATTAGAGCAATGAGCAGGCATAAGACTAGGAGATTGCAAAAGAATAACATCCAGCGAAGGTAATTCTCCATTAAAGATAACACGGGCAACTGGCTGATTAAGTTGAGAATCAACAATATCTACGCCACGTTCATTTTCTCCTATTTCCATCAAGGGATCTGTTTGAATTGGTTCTATATGAATTAAAGCTCCGCTATTTGTGACCCTAATGACTGAAACTTTAAAGTTATATTGTCCATTATAAGCAACAAAATAACTAAATTCTCCTTCTCCGATCCACGCCTGTTCAGGAATGCTTGCACCTTCTATGAGCGCACGATCCTTATCGAACTTAACAACTCCAATAGAATGAGATTCTTCACCCATAGTTAAAACAACACGAGTGTTCGTTTCAAGCTCGCGAGCAAGATATCCCCGTATTGTTACCTCTTGAATATCAGAAACAAAGGATTTTTTCCACGGATCATGTGCCACCAATGTACGTTCATGGGGCTGTGCATTATCCCAGTCAATTTTATGCGAGCCTCCAGAACCCGATGAAGAAGTAACAAGATATGCATCATTCGGCTTATCACACGCACGCGCCCTAGTATAACTCTCTCCATTATCCTGACAGATGCATTGCTGAGACATAACGGGAGTAAGAGCGATAAAGTCTTTAGAAGTGGTTTGTGCTAGTGAAGGAATTGAACAAGGGCCAAATGCGCCGCAAAATTCATTTTTACACACCACGTTCGTTGTAGAAAGTACAAGAGGAGCAATAGTTCGCTCAGAGTGATGCTCGCCATCGCTTGAAGGTAAAACATTGTCTGTTAACGATGATTGGCTACTAGTACTTGCGGCACCAGAACTAACAACAAGAGATCTTTCTTGTGAATTAATCACCTCATCGCCGTATTTCAAAGTAACTTTAATATTTTTCAAGCCAGGCCGTAAAAGAGGTTGAGCAAACTTAGAAAGATCAACGCGCACATCTGTTACAGAGGGAAAAGAAAATCCAGTAACTTGTTCTAAATAACTTGTGGTGATAGTGAAAGACTTGCTAGTAAAAGTGAGGCGAATATTTGAGTTTTCAAGATGCATATTATCTCTAACACGCCATACGCCTTCCACTACAGGTCGCGCACCAGAGAGGGGATACGAAATAACCTCTCCCTGGCGCAGATAAACCGTTAAATGATCATTACCTTCACTAACGACGGCTGCAGTGAAAGGCGGATTCTTAACCCCTCCACCGCTCTGTATTCCAGAAGAACCAGCCCCATTAGCGGAAGCGTCAGCCTCTTGATCTTGAGAGGGACTAGGTACCTGCGCACCATTGGACGAAACCTGCTGACCATTACTTTGAGCCTGATACGGCTCTAACCTTATCTCCACACGCACAAGAGCATTAAAATTAACATTTTTCTTTTGTGCGAGAATAGACTTATCTACAAGTACATCCTCCAAGTTGCGCTCACGTTCATAAGAGTTAATAGAAAGTTTAACTTTTGTTGTACTATCAAAAGGCAAAGAATCGCCGTTTTCAAGCGTGTAGGTATAGATTCCTTCAATCCTGCGCTGTGAAGAAGAAAAAAGATCTAATTCTGCACTAGCATTCCCAGTTATAGAATTGTTATAAAAAAAGAACAAAAGTAATGAAAGGAAAGAAATTAAAAGAAAAGACCCCACTAAAAAGACATAAGAGTTTCTTGCTGTATGAGACGGTTCCATCCAGGTCTAAAAGCGTTTAATACTATATAAGATTAGCGTCAGAAGAAAAGACATTTATAGGCCAGTGCGTTATTTTAACTATGAAAAAGAAAGTGATAGTGATTAGCTTAGGAGGTAGCATCATTATTCCACAAGATAAAAAAGACACTTTTCTTCTTAAATTTAAAAAAACTCTAGAAAGGCACTATTCAAGTTATAGA
>CAZRZR010000013.1:12784-18611 GCA_964604715.1 Candidatus Woesearchaeota archaeon
CCAGTGGGTATTGGAAAACGAGCATAAACCTCAAAGAGAGTTATCCCGCGCCGGTATTCGTGCAACAAAGATGAATGCTCAGTTCGTTATACAAGTATTTGGCAAAGAAGCTAACGCGCGATTGCCTAATAATATGCTTCAAGTTAAGTCCGAACTTAAAAAAAACAACGTAGTCATATCCGGTTCACCCTGTGGGCCCCCTAGATACGAAGCACATGAAACATCTGATAACACCGCAGCGAAACTTGCACACTATCTAAGTGCAGAATTCATCAATGTGACCAACGTAGCAGGACTATTTACTGCAGACCCAAGAAAATACAAACACGCTAAACTCATACCTTATGAAAATTGGTCTCAATTTGAAAAGATAGCTACGAAAATCCACTTCCACGCAGGCCAACATTTTGTGCTGGACCAAAAAGCGGCAAAATGCATCCATAAAAATAAAATAAAGACCTACATTATTGGGAAAGACGTAAAAGTATTAGACAATCTTTTAAAAGGACGTAAGTTTAAAGGAACAACAATAGGCCCATGATAACACCTGCACAAGATCCTGCATTTAATAGGAAAACATTAGAGCAGAAAAAAAACATAATCTTGCTTTCTCCAGAGAGACACTCGCGAAACGATAGTCTTAAGCAGCTTGATTCAGGCATAAACACAGTCATTGCAACAATAGCTAAGAAAAATAACAATAGAATCGGAATCGACTTACTAGCGTTAAAAAAAACACCCGTACACGAAAGAGCATTGTATCTGGCACGCATCAAACAGATAATTGAAATATGTAGAAAAACTAAAACAAGGCTATTTATTAACGGAGATAAAAAAGAAGGAGCTGCCGTTCTTCTTTCATTAGGAGCATCAACAAGCCAAGCAAAAGAGGCAACAACATAACCTTTTTAATGAGCTCGTGCTTCGAGAAGTTATGAAAAACATTATAGCTTCACTATCCCCTCTAGAAAGGAAAGTAATTCCTTTTCTTCATCATACAATAAAAGAAATACAAAAAAAGACAGGGTTAGACGAAACATCGGTTCTTCGAGCCCTAAAATTTCTGGAAAACAAGAACCTTATTCAATTAGTTATAGAAAAAACAAATCATGTTGACTTAGGAACAAATGGAATTTATTACAGAAAGAACGGTTTACCTGAAAGAAAACTAATTCATGTCTTAGAAAAGAGAACCCATAGCACCTTAGAGGAGGCAATGAAGGCCTCAAGTTTATCAGACAACGAATTTAAAGCGGCACTAGGCGCGTTAAAGAAAAAAGCGTTGATAACTTTAGTCAATGGAAAACTGGCATTAAAGGCCTCAAAAGAAGAACTAACTAAAAAATCTCCTGAAGAGAAGCTTCTCGAAACTCTTCCTAAGGAGAAGGAATCGCTAACTGATGAAGAACGATACGCTTTTGAAAATCTAAGAATTAGGAAAGACATTATCCAACTAGTTGAAACAAAGAAGATAACTATTAATCTGACAGAACTAGGAAAAAATCTAGCCCATCAAGAAATGAATACTGAGTTCATTGAAGAAATAACTCCTGAAATAATAAAAGATCCGAAAGATAAAGAATTCAGGCGCTATGACATTGTAGCTCCTGTCCCTAAAATCTATGGGGGAAAGAAACATTTCGTTAACCAGGCTATTGAATATGCAAGAAACATTTGGCTTGAAATGGGATTCAAAGAAATGGATGGGCCAGTTGTAGACACTTCATTTTGGGTATTTGACTCCCTATTTACTGCTCAAGATCATCAAGTACGAGATATGCAAGATTCATTTTATCTGCACAGCAAAAAGGGCGCACTTCCCGATAAAGCTCTTGTCGCTCAAGTGAAAAAAGCTCACGAACAAGGCATAGCCTCCAGTAAGGGTTGGAACTATAAATGGGATGAAGAGGAAGCAAAAAAAGTAGTAATGCGCACTCATACCACTTCCTTATCGGCACGTACGCTTGCGTCTCTCAAAGAGCATGACTTGCCTGCAAAGTTTTTCGCCATAGGAAAGGCATTCAGAAACGAAACTATAGACTGGTCACATGGAATTGAGTTCTACCAAACAGAAGGCATTGTAATAGATGAAAACGTTACATTACGCCATTTATTCGGTTACCTACAACAATTCTATAAAAAAATGGGTTTTGAAAAAATACGATTTAGACCTAGCTTCTTTCCATATACCGAGCCATCTGTAGAAATAGACGTATTTCATCACGAACGAGGACAATGGTTTGAACTTGGAGGAGCAGGAATCTTAAGACCTGAAGTAACTGCGCCCCTCCTAGGTAAACCTATCCCAGTGCTTGCATGGGGTCAAGGATTTGATAGAACGATAATGGACTTCTATAAGATAAAAGATCTCCGCGAGCTCTATGCAAACAACCTCACAATCTTAAGAAACAAAAAGGTTTGGACACTCTAACATGGCAAAAATAACATTCCCAAGAAAAGAAATAGAAAAACATATTGCGTTAAATGAAAAAACGTTAGAACGAATAAGCCTGTTTGGTACAACAGTCGAATCGCTTACTAAAGACGAACTAGAATTAGAAATTTTGGCTAATCGTCCAGACTTGCTATCATTAGAAAGATTCATCCGTGCGTTTAACGCGTTTGAAAATAAAGCAACCGGATTAAAAGAATACAAGGCCAAAAGATCCACATACGTTGTTAAGGTACACAAAAGCGTAAAAAACGTAAGGCCGTATACGGTCTGTGCTGTAGTCAAAGACCTCAAACTAGATGACGAAAAAATAAAGCAACTTATGCAACTTCAAGAGAAGCTTCATATGACTATTGGAAGAAGAAGGAAAAAATGCGCCATTGGCATCTATCCTCTTGACAAAATAACCTTCCCCGTTTCCTTTGAAGCAAAGAGTCCCGAACACATTCATTTCACGCCTTTAGGATCCTCGAAAGAGATGAATGCCTTCTCAATACTAGAAAAACACCCTGCAGGAAAAGAATATGCTGAATTGCTAAAGGGTCACGCGACATTCCCAGTATTCATAGATAGCACAAAAAAAATACTTTCTATGCCTCCAATAATTAACAGTCAAGAAACCGGACATGTAACCACAAGTACGCGTGAAGTCTTTATAGAATGCTCAGGTCACGACAAAAAGACGCTTGACATAGTTATGGCAATCGTGTCTACAACTCTTGTTGATATGGGCGGCACGTTATATACAGTAACAGTCGAAGATGAACAAAAAGAGATCTGCCCAAAACTCTCCTCTGAAAAGCACACATTAAAAATAGAAAATGTGCACAAACTTCTAGGACTTCAGCTTACAGAAAAAGAAATTTCATCGCTACTTGCGAGAATGGGCCACCAATACACTAAACCGCACGTACTTGTATCTCCCTGGCGCGCAGATGTAATCCATGAAGTAGATCTTATAGAAGATATTGCAATCGCATACGGCTATAACAGCATAAAGCCTGAGATCCCTTCTCTTTCCACTATTGCCACTCAAACAAAAAAAAGTGTAATACGCCAAAAAATAACCGAATTACTTGCTGGTCTTGGTCACATGGAACTATCATCCTTACATTTTATCACAGAAGCAGAAGCACTAAAAGCAAATGCAAGAGCTATTCCTCTAGAGAACGTTCGTACAGAATATTCCCTGTTACGACCAAATCTATTCATTCCACTTCTGCGTACGCTCAGTCAAAACACAGATTCTGAATACCCTCAGCACGTATGTGAAATCGGCCGCATATTCGCACATAGCGAAAACACTGAAACACACGTAGAAGAAAAAGAACAGCTCATCATAGCCAGTACACCAGGCAACTTTACTCACTCAAAACAAACATTAGACTATCTGATGCGCATGTTAGCAATTGAATACACACTTTCAGAATCAACATCTCCTCATTTAATAGACGGTCGTACAGGAGCAATCCACGTTAATAATCACGTTATCGGCCATCTAGGTGAAGTTCATCCCGTAACGTTGCACGAATGGAAACTCAAGATGCCTCTTTCCATAATTGAACTCGATCTAAAGGAAATTTACGCACTTGTTAATTAACACTTCAAGTCTTCTTACTACATAAAGTTATAGTAATAATTCCTTACGTAACTATTGCAAATTACCCTTATCTCTGCATGTAGGAAGGGATCTTGTAGCCCATAAACTTCATGTATTGACGATAATTTTGTTTCCCCATATTATTATTACAAGTGTAGCAAAGACAAACCCTATTTCTTAAAGAGCCGCCGCCCCCATTAGCTTTAGAAATCTTATGACCTGCGTGCATGTCTAAGAACTCAATCTTTTTACCACATGCTTCACAATTATGTCTTCCCCTCTCAAAAAGTTTCTTTCTCTCTTTTTGTGTTAAATTTTTAGAACTTGATCTTGCAATTCTTTTCCTAGAAGATACTTTAGCTTTCCTTTTTTTACTTATGACCCTGCCATACATATCAAGCTTAGGCAGTTGAGTTTCACTTATTAAAAACTTACTTAAATCACGCATATTGTACTAAGAAGTATTAGTTTTTAATCTTTACTTTAGCAGTTGTTGAAAAAGAAAAGCCTCCATTTGGCTCTGAACTTTTGCTGAACCTCGCTAGTGGCTTCCAACCCATCTCTTTTTTCTGGTAAGATATTAAACACTTGCTAGTTTATAATATTATCTTTAACCAAAGCTAACTGATTGCCTTCAGAATCTTTGAAAAAGGCATTTCTACCCCATGGAAAAGTGGTTATTTTATTTTTATCTACGCTTATAAAATTAGCCCTCTTTTTATCAGAGAAAAAGCTAACTCCTTTCTTTGCTAGTTTTTTAACTTCATTATCCAGATCATCAACGTAAAATTCAAGTCCTGCAGTTATTCCTGCGTGAAGATAAAGATGAATTTCAGCATCTCCTACTTTGATCGCTGCCCACTCTTTATCTTCATGACGACAGACTAGCCCTAACTTTCCAGTATAAAATTCAATGGCTCTTTTCAGATCTTTTACTTTTACATCAATAATGGCTTTCATAAAATATGTAGACAGATTAGCAATAAAAACCTTACCAATTGAACTAGTTCAATTGGTTATAAGCCTCCACCGGGACTTGAACCCGGGACCTCAACATTACCAATGTTGCGCTCTAACCAGCTGAGCTATGGAGGCGTATTCGTGAAAAAACAGAACGCTATAAAAAACTACCGCCCCTAGGATTTATCACTAGGCAACCAATTAGAATGAATAACATATCCAGTCACTTGCTTTCCGTTAGAGAAAAGCTTCTCAAACCATCCCATGTAGTGAGTAGAAAAAGCGTGTAGTTCCTCAGAGTTGTTAAGATGCAAATTATTATTAGTAATTATAAAAAATGCTCCAAGCAAAAAGAAAAAAACAATTACCAATAGGAGTTTCATCGGCTAAAGTTAGTCAAATTTGCACTCCAATCAAGCTTGACAGCATTTCCCGTAATTTGACCCAAATTGCCAACGACGGTCTTTAACCATAAAAAGTAGATCTTACATGCATTAAGCATGCCTGCGACACTAGAAAAGTTAACGCCTGGTTTAGAAACGACCTGGCTAAATGAGAATATCAGGAACAACACGATAACAATAATGAAAATACTAGAGAATTTATGCCTGATTTCCTTGCTCTTAAAAATAACAAATAGCAACACAAGCACAGCGCCAATAAGTAACCAGTTCATATCTACCTCAGAACTCAATAGTTAAATTCTATAAAAAGGTTTCTAAGCATAGCTTTTTTAAGGCCCCCAAACCACTTAAGATAAAGCCCCGTAGTCTAGTGGTCAAGGATACAGGCCTTTGGCGCCTGGGACCCCGGTT
>CAZRZR010000014.1:0-17112 GCA_964604715.1 Candidatus Woesearchaeota archaeon
TTCTTAGGATTGTCTGCCAGATGTTTGAAATACTCGACTGATGCACCGCCCACTAACATACCGGAGGTAGCAATGATGATGCATGGACCGCCCTCAATTACTTGCTTACGCTCTGCAGGAGAGCCTACACGCTTGAATATAGGAGAAAGGAATGGGTTATTATCTTGGAAGATTTGATTTCTTACAGAAGCACTGAGAAAATCAGGATATGCTGTGTGGATTGCGTTAATATCCCAAAGCATACCGTCGAGATAGACAGGAATATCTGGCAGTTGACCTGTCCGCACCGCCTCTTCTACACGCAACACTGTTTCCTGTGCGTGACCCAGACCTAGTTCAGGTAATAGAATCTTACCGCCTCGTTTGATCGTCTCATTAGCAAGTGCTAAAAAGCCTTCTTCGACTTCCTTTCTTGAAGGCAAGACATCGTCTTTTGAACCGTAAGTAGCCTCAAGCGTTACAGTTTCGACTCGAGGAAAATAATTAACTGCTGGGTCAAGCAAGCGGGTTTTACGATAGTTGGTGTCTGCCGTGTAAACAAAGTTATGTAATCCATTGCCTATGTTAATATGAACTACTGCCGAGCCTAAAACGTGACCTGCGTTATAAAAAGTGATGCGTATATCTGGAGTTATATCTGAAACTTCGCCATAATTAAGACAAATCGAATGGCGCACCATTTCTTTGATATCTTCTGCACGATACAGCGGAGAGTCTGCTTGCTTGTATGCTACACCAACATAGTCTAGTTCCAGTAATGCTGCAATGTCTCGCGTTGGAGCGGTCATATAGATCGGACCCTTATAGCCCATTTTATACAAATATGGAAGCAATCCCGAATGATCTGTATGAGCATGCGATAATACTATTGCATCAATCGAGCTAAGATCGCCTATCTCAGAAACATCCAGGTAAGGGAATCTGTCTTGACCCTCTGCTATACCTGGATTGATACCGCAGTCAAGTAAAACTTTTGATTTAGGAGTATGAAGGAGAAGGCATGAACGTCCGACTTGACGACCGCTTCCAAGGTATGTGAGACGAACCCACATATCCATTTTTTCAGGATTCCAATCAGTATAAATTTTCTTGCCTATCTCGTTTAGAAACTTCCTACGGTAGTTGTTATTGGCGTATAAAACTGAACGGATTTTTTCTGTAATTTTTGAAGGAATAGCTGGACTTCTTTGAACAACTGGAAGCCACATAGTAGATTTTTTAATATCGCTTAGCAGGGAGCCTTGTTTTCCTATAACTAAACCGGGTTTCTTCGCCTCAACTATAACTATGCTTCTTTGAGTATCAAAAATAACATTAGTTATCTCGGCTTCTTCTGGAATGAGTGCGCGTATTGTCTTTTCAGTCTCTTCTTCTGAAACAAGTATTTTTTGGTCTGCACGTAACTCAATACGTTTCTTTATTTTATTGACTACTTCTTTGATTTTTTCCTCTCCAGTCTTGAGAAATTCTTTATCATCGGTGTAGAGAACGATATTTGCAGCTTCAAATATTGCATCAGTAATTACGTTTGGTAATTCTTCCTTTATGCTTTTCAAAATGTCAGCCATGATAATAAAAACGAGTGAAAATAAAAAAATTAATTGTATTGTGGAGTAATTTTCTGTGAGATTGCATGCTTAACTCCATCTTTGGTTATAGTCATAATATCTATTCCGTTACCTGAACCTACGTCTCGTTGGGTTGATGCCTTAAGAGCCTCAAGGGCCAATTCGACTCCTTCCTTTACGGACAAGTCCGGTTTCCATTGTCTCTCTAATAGACCTAAAATATACGGCATACCTGAGGAGAAGTTTGCATCATACTCGCTGACTTTGTACACTCCGCCTGCAGGTTCAATAGTGTAGAGAGAGGAAGTGCCATCTTCATCAACGCCTGCTACCAAAATACCTACAATGTAAGGAATCATTGAAGGGTTTCGGATATTTCGATAAAGTATAGTGCCTATAAGATTAGCGGCTTCTTTAATAGAAGGTCTTGTCTTAGTTTTTAGTTCTTTTAATCTAAGCTCTGCCGCGATTAACTTTTTAGACATTTCAATATCTGCGGCTCCGCCTGTCCCTGAGATAACAAGGTAATCGTTGATTTTGACTACTTTTTGTTCATTCTTGCTCATGACGATTGTACCGGCGGTCGCACGGCGATCTCCACCCATTACAACTCCGTCTTTACATACAATTCCCACTAAACTTGTGTTCGATTTTAATATTGTTCCATTAAGGTTGGTATCCATAAAAGTAGACCTCTGAAGCGAGCAAGCCAGGAGAGGTATATAAGTTTTGCGGTTATTCCTTAAACGAGTAACCGTTCTCTTTCTTTATCCTAATGATGTTATCCACGAATCCTTCTATTTTTTGCTCGTGGCTTACTATGAGAAGCTGCGTAACATTGATCTCTTTCAAGATATCTCTGACCTTATCAAGCTGAGCATCTGAGAATCCATCTGTTGGTTCGTCTAGAATAATCAAATCTTGGGTGTTTATTCTGCTATGTAATGAATTAATTATTTGGTTAAGCGCAAGCCTATAAGCTAACGCTACAGCCGTACGTTCCCCTCCTGAAAGAAACTCATAGGATAGTTCAAAATCTCTCTGCAAGATGATAGGGGTGAAATTTTCATCTAATTGAACATAAAACGAATCCGTAGTAAGCATGCTAAACCACTTATTGAAGAGACGTGAAAATTCTTCCCTTACTTTCATAAGAATATTTCTTTCTACCAGTGAAACAAAAGAAGCGAAATCTTCAGAAAGCCATTTTTCCAGTTCTAAAACAACCGCAAGGCGTGCTCGAGATTTTTCCTTACCGCTTAATTCTGAATACATCCTATCTTTCTCCTTAAGTAAAAACTCTTGTTCCTTCCTTATCTCAGCAAGGGCAATTTCAGCATTTTTTTCAGCTCTAAATGATTCTTTAAGCTCTTCTGATTTAAGCCTAAATTGATTGTCAAACTTTGAAAATTCAAATACTGATTTTTTCAATACTGAAAGGTGACTTTCAAGAGAAAGGATATCTTTTTTTACAGACTCCTTAATTGCAAGAAGCTCTTTGTGCCGAGCGCCTGCCTTTTTGACTTCCTCAGTTCTAATGCGGAGGATTTCCATAGAAGAACGTTGCTTTTCTGAAGCATCGAGTTCTTTTTTAATAGAATCTTCAGTTTTTCGTAATTCCTGCATTCTAGATGCAATTATTTCTATCTCTTTAGTTAGTTTAGACGTCTCCGTTTCAGTCTCGTTAAGAATATTGTGTTTGTGACCTTCGGAAACACTTTGCAAACAAGTAGGACAGATATCTATACTAAATATCCTACTTCTTTTTTCAATATCATCTTGCTTTTTCATCTGAAGAGATTTAGCCCTGCTTGTTATTTCAAGCAACTCTGCTTGAAGCAAATTAAGTTCAGCCTTATTTTTCTGAATAGAGGCGATAGTAGAGTCGTAACTTGTTTGACTAAATTCTTCTTTTATCTTCAAGGTATTTTCTAGTTGAACAAGCTCTCGATCGTAATCTGCAAGATTGCTTGCTTTGTTTACACGAGCAAGATTGGCCTTCTCAATCTCTTTCTCGAAATTCCTTTTTTCCGCAACTTTTTCCTCTAGAGCTTTAAGTTCTTCTTCTATTTTCCTTCTCTTATTTTTGGAATCGTAAACTGAACGATCTGCAGTTTCTATCTTAAGACGAGTAGCGTTCAGTATCGATGCGTGCTCTTCAATTTTTAACTTGTAATGCTCGATATCTTTGATTTCAGATTGGATTATACGTGATTGTTCTCGTAGGTGCACGCCTACTAAAACTAAATTTTCCTTTATCTTCTTATATTTTTCTATACCAAAAATGTGTCTTAAGACATTTAATCGCGACTCCTCACTCTCTAAGATTATTTGCTTCATTTCTTCTTGTGGTGCGTAAACTGTGTACCTATAGAGAATATTTGTTTTTTTGACAAACTCTTCTGGATAATTAAGCAAGGCTAAAACTCGCGATTTTAGTTCAGTAACTGATAACTCCTCTCTTGAGCCATTAACGCTCAGTGTTGCAGACTCCTGCGTTACCCCTTTAGTGCCTCTCTTTAATGTTCGTTCTATTATAACTTGAGATCCGTTAATTTCTAGCTCCAATTCTATACTTCCTTCGTTTTCTGCGCTTGCAAGAAGAGCAGAACCTCTTTGCCCTGGCTGCAGTCCAAACAAGGCGTACTCAATAGCAAGCAGAATAGTGGTTTTGCCTGAGCCCACATCGCCTGAAAGAAGTATGGATCCCGAAGGGAAAAGTATTTCTTGCTGTTTATAGCTGCGTATATTTTTTAGAGTAATTTTAGTAAGTTTCATAATCTCAAAACCTTTTTTGCATCCTCTATTAATCTTGATTCAAATGTCTGCGATTTTTCATCCTCTTTCTTATCAAGTTGAAGAACAGATATGAGTGAATGGATATATTGATTAAACTGACTAGGGTTTTCGCTTGAGAATTTCTCAATCATTACTTCTTCCAAGCTTTCTGGAGTTAGAGAAAGTCGTAATTCAGACTCTTTAGTATGTAGTTTTGATAGATTCTTGAGAAGTACGTAAGATCCTTGTTTTTTTGCAAGCCATTCTATTTCATTGAGCCGTATATCCGAGAGCTTGCCTGTTTCGATGAATCCATGTAAATTAAGGATGACTATCTTGTCTTTCACATCTGCTTTTTTTATTTCATCAGAAATCTTTTCTGTTGCACTAAGCGCATTTGTTATTTGAATAGGCAATACAAGAACAGGCTTTATTTTTATTTCTCTACGCTCTAACTTGCCGTTAGTGTCTGCAACATAATATGAGCCTCCTTTAAGCTCTTCTAATTCCATCGCATTATTTGGGAAAAGTGGTCCGCAATAGACTCGACCGTTTTTATTATAATTTATATGTAAATGCGCTAACGCTGTGTAGTCTGCCTTAGGCAATTTATCTTGATCTACTGCTGGGATTGGCAAACTGCCCACTGCATCTCTCAAAGCTGTATGCAACATAAGTATCTTGAATAAACCAGGAGCATCGTGTAGCTTTATACGTGCAATTTCTTCGACTTCTAGAGCTGACTTCTTACCAGGATAACCGTACAGAGCAATATTTTTGTAGATTGTTGGATGCAGATAAATAAATCCATTTCTCTCCTCTGGTTGAAACACATTTTTTGCGAAGCCTGCTTTTTCAAGTACATCTAAAAAAGTGCGCCCTGACGCTGAATAATCATGACTGCCTGCAATTAAAAAAACAGGAATATTTGCTTCTCGAAGGCGTCTTAACTCGTTAAAAGCTTCTTTAATTATTTCAATTGGAGGGTACGCTGAGTCGAATAGATCTCCTGCAATAAGCACAAAGTCAATTTTTTCTTTTATCGCCGCATCAACTGCTATCTGAAAGCTTTGAAGATTAAGGGCCATGAGCTCTGGCTGGCGCCAACCTCCAAGATGACAGTCACCCATATGTAAAAACTTCATATAGTTGCGCCGAAGAGGCGTTATAAATAGATTATTGTGATTTTGTTATTTCCCATAACTCAATAGTCTCCATAAAAAATGACTCTCTGTCGATGCATTTTCTCTTAAGCGATTGGGATTTCAACATTCGCATTATATTATTTTTAGGTGCAAGGCTAGAAACTATCAGAAGAATAACGCCTTTGGAAGAAAGGTGTCGTTTTGCATTTCTTAGGAAACGCGTAATGAGCTCGTCTCCCCTGATGCCTCCCGTGGTAATTTGTTGACTTTCTTTATCCTCTCGGTCATCCAAGGGCAAGTAAGGAGGATTAAAGACAATTACATCGTACTTGCCACGAATATTAGAGAAAAGATCGGACTCAATTGCAGATATCTTTTTGCGTTTAACAAATGAAACACACTTGGGGTCTATATCTACTGCCAAGACCTTGTTAGCACCGTGCCGAAGAGCAGACTTAGCCTGGATACCTGAACCAGTTCCCATGTCCAAGACAGACTTCTTATTCACGTATTTTTCAAGATGCTTTTCTAATAAGTAGGAATCTTCCTGCGGTTCGTAGATCATATTAAATAAATGCACTTAGAAACTCTGCGATCTGCTTTCTAAATATAAGTGAAGAAACAAAGGCAACTATTGAGAAAAGCAAAATAACGACTAGCATAATAACAATCAAATCCGGTTTATGACCATTAGCTTTGACATCGAAGTTGGTGGGAGAGGCCTTTTGTTGTCCAAATTGATGTACTGGCTGTTGTATCTGTAATGGTTTGACTTGAGGCTTGGCAGGAATAGAAGGCATTTGTTTTGCCTGCTGAGTCAATGGCTGAACCATGGGTAAAACTCCTTGTTCCAGAGCGAGCGCCGCCTCTCTGACCTCAGGTTCACTATAACCTGCGTTTATGAAACTTCTGATGGCTTGCTCTTTAGGCGCTCCGCGTTCTAAAGCGTTTCGCAAACCTCCGTATAGATCTTGTCTCATGTAAGGGCTAACTCCTGTCCATTTACCATTATGTGGACGTTTACGTCCTTTTTATACCCCATCCCTACTGCCACATCAAAACCTGCTTTTAATTTAGGATAGTCTCCATGGGAAGGAATAACATGTTGCGGATTAGTTACTTTGATTAAATCTCTTAGATCTTCACGTCCCCCGTGGCCTGAAACGTGAATATTATCAAAGATACGAACTTTGTTCTTTTTCAAGCGTTTTTCCAATTGCGCCCGATTAAGTTCATTAACAGGGGCAGGAATTGTCTTTGAAGAGAAAATTATTTGATCATTATCTGAAAGATCGTAATGTAATTCTCTCTTTGCTATTCTATCTAGAATAGAACCTGGTTCGCCTTGATGACCTGTGCATACAACCAAATAATGCGCCTTATTTTTATTGATTTTCTTTAGCATTCTGTCAACCTGCTTACGATAAGTTAGCACATTGATACTTGACCTAAATGGCGCACGCCCAACCGCTGAGGCAGCGGAAACATATTTGCTCAGACTTCTACCCATGAAGACGACTTCGCGATTAAGTTTTTTTCCACATTCGGCTATTGTCTTTAAACGAGCGATGTGTGAAGAGAACGTTGTAATAATCATCCCAGATTTCTTATTGTCATTATTAAAGAATACGTCTTCTAACATATTCTTGGCGATTTTCTCAGAAGGGGTTTTTCTGTCATCTCCCGCATATAAACAATCGACAATGAGTGCTTTCACTCCGGAGCGAGCAAGTTCCTTGAAACGTTTATAGTTTGGAGGATCACCATAGACAGGAGTATTGTCAAATTTGAAGTCATTCGCATATAATATTGCACCGTAGGGTGTATGAAGCACAACTATTGCTGATTGAATTGTCGAATGTGTTACGTTAATGAATTCAACTTTGTACGTGCGACTTGCGCCCTTTATGTTATACGAATCGTTAAGCTTAACTGGAACAAGGGGCGTTTTAAAGTCGTGATGTTTATTGTCAGAAAGTAATGTCTTAAGAACTTCAATGGTAAAAGGTGTCGCGAGCACAGGGGCATCGTATCTATGCGCAATATATTGAATTCCGCCTACATGATCAAGATGTGCATGAGAAACAAACAACGCTCTAACTTTTTTACGTAAATCTTTTCTATCTAAGACCAAATCATCGGGTAACGCTCCTAAAGAACGCATCCCTCGCTCTGTAGGTACACGTTCGCGCTCTTCAACACCTACAATGGCTGGAAGATAAAGACCTGCATCGAATATGAAGACATCATCGTCAACTTCCACAGCAGTCATATTCTTTCCAACTTCGTTATAGCCGCCAACTGTATGAACTTTTAACATAGATAGGTAGGTGAATCATCGTTTATATAGCTTTTCAGAAATATCGACGCGTGCGAGAGAATGTTTATAAATAACTAGACGTTTAAGGCGTGATGCACAAGCATATTAAACATCTAAAGAGGCATCGAAACATTCTTTACAGCCTCGTTGTGATTCTTTTGATAATACAAATAGTTTCTTTCGTACTTCTAACAATTCAGTCTTCCAAACTGGAAGTTTCTCAGCTACAACTTGATAAGAAAATTGATCAAGTTGCTGGCGATTTGAAGGAAGATACACAGTATAAGATAAGTGAAATTGCCCAAGAGATTGCTAATCAACAAACTGATTTTGATCAGAAAATAAATCAACTATCTGCTTCTCAACAAGATTTCTCAGAAATAATAAAACAAGACGTTAGAGCCGTTGGTAGCATCGGAACAGATACGTCTGCTGGAACTGGATTTATTGTGCACTCCGCAGGATACATAGTGACGAATGAACATGTCATCCGTGGTGCACGATTTATTAAATTCCTGACATATGACAATAAGGTATATGACGCTACGGTTATTGGATCGGATGCTACAACAGACGTCGCACTACTTAAGATAAACGGTATTTTTGACCATATCAATTTGGGTAATTCTGAGGAAGTAACAATTGGTGAAAAAGTTATTGCCATTGGAAATCCATTGGGGTTGTCTTTCACCGTAACTGAAGGGATTGTGTCTGCAGTTCATCGTCAAGGACCAAATGGACTTAACAATTATACTCAAACCGATGTTGCACTTAATCCAGGAAACTCAGGCGGTCCGTTAATAGACAAGTCAGGAAACGTCATAGGTATGAACAACTTTAAAATAACTGCCGAAGGCCTTGGATTCGCCCTTGAGAGTAACGTGATAAAGCAAAAAATTTCAGAGTTTTCCAATATAACTTTGAGCAATGCGTAGATTACCTCCAACATTGAGATTGAAACGACGATATCTATTAGTCAGAGGAGAAAAGAATGAGATTGAGAAGGCCCTAATAGATTATTTAGGCATTTTAGGATGGGCACGAGCAGCACCTTTGTTCTCTAACCATAGTGGCGGGTTAGTAGTAGTTGTAAATCGAGAAGAATTGATAAATGTACGTGCCGCATTTGCACTTTCGAACGTTTCAGTAGTAAAGGTCTCCGGCACTTTAAAGGGAATTAAATAGCATAAAACTTAAATAGACTGAATGTACGAGTATAGAATTAGCAAGAGGTAAAATAAAAAAATGGAAATACCAATGGAAATGCAGCATCAGGCCATGGGCTATGACCGAGCGGCAACTATGTTTTCTCCAGACGGACATTTGCTTCAGGTAGAGTATGCAGAAAAAACGGTACGCCTGGGAAGTACAAGTATTGGTTTAATCTGTAGAGATGGCGTAGTTATTGTTGCCGATAGACGTATAAGAGATAAGCTTATTGCTCCTGAATCCGCAAATAAGATTTTCGAAATTGATGAGCACGTGATGGCTACTGCAGCAGGAATACTGTCTGACGCACGCATGCTTGTAGACGATGCACAGGTTCTTGCCCAACAACACCGCGTTACTTATGATGCACCTATTGAGCCGATTAATGTGATACGAATGATTGCAGATAAGAAGCAAATGTTTACCCAGTATGGCGGTTCACGACCATTTGGCGTTGCATTTTTGCTTGCTGGAGTAAGCAAGGGTAAGTCGCATTTATACACGTCAGATGTTACTGGAAACTATTTTGCGTATCGGGCTAATGCCATTGGTGAAAACGATGAGCAGATTAAAGAGACACTGAGAAGCGAAGCTAATGAAAATATGACAATTGAAGAAGGAATAAAGTTCGCGTTCAGCATATTTAAGAAGATAATGGGCAAGAATTTTGAGATTGAACGATTTGATGTGGGATACATAAAACATCATGATCCAAAACTTGTACGATTACACGGCGAGCATGTGAAGAAGTATGCCAAATAACACTAATCTTTATAAATAACACAATTAGCTAAACTTATGGTAACCGTACTTGCTAAATTTAAAGTTAAGAATAAACATTACGAAGTTTCTGTTGACTTTGATGAAGCTCTGAAAGTAAAGAACGGTACCGGCAACATCGCTAAAGCCCTTAACTCAAACGCTATTTATTACAATGCTAAAGAAGGAAGTGTCGCCTCCAAATCTGATTTGATGGAAGCGTTTGAAACTCAAGATACGTATGCAATCGCTACAACAATTATATCTCGTGGAGAATTACAGAAACCTCAAGAGTTTCGCGACGCTGAACGAGAGGCGAAAGTTAAACAAGTCGTTGGTTTATTAATGCGAAATGCTGTCGACCAGCACGGAAGACCCTATACTGAAGACAGACTTAAACGCGCTATTCACGAAGTACATTTTAATTTCGATAACAGGCCTGCTGAAAAACAGATGACTGATTTACTAGAGAAACTCAAAGTAGTTATTCCAATAAGAGTAGAAACAAAACGCGTTAAGTTAGTAATACCTGCGCGATTCTCAAGCCAAGTGTATGGGATGCTCAAAGATTATAAGGAAAGCGAAGACTGGCTTGCTAATGGCGACTTGCAAGTGATTATGAACATTCCTGCAGGATTACAACTGGAGTTCTATGATAAGCTTAATGGCATTACGCATGGTGCTGTAATGAGCGAAGAGTTGAAAGCGTAAATTTTATATACGTTAGAAAGACGGCTTTTTATGGAAAATCCAATTAGATGCGTAGCCCAAAGAATTGATGATGCCCTTATGTATGGAGCAAATAGAGCAGTAAAAGCTTGGAATTGGACGACGGGGGAAACAAAATCCGATTTAGCTAACAAGTTTCTTGTTGGCGCAAGTATAGCTGAAGTTAGTGCTTGTGCAACTCTTGCTCTAGAACTTCGACTTTTTTCAGTACCATCTATAATAGCAGGATCGTCGTTAGTTTATACACATAGAGAACAAAAAATAAACAAAGAAAGTGAAGACAAAGAAATTTTGGCGATGCATATCAATGCTAAGGACTTCCTTGTTGAACGTCGAAAAATATCGAATTGTGTTTGGGGGCCAGCAGCAATTCTATTTAGCGGGATGTTTTATCTTATGGCAAGTGACCTATATCGTAAGTCCGAAGCTTTAGGAGATAGCTATGTCCTGTTAGGCACCGGAGGCATACTTCGTGCGGCTTCTTATTACATTATGCGCACAGACACCTTGCCACCGCGTAAAGATTGTGTCAGGCGAGGAATTGATCACGTGAAAGAGATGCTTGAGGGAATTAAATCTGCTAGCCCTACACCAGCTTATGCACATAGTGTTCAATGTCGTTTGGCTTTTTAAATAGAAACCTTTTTAAAGCTCCCGTTATACTGACTTTTATTATATTGGCAGAAAATCTAATAGATATTCTGTGACTACATATTACAAATTACATGAATGAAGAGATTACTGAAGCATCTGAAGTCGCTGAGTCTAGTGAAGAAGCAAAGCGCAAAGTGATTATTCCTGGAGAAGTTATTGTTAAAGGCGATGATTATTTACCTGGCGACGGCGTGAGACGAGAGGGTGAAAATGTTGTAGCTAACCGCTTTGGTATGGCTGAAATTCTAGGTCGAGTTGTCAAGGTCATTCCTATGTCTGGCGCATACGTGCCGAGAAGAAATAATGTTGTTCTAGGTCGCGTTACTGATATCTCATTTAATGGTTGGATTCTTGATATAGACGGCGCTGGAAATGCATTCTTACCTATTGCTGAATCGCCTCGATTTATCAACCAACATGAAATGGATCAATTCCTTGCCATAGGTGATGTTGCTGCTGCTAAAATATGGAGTGTGAAAGGCAAAGGCATCGACTTAACTTTGAAAAGCAAAGGATTAGGAAAACTAGAGGAAGGATTTATCTTTAAAGTCAATGCGAGTCGTGTTCCACGGGTTATCGGACGCGAGGGAAGCATGATTACTTTAATCAAAGACAATACTAAGTGTCAAATTACTGTGGGTCAGAACGGATGGATATGGATTAAAGGAGAAACAAATGAAGATGTAATACGGGCACGTAAAGCAATCGAATATATTACCGAGAACGTCCATATAGGTGGATTGACGGATCATATGGAGGAATGGTTTACTAAGAACTAATGGCATTGAAACGAGTGAGCGGGCGAAAGGCAAATGAAATGCGTGAACTAATTGCAAAAGTAGGTATCGTACCAAATGCTGATGGCAGTGCGTTGTTTGCATTTGGCGGTACAGTCGCTATTGCAGCAGTATATGGGCCTAGAAAACTACATCCTCAGCATATGCAGGATCCAAGCACCGGAATATTGAGAGTAAACTATGATTTACTAAGTTTTTCAGTTTCTGATCGAAAGAAGCCTGGTCCAAGTAGAAGGAGTCAAGAAATTTCCAAAGTAATTGAATGGGCTTTGTTACCAGTACTTGATCTGAAAGAATTCCCTAACACTGTTGTTGATGTACAAATTTATATTCCTCAAGCTGATGCAGGAACGCGTGTTGCCGGCATTAACGCTGCTGCACTTGCACTTGCACATGCAGGCTTGCCAATGAAAGATCTTGTATCTGCAATATCTGTAGGTAAGCTTGACAAAGACTTAGTTGTTGATTTGGATAAACATGAAGAAGACTTTGAAGGCGGAGAAGGCCCTACTGACTTCCCAATTGCGAAGATTTCAAATAAAGATGAATTTACCTTATTGCAACTTGATGGTAAAATACCTCCTGAAACTCTAAAGAAGGCATTAACTCTTGCACGGGATGCATGCGCGGAAATTTATGAAGTACAGAAAAAAGCTTTGAAGGAGGCACTTTCCTAATGTGCGCAATGGAAGTTTCTAATCTTACTAAGGATTTCCTTAGACAGTTGTTTAAGCATAACAAACGCTTTGATGGACGTAAACTTACCGATTTGAAAGACGTTACGATCGAGTATGGCGTGTCAAACAAAGCAGAGGGCAGTGCACGAGTTAAGCTTGGAAAAACAGAGGTTATTGCAGGAGTTAAGTTGACTGTTGGCGAACCGTATCCTGATTCTATGGAAAAAGGAAATCTTATTGTATCTGGAGACTTGTTACCTTTAGCATCGCCGCGATTTGAACTTGGGCCTCCAGGATTTGCAGGTATTGAAGCTCCACGCTTGGTGGATAGAATGTTACGCGAATCAGGCATGATTGATTTTAAGAAGCTTGTTATTGAAGAGGGTAAGAAAGTGTGGAACGTGTATGTTGATCTATATCCTTTGAACGATGATGGTGCTTTAATTGACGCTGCTAGCATTGCATGTGTCGCTGCACTTCGTAACGCCCATATTCCCGGGCTTGATGAGGGCGGAAGAGTTGATTATGATAAGAAAACAAAAGACAAATTGCCTCTAAATAAAGAGTGTATACCTCTATCGTTTACGTTCTTCAAGATTGGAGAGTCACTTATCTTGCATCCAACAAGAGAAGAAGAAGAGGCATGTGATACTAAGATAACCTTTGGAGTTTCGAAGTTTAATAATACGTTAATGATCAACTCATGTCAGAAGGGCTGGATGACTCCATTAACTGGAAAAGACTTAGAACATATCGCTGAAACACTACCTGTCAAGTATGAGGAACTTGCCAAAAAGCTTAATAAAGCACTTGTTTAACACGACGTATGAAATCAGCTAGCGAATTTACAAAATATGAAACTGCCCGAATTATCGGAGCTCGAGCTCTGCAGATTGCAATGGACGCACCAGTATTGCTAAAATTAACAAAAGAAAAACTTGAATCAATTCGTTATGACCCGCTTAAAATCGCAGAACTAGAATTTAATGAAGAAGTTTTGCCAATTAGCGTGCATAGACCTCTGCCTGCTAAGAAGTTAAGCAAACTACAGAAGGTAAGAGAAGAGAAAATTGATGACGCAACTATAATTGCAAAAGAAAAGGAAATTGAAGAAGAAATGTCAGAAAAAGCTGTTGAGCAAGGATTTGCTGATAGCGATGACGCAGATATTGCTGAAGAAGATAGCAGTTCTGAAGAAGAGTAAGTAGAAGGTTTATTAATTCTTTTTTTCTATATGTTGAATGTTGTTAAGAGAGGTTTCTGCAAGAGCTATACGCGACTCGCGAGGTGAGAAAACTATTGAAGTTTCTGTCAATGGAAATAAAGCCAGTTCGCCTTCTGGAAAGTCAACAGGAAAATATGAAAGTGGACCTTACTTGAAAAGTCTTGATTTCTGCATTAACTTTTTGAATTCTTTTTCTAATAAGATTGAAATTAATACTTTAAACGACCTAGAGAAATTAGAGGCCCTACTGAAAAAAAATCTTAAGTTGAAAAGGGCTCGAGAATTTGGCGGAAACGCATTATTTGCATTTGAATCTGCAGTGTTAAAGGCACTTGCACGAGAACAGAGAAAGGAATTGTGGCAAATCGTTAACCCTAAAGCAAAGAAGTTTCCCAGGCCTGTCGGAAATGCTATCGGCGGCGGTTTACATAGTGAACAGTTTAAACAGCACACAGTATTTCAGGAATTTCTGATTATACCTCATGAAAAACGGTTTGTAGACAATGTTAAAGTTATGCAAAAGATATATTCTGAACTAGCACGTCAGTTAAAAACTAAGCAAGTTAACGATGAAGGTGCACTGCACGCGATGTGTGATGATGAAGAAGTATTACGTTTGTTGGGAAAATTTTCACAGGCAGTTGACATTGGAATTGACTGTGCCGCATCTTCCTTCTATAAAGATGAATTATATGATTATGGAAAAATTGAAAGAACAAGACCTGCGCATATCCCTCACGTATTAAGCTTGATAAAAACATATGGAGTTTTCTATGTGGAAGACCCTGTTGAAGAGGAAGATTTTGAAGGGTTTGCAGATATTAGAAAGCAGGACAGAGAAGCGATGATTGTTGGAGATGACTTGACTGCTACGCATCTTGATCGCCTAGAGAAAGCCATCAAATCACGTTCTATAGGCGCGATGATCGTTAAACCGAATCAAAATGGCTCTCTGCTTGAGGTGCAAAAGGTTGTTGAGTTGTGCAAGAAACATGATATCAAAACCGTGATGTCTCACCGCTCTGGCGAGACAATGGATGACTCTCTGGCAGACTATGCGTTTGCTTTTCAAACTGATTTTATTAAGTGCGGCATAGCTACCAAGTGGCGCGAGGCTAAGCTTGATAGAATGATTGAGATTGAGCGGAATCTTTAAAAACCCATAAACTATCGACATTTATTGTTGCACGTACCGGCTGAAACAATCCCGGATCAACTCGTGCGCTGCTTATCACTTATTACATGGCAAAAACAACCAAGAAAAACGTACTAGAAAAGACAGAAGAAGCTGTAGAGGAAATCGTAGAAGAAGCTGAAGAAGCCTTGAAGAGCGGGGCTAAGAAAGTTGAAAAGACCGTTAAGGAAGCAATTGATTCTGTTAAAGGTAAAAAGACTGAAAGTGAAGAAAAGGAAGAGAAGAAGACTAAATTAGAGAAGTTGCGGGCTAAAGCTAAAGCTCTTGAAGGAAAGGTTAAGGAAACTGATGCTGGCGCTTTGAAGGAAAAAGTCACAGGTGAAAAGGAAGAGAAGAAAGACACACTCGTACCTATTGAAGATTACTTGAAATCTAGCATTCATCTTGGAACGCGTGTTATAACTCCGGATATGCGAACGTACGTCTATAGAAGACGCGCGGATGGGCTTGCTGTGTTCAATACGGCTTTGCTGGATGACAAGATCCGAGAGAGCATTGAATACTTGGCTAAATTTAGACCGGAAGAAATGATTCTCGTATGCAAGCGTGAAGCTGGTTGGAAAGCTGCTCGTGTTTTTGCTGAAACTCTTGGAGTAAAAACGTTTACGAAAAAATACCCTTCTGGAGTTTTAACTAATACAAATCTTGAAACATTTTTTGAAACAGATCTTGTTTTTATCTGTGATCCTTGGCTGGACAAGAACGCTTTGATGGACGCAAACAGAATAAAGCTTCATGTAATGAGCATTTGCGATACGAATAATTTTACTAAAGGCATCAATTGTATTATTCCGGGCAATAATAAGAGCTGGAAGAGCTTGGGAATGATTTTCTATTTATTGACTAAAGGATATATAGAAAAACGAAAACTGGACATAAGCGTGCCACCAATCCAAGCGTTTGTTGAAGGCTGGGACGATTTACAGCCTCCTGCGTAAATAGTTTTTTTTTAGAGATATTGTCACGAAATATTAAATACCCTTCCTGCTAAGACTTTTCATGTTTAAGAGAGGTGTTGCAGGAGTCGTAGTTATCGTTTTAACTATTCTGATTACTATTGTTGCTTCAGGGATTGTGTGGGTGGTCGTAAAAGATCAACTAGATAATGGGGCAGAGAACTTCAAAACAAGCGACTGTTTCGCAGTCGACCTAAGTGTAGCAAGTTGTATGTATGACTCAACAAACGTTGCGGTCCTCATTAAGAAAGGTTCAAATCAAATAGAAATTTCAAACGCTAAATTAATTTTTGAGGATCAAGGAAGTACAAGTATTATTGAAATTAACAACACCTTACCACAGCCACTTGGCGCACGGCAGTTTGTCTTTGCACGAACGCAAGTACCTAACCCTTCGACAGTTACTATTGCAGCTATTCTTGGAGGAGTCCTTGTTTGCTCACCCTCAAGCGAGAAAGTCAGCTGTACAACGAGCCCAAATGCTATTGTAAACAATAATTCTAACAATGCTAATAATACCGCCTCAACGAGTTGGAACAAACTCAACGGAGGCAATCCGATTGATGAGGGAAGATCAATTGCATATGTCAATTATATCCCTACTACTAATCAAGTGACCACCATTAAAGATTCGTCTGGGAATTTACTCTATTCTTTTCGAGGAGGAGGTCCAAACTATCTCTACCTTGGAAGACTAAGTACAACCAAATCGTGGGACGTCTTGACCTATAATGGATGGTCTCGATCAATAACAGACGTACCTAAGCCATTATCATTAAACAGATTCATTATAACTAACATAAAGATGTTCAACTCATTTGATCAAAACACGATTATTGGAACATTTGCCGCGGCACCTGGTTTTTCGAATAATAGACTGGACATCCACGATAGAGCTTACAGTCTTAGCTTTAATGGCCAAGATCCTAGTTATTGGTCTGTAAATGACGGCTATAATAACAATAGTGTGACTACTCTTACCTCTTCCATATTTGGAATTCAAGGTTATGGCCACGATGCAGACAAAAATAACAATAGCCTTCTGTCTGTTTCCGTAACCTCTCAAGGAAACCGAGTCCTCACCGCTGCTCGCTATAAGA
>CAZRZR010000015.1:0-16056 GCA_964604715.1 Candidatus Woesearchaeota archaeon
TTCCGAAATATCTCGCTCAAATCGGCACCGTATCTGTGCGCTATCAACTCGATTTCGGGTCATTTAGAGATGTACAAAGACATAGAGCGATAGCTCAAAGAATGCCATTGTTAACTTCACAACTCGGATTTAATCAATGGTATATAGACAATCTTCCACAAGATATAAGCGACAAACTTCCCGAACACTTGCAAAATATTAATGAAGGAATAAACGCTCTGGGAATTTCAACAGAAGACGCACAATACTATCTCCCTATGGGATATAATACATCAAACAGATTTACAGGAGATCTCCCTGCAACTATTTACATGGTCGAACTAAGAGACAGCAGCCTTGTTCATCCAACCCTGCAACGCGTAGCGCACTCTATAGGCAATCAAATAAGATCTAAGCTGGGCATACAGCTATACACAGATCCAGATCCTGGAAGGTTCAATATTAAAAGAGGACTTAACGATATCACTCCACGACCTGCTTAATCGATAAAAAGAAGTTGCATTGGTTGTAATGTTTTCCTTACGGTCCGGTTAGGGAGTTTCATTCAAACCAAGGATGATTTTTAACTAAAGAAGTATGATCCCACTTCGTGCCAAATCCAAACTTTCTACCAGCATGAACTACGGCAAGCAAGATTAGAAGACCTATGTAAACAATATGTTCATCAAAAATAGGATTGTTTTCAGGCGGGAAAGTAGCAGCCCACATAAGGAACATTAACAACGAGCCAGTAACGCTTGCAAGATGGATAAATACACCAAACGTGAGAGCAAGACCGATACATAAAATCCCAAGCATAAATAACCAGTCGACAAATGCGTGGCCTGCAAGTGCGTTAAAGAAAGCTACGAAAGGGCCTTTAGCCGCATATGTCAGAAAACCAGAAGTAGGGCTTCCACCACCTATCCAAGATTTTCCACAAAGATAAGTAATAGACCCATCATCCATACGACAAGTTGCAAACCCCAACCCTAGCAATTTATCTAAAAAAGCCCATAGAAAAATTATTCCAAGTACTATACGAAGTCCTGCCCAAAGATAACTTAATTTATTCTTGTCCTTTAAACCCCTCTTCATCTTTCACCTTACATCAATTTAAAGAAAGTCTTTATTTTAAATCTATCTCTTTTCAATGTAAGTTATAAACAATTAAAAACAACTGGTCATTAGAGAGCAAATGGAAGAAGAGAAGAAAATGATTTATCATGAATCTAAAGAAGCATGGCGCAAATGGTTAGAAAAAAATCATCTTAAAGAAAGCAAAACAGCAGTAATACGATATAAGAAACACACAGGCAAACCATCGCCAACGCATCTTGAATTAATGCATGAAGCAATTTGTTTTGGATGGATAGATACAACAGTAAAAAGAATTGATGATGAAAAGTATATGATTAACTTTTCTAAGAGGAATAATAAAAGCAAGTGGAGCAACAATACACTAAGCTATGGAAAAAAGATGATTGAAGAAGGCAAGATGTCTCCAGAAGGCCTCAAGTATTACAATGAAGGCTTGCAACGAGAAACGCTAGATCACGGAATACCGCTCAATCCTGAAATACCTAAAGACCTAAAGAAAGCGCTAGAAAAAGGAAAAGCGTGGGAAAACTTCAAAGCCTTTGCTCCTTCCTATAGAAGAACGTATTTACGATGGCTAATAAAAGCTAAACTTCCAGAAACAAGAAAGAAAAGAATCGATGAAATCGTTTCACGCGCCCAGCAAAAGAGAAATAAATGGCTTTAACCGTTACATTTTTAATTCCCGTACTTATAGAACTAAATGCCTAACGAAGCAATTTCTCCAGATAAACTAAAGTGCATTACTAAAATCGTTGATGCTTGGCTCGACTATCAACTTCTAAGAAAAAGAATTCCTGGCTTGTCAGTTGGAATAGTGCACAAAGATAATCTAGTTTTTAGTAAGGGGTATGGATACGCAAACATAGAGAGAAAAATCCAAGCAACAGATAAAACGCTTTATAGAATCGCATCAATATCAAAGTTATTTACAGCCGTAGCTGTGATGCAGCTCGTTGAGGCCAACAAACTACGATTAGATGATCATGTAGATCTCTACCTTCCTTGGATATCCAGCAGTACTAGAATAACAATTAGGCAACTCTTGACTCATAGCTCGGGCATAGACCGAGATGGAGAAACCCAACACTGGATTAATGATCAATTCCCAAAGATCGAAGAAATAAAAAAGCATGTCACAACAGGCATATCAGTTTTTCAGCCACTTGAAAAATTCAAATATTCCAATCTTGGCTATACACTACTCGGAACGATCATAGAAAAAGCAGCAGGCATGCCTTATGACAAATTTATACAGAAAAACATACTTGACGTACTCAAACTAAAAAGCACCTATGTTGATATGGATGCTAAGTGTAAAGACCTAGCAACAGGTTACGGACGAGACTTGCCAGGATATGACAGAGAAATCTTTACGAACCCTTCAACACAATCTATGGCTGCAGCGACAGGCTTCGTTTCAAACGTGCACGATTTATGCACATTCATGTCTTCACAATTCCTTACAAACGACTTACTGCTAACAAAAGAATCAAAGAAAGAAATGCAACGTATACAATGGATAGAGGAAACCAATCCAAACTTAATGAGAGGCCTTGCATACGAACTAGTCAAGTCAGATAATATGATGTTAAGAGGCCATGGAGGGGGATTTTCAGGATTCTCCACAAAAATCAATTTTGAAAGAGAGAAGGAAATCGGCGTAGCAGTATTAACAAACGCATCAGGCACGAACGTGAACGAACTAGCCTTAGGAATATTTCACATAATACAGTATGTACTTGCAAATTATGACACGTTAAAGTCGATAGAAGACAAATCAGCCAACCTGGACAAACTTGAAGGTTTATACTCCAATAGATGGGGAGACGTTCAAATAGTTAAGATAAACAATTCCTTAAGCCTCGTATATCCAAACAATAGCAAGATATTTGCAGACGTACAAAAACTTAAACATCAATCTGGCAACACGTTTATTATAGAGACGGGAGACAACTTTGATTATCTTGGCGAAAAAGTCATATTCAACTTAGTTAACGGAGAAGTAAAAAATGTACAAATTGGTGCAAGCATAGCAATCCCTTTTAAAGAATATCTAAAGACTAAAAAGAAAATAAACTAACGATGTTTACTACTTACCAAAGCCTTAATCGTAGCCATTAAAATAAACCCCACACCTATTCCCAACAACGCACCAACGCCAGTGCGCCCATACAACATACCCAGTCCAATACCTACAAGTATTGATCCTACAAACGCAATTCCACTAACTTCATTGCTATTGTCTTTCATAGTATAATAAATTTGGAATAATATATAAAATTAACCGGAAGTCGTCTCTACAGATACTGCAGAATCAGTGCTCGCCATAAAAGACCACCATGGTTTTTCAGTAGCAATAACTGTCCCCGTCTCGGCATCTATATTGCTCGTCACGACCATAGTAGCAGGAATAAATCCCAGAACATGCGCTCTTTTCTTAGTCATAACTCTGTAAGCTGCATGTTGTTCGCCGTTCACGCGCGCTTCAGTAAGATGCATCTCGCATGACGTTTTACAATCATCAACTTCAAGTTCAGCTTGAGCCCTCATAGAAGCCTCTGCGGGCTTTACTTTAACGATCGCCTCACGACCATCAGAAAGTTTTACCATGAGAACGTCTTTTTGCGAAGAGACAACGTTCAAATCGACAAACGTATTAAATCCGTCGCTATCCTCCATCTCTTGAGCATTGTCTTCTCCTGAAATAACAAGTGAAGTGTCACCCATTACATAACTAGAATCACTACCACTGTTAACACCAACATTAGTAGAAACACTTGTATCCCCATATAATGCACTAGCAGAATAAGCAAAAAGGACAATAACTGCAAGTAAAGCGCTTAGCTTAGGAGCATGAAAACTCATTTAGAAGCCCTCCTAATCAGAGAGATAACAAACAAGATTAAGAATATGACAAAAAGCACTTTAGCGATCAGTGCAGCAGTGCTTGCAAGAAACCCAAATCCAAGTATAGCTGCAACAACAGCCACGATCAAAAACACTAATGCCCATCCCAACATACGTTACCTACAGTAGAGACCTATTTAGATAAGCGCTGTAGTAAATAAAACAACAGTTAAGAAGACTTAGATAATACGCCATAAACATCATACTACTGTTTGCTTTCTATAAGGATTTGCTTCAATAAATCCAGACACAGGATTCCGTTTCCTTGGAGACGCTGCATAAAGAAGAGAACCGACATCAGATTCTGGCCCTATGATACAAGGAAGATCGTACTGATTACATAACCCTGCAAGATTCTTATACAACAAAAGCCTCTCTTTAGGAGATCCTTGCATTGCATTGCCGTCAAGATAAAAAAAGTTTCTTCGATCGCGGCGAACAATGCCGAAAAAAGCACGACGACCATTTTTATCTTGGAAATCAGCCATGCTCAATGTATTAAAACGATAATCTCCGAATAACACAGGTAAACTTGCCTTTAAGTGACTTGAATCAGCACGACTATTTGGGTCAAAATCATATTTCCACCTGATAAATTGGGGGCGTAATTGAGGATGAGGAGTAATCCTGCAGCCCTGAAGGCCTTCTTTAATAAAAGACCACTCGTTTCCAGGCATTACACACAGAGTGTTGGGAATAACTTCTTCTGTACAATCCGCAGGTACTGACACAGGTCCGCTACGAGATGCGCGCGAAGCCAATTCCTTAAATGCAGCAAAAGCAGACGGTCTGAAATGTCCTAAATATTCTGCCTCTGCATTTAAAGAAGCACATTGAGAAGGCAACAATGGAATTATAGCGTATGGAATATCAACATCTTCGCTAGGAAACTCTGCAACAATATCGGGTCTCCGACCTTTATGAGCGCGATTGCTAACAAATCCGTGATATATACTTTGAACATCAGTCATGGAGAGCTAGCTCATGAAGACGGTTTAAAAAGCTATCTACTAGCAAAACTAATTAGAATAAAATAAGATAAATAAAAAAATAAAAAATTCGGTTGGTTTAGTTTCGAGCCAAAGCAAACACGTGCTTGATAGCAACGATGATTGTCGAAGGTACGAATACTGCCAAGAAGGCATGAAGGATATCATCCAGAACTTGGATTCCACCCATTACTCCTTGACCAAGAGCGCTTGCGATAATTAACGAAAGGCCTGACATCAAGAAGGGACTGGTTTCTTCCTCAGTAATGTTAAACAGTCCTACAAGAAGACCGATGATTACCAAGATAGAGAGCCACGTCGAAGTTAAAGTTCCGAGTAATCCAAGCACAACTGCTAAGACAACTCCGATCAAAAACGCCCATCGACCTAGGCTATTCTTTTTATTATGAGCCATAGTACACCTCCTTTCACCTTCTACACGTACGCTAAACTGCTTTAAATACGTTACGTCTTCGATAAAAAGCTTTAAATTCCTTGCAACTGTGCCAAAGTATGGCATATCATCCATCTCAAGAAATTCTAGATAAATACGCACACGTGTTAGTTAATTTTGCACTCAATGGAGGGCAAGGCATCAAACGCGGAGAGTTGGTTTTTCTGCAAGTTCCTGAATGCGCGAAGCCAATCCTAGTTAGTTTACAAAAAGCAGTACTAAAAGCAGGCGCGCATTTTATCACACAATACCTTCCAGACGATATGTCTCGTATGTTCTACGAACATGCAAGCGATCAACAACTAGAATTCTTCCCAGATAAGTATCTAAGAGGACGCGTAGACCAAATGGATCATGTACTTACTATTCTAGCCGAAACAAACAAACACGAGCTCGAAGGCATAGATCCTAAAAAAATAATGGCTCGTTCGCGTGCGTTTAAACCGTATCAAGAATGGCGGAATGAAAAAGAAAATCAAGGCAAGCTAACGTGGACACTCGCATTATACGGAACAGAAGCAATGGCACGCGAAGCACAGCTAACTATTGAAGAATATTGGCAGCAAATCATCAGCGCATGTTACTTGGACGAGCACGATCCAATACAAAAATGGACGCATGTTTTTCAAGAAGTTGAACGCGTCCGAGCCAAACTCAATAATCTTGAAATAGAAAAAGTCCGCGTTATTGCTCCAGACACAGATCTAACCGTAGGTTTAGGCGCAAACAGACAATGGCTAGGAGGTAGTGGGAGAAACATACCTAGCTTTGAAGTCTTCATTTCCCCCGACGCACGATTAACTGAAGGACATATACGATTCAACCAACCACTCTATAGATACGGAAACTTGATCAAAAACGTCTACTTAGAATTCAAACAAGGCCATGTGGTAAAAGCAACCGCAGATCATGGCCAGCATGTCCTGCAAGAAATGATTGCAACTAAAGGCGCAGACAGAATAGGCGAGTTCTCATTGACAGACTCACGCCTTTCGCGCATTACAAAGTTTATGGCTGAAACCCTCTTTGATGAAAACATAGGCGGTCAGTTTGGTAACACGCATATTGCTCTAGGCAACGCCTATCAGGACTCGTACCCAAGCGATCCTTCCACATTAACAAAAGAAGATTGGGCTGCAATGGGATACAACGAATCAGTTGTACACACAGACATTATTTCAACTGAAAACCGTACGGTTACAGCAACGTTAAAAGATGGCACTCAAATGGTTATTTACAGAGACGGAAAGTTCACAATTTAAGATAACTATTTAAACTAAATTAGAAAAATAATAAGTATGATACTAAAAAAACCACAACTACTTGAAAAGATTACAATGGCAAACGAACCAGTACAACAACCGCATAAAGAAGCGCTCGAAGCGGCAATTGCCCGTTTTGAAGGCGAGTTGAAACGTATTGAAAATAAAGAGACAAACGACACAACACGCACGCTAATAGCAGAGTTAAACGAAGTAACAACTGCTTTAGCAACAATACAAGATATGCTCAATCTTGTATGGAAACGTACAGAACAAATGCATGAACAATTACATTCGTTAAGACAAAAGACAGAATGATATCTAAAAAAGCAACAATAGCAATAGTTTTAATAATCATTGTAGCAGCAGTTATTATCGCAATGACTTCGACCAAAAAAACCACACAACACGTACTACTTGAAACTTCAATGGGAAATGTTACACTTGAGCTCTATAACGATATGCCTGTAACAACAAGTAACTTTATTTCACTCGTGCAAAAAGGCTATTATGACGACGTAATATTCCATAGAATTATAGATGGCTTCATGATTCAAGGCGGAGATCCAACGGGCACTGGTGCAGGCGGACCAGGATACTCGATCAAAGATGAATTCACACACAAAGGTGGAAACAGGAATGATCGTGGCACGATTTCCATGGCAAATTCTGGCCCAAACACCGGCGGAAGCCAATTCTTTATCAACTTAGTAAACAATAACTTCCTAGATCAAAAACATCCTGCGTTCGGTCACGTCATTGAAGGCATGGAAGTCGTAGACACAATAGCAAAGGTAAAAACAGATGAAGATGATCGCCCATTGAAAGAAGTCAAAATCATCAAAGCTTCAGTTCTTTAAACAGCTATTTAAACATCTTTTTACTTAAACGTGAATGAGAGTACGTTATTCATTTTCATCACGTCGCACGCGACAAATAGAACCAGGCAACAAACATAAGCAGGCTTTCCCTAAGCTTGCTAAGGAAGTAATACGTATATCGGACATTGTTCTTGAAGTTCTGGACGCTCGTTTTATAGAAAAAACACGCAATCTTGAACTTGAAACGCTAGTTCGCGAATTGGAAAAGAAACTAATATATGTAATTAACAAATCAGACCTAGTTAACTTAGAGGAAATACAACAGAAGATAGAAGATTTACAGTTAACACCGTATGTTATAGTTTCATGTAAATCCCCTCAAGGTCGAAAGTTCTTAAGAGACCGAATAAAAATAGAAATTAAAAAAATGAACATAAAGCATGCAAAAGCTCACGTAGGCGTCGTAGGTTATCCGAACACTGGCAAGTCAACACTAATCAATGTACTAGCAGGAGGCGGACGAGCACAAGCATCCGCTCAAGCAGGATTTACCAAAGGAATTCGTAAGATTCGTTTCACAAAAGACATTCTAATTCTAGACACGCCGGGAGTAATAGCAGAATTAGATTCACCATCCTCACAAAAAGAAGACATGAAGAAAACAGCAGAGATAGGCGTTAAAACATATTCAAGCATTAAAGACCCCTACTCTGCAATTATGCCACTGCTGGAAAAACATGGCGAAGCAATAAAAAAACACTACCAGTTAGATTCTCAACTTGATAGCGAACAACTCGTTGAACAACTCGGCAGGTCACGACATCTATTAAAGAAAGGCAATCTCGTAGACACCGATAAAGCTGCTCGTTTAATCTTGAAAGACTGGCAAGAAGGCAAGATTAAGCCTTAGTAGTATGCCCATTAAGAATTTTATCTAATTCTTGAGCAACTGCTTCTACAGCAGGCCTTCTAAATTTGCCAGGAAAATCATCCAATAAGAAAGCAACCGGCTTTTGAAGATCCTTAACAACAAGTAAATCTCCGATAAACCGAGCGTCTCGTACATCGTCCCCAAGCCTATTCTCCTCCCATGGCGCGATATAGGTGCGATTTTTCCAACTACCAAGAACAACTGGAAGTCTTGCATAAGAGGACATTGGAAGCATATACCCTCCATTCTGAGGCGCGCCACGAACTACAAAATATGGTGCGCGAACACGAGGTTCATCAATAACAAACATCAAAAAACCATCAAATTATGCTATTTAAGCATTACCGTAAGCTTCATTAACCTGCTAGTCTAAAACACGATATGGTGATAAAAACATCTTGGGATTTCTCTCCACTGTATAAATCAGATAACGATCCAGCCATGTTGCAAGATCGAAAAAAAGTCAGCGAGGCAATAGATCACTTTGTTCATACATGGAAACCAAAGCTACACGAGCTAAACCATCCAGCTACTCTAAAGAAAGCTCTTGACGACTATGAAAAACTCTCTAGAACGTGCGGATCAAGCGGAAAGGAAGGATATTACTTCTTTTTACGTGCAGAGCAAGACCAGTTAAGTCCAATAGTAAAAGCAAAGTATAATCAAGTATCAGAATTCGGAAAGGAAAACGCGATTAAATTAGAATTCTTCACGTTACACGTATCAAAAATAGAAAAAGAACATCAATCACACCTCTTATCCTCTCCAGAACTAAAAGAGTACCGACACTTCCTCCAACGCTTGTTTCAAATAGGGGCGCATAAGCTGAGCGAGTCAGAAGAAAAGATACTAACGCTCAAATCCCAATCATCGTATGAAAATTGGACAAAACTTGTCTCTTCTTCAATCTCAAAGGAAGAACGCACGATTAAAATAAAGGGTAAAAACGTAAAGAAAAATTTCTCCCAGTTGAGCAGCGAACTCAATAGCTCAGATAAACCATCGCGAGACGCAGCAGCCAAAGCGTTCAATGAAATCGTTGCTAGCAAGCGAGAGATTGCAGAAGCAGAGATTAATTCGATTCTAGCAGATAAAAAAGTTGATGATATGCTCCGCGGCTTCTCAAGACCAGACGAAGCAACACATCTCAGTGACGATATAGAAACAGAAGTGGTAGACACAGTTCTCAAAGCAGTAGAGAAAAACTTCCAGATTTCGCGTGACTTCTATGCGTTCAAAGCAAAATTGCTAGGTCTAAAAAAACTCGCATACCATGAAAGAAACGTGCCGTATACAGTCAAAACAAAACAATACACGTTTCAACAATCATGCGATCTAATATCAAAAGTCTTTGGTAACCTTGATCCTGAATTTCACGCGATTTTTACGCGTTTCATTGAAAACGGCCATATAGATGCCTTTCCAAAGAAAGGAAAACGCGATGGAGCATTTTGCGCATCAAACGGTCTAAGCTGGCCCACTTATATTTTGATGAACCATGACAACCATTTGGAGGAAGTTCTAACACTTGCACACGAATCAGGTCACGGCATCCATGCAGAACTTTCAAGAAAGCAAAACGCCCTTAATTTTGGGCAACCTATTTCGAGTGCAGAAGTAGCCAGCACATTCATGGAAGATTTCGTCTTACAAGAACTAATGAAAGAAGCAGACGATGAAGCACGGCTTTCATTAATGATAAAAAAGCTTGATTCAGATACAAGTACTATAATTCGACAAGTCGCCTGCTATCGTTTCGAACAAGAGTTACATCAAGAGTTCAGAAAGAAAGGATTCCTATCGGCAGACGAAATCGGCGCCATCTTCCAAAAGCATATGCATGCATATATGGGTCCCGCAGTAGAACAGTCTCCGGGCGCTGAAAACTGGTGGATCTATTGGATACATATTAGATATTTCTTTTATGTTTACTCCTACGCGTCAGGCCTATTGATTTCAAAGGCTCTGCAAGCGCAAGTCGCGAAAGATCCACAGTTCATATTAAAAGTAAAAGAATTCCTGTCTGCTGGCTCGTCAGCCTCACCACGAGAAATATTCCACAAATTAGGCATAGACATCACTCGCGAGTCGTTCTGGCATCAAGGACTAGAGCGCACTCAACAACTTCTGAAAGAAACACAAGCATTAGCAAAAAAGCTCAAGAAGATCTAGAAAGATACTTAAACAATAAAAATTTAATACAAGCATGAAAGAAAAGAAATGCCCTGAATGTAAGTCATCATTCAACTGCGGAGGCGGAGCAGTTTACGGTCTTGGATTCTTAGGTGCGGCAATTTATTATGTTTCAAGCTCAGTAGGTTTCTGGGCCGGAGTTTTAGGCGTTCTCAAAGCAATAGTCTGGCCTGCCTTCTTAGTATACGATTTGCTTAAGTTTCTAACTTAACTAGCAAATTTAAAAACCGCTTCTTTCTTCTACGTTTAGGCCCGAATCGCATAATGGAATTGCGCCGCACTCGAAAAGGCCTTTCTTAGGAAGAAACCCCTGGGAAAGAAAACAAGGAATGCGGTTTCCGCAAGGATCTCCAGGTTCGATTCCTGGTTCGGGCGTATTATCCTAAACTAACTAAGACAGATTTTTTTTATTTATAAATAAACTAATAAAAATAGTGCAGGCATTGAACTTTAAAAATCACAATAATCCGACAATAGAGTTCTCCTTTAGTGTTCTTATGTAACTGTATAATAGTAACATTTATAAACGTAGATTATATCGGTAATCTATGTTTCAGGAATATGTATTAAGAAAAAGGGAAGAAACTGAAAGATTGGTAGCCTGTGCTTATAGATTAAGGGAAAATGCACATTATCTTGAAATTAGCGATGAGAGCGTTAGAATAAAGAATATTGCGAAGAATGCCTTACAAGACCCAGTTTATAAAAAATTAGAGCAGGTTGGGAAAGGTTTACTGGGACTATGTGCAAGCGAATGTGTTGAAGCCTTACAACTTATGATGGCTCACCGAACAATGAAAGAACCCCTATATACTGCTTTATCCGACATGGATCCTGCGATTATAAAACAATTTGCTGAGCAGACGATTAATCAAGGAATTAGGGACGGAAATAGCCGAGCCGAGAGTATATCTGTATTTGAAAATATGATTTTAGATAGTAATAAGTAACTTTTCTCTATTTGAAAAATGTTAATTTCATTGCGATAATTTAATTTTCCTACGGTCTAGGTCAGAGAGTCTTCCAAATTAAGAAGGATGACTAACCAACCCGTGTCGCTAAGTCTTCTGCAGTGATACGCCTACAATCTGCAAGATCATCTAAAAGAGGTTGAAATGCTGCCATAACTCTTTTTTCGAAATCTCTACGTGCAGCAAAGTATTCTTTAGCTCCTGGTGCCGTTGGATTTTCCTCAAAATATTTTCTTCTCTGCTGTGCCGCGCGTATTTTATCCCTATACTCTTCGATATTCGGAATCGGAGAAGAATTACCTCGATAGTGTGTTGGCGGAAACATTATCTTTACTATGCATCTATCCTTAAATATATTTGTAGACTGCTCGTTGCGAATAATGTCAAAAATATCTTGAATTAGTTTGTGCGCAAGTTTATTAGTAAGAGACTCTAGAATATATAATGAAACATAAGACAAATAAAAAAGAATCTCGTGGACCAGTGCATGCGATGCCTACAGATTTAAGAAAAGCCCTTAACACTCACCAAAATGTAAAAGCAGTCTGGGCCGATCTTACACCGCTAGCACGCAATGAATGGATCTGCTGGGTTACGTCAGTTAAGAAAGCCGAGACACGAGAAGAACATGTGAAGCGCGTATCCGAGGACCTTCTGAATGGAAAACGTCGCCCGTGTTGCTGGGCTGGTTGCCCCCACCGCTGAAATAATCTAATTGGCATAGCCTTACATACTACATACGTTTATAAAAAATCAATACCTGTATAAAAGATAAAAATGGAAGAAAATCAATTCAAATACCTTGTTCGAGAAGTCTTTATCGCCAAACCTGGACACGCAGGAGAACTGGCAAAACTGTTTAAAGAAGAAATGGGAAAAATGGGCGATTTTAACGGACATATCCTGATTGACTTTGTAACAGACTACAATAAAATTGTCGTAGAATATAAAATTAAAAGTATGGAAGAGTTTGAAAAATCAATGACAGAACATAAGAAAGCGCAAGAAAAGAATAAGAACGATAAACCTCCTAAATACACTGAACTTTATACCGTAGGAAAGAGAGAAATTTTCAAAATTCTATAATAAAATGAGTCAAATGATAAAAAGAGCATTTCTTAACGCAATTGGAACCGCAGTTTACATAGTTCTGGTAGTCTCGCTTATATTTTCCTTTCAGAGTTTTTCTTCTAATTCGGAAAAAACGATAATTATTCCAATTGCGATGCTCTTGTTATTTGTATGCTCTGCAGCAATTACCGGTTTCCTGGTTTTTGGGAAGCCGGTAATGTTATATATAGATGGAAAAAAGAAAGAAGCAGTTTCATTACTGGGATATACTGTTGGAATACTTTTCCTAATAACAATCCTGGCATTTATTTTATTAATAATCTACCTTAAAGCATAAATTAGATTTATTACTTTCCCTTCCAGTGTACTACTTTTCTCTCGAGATACATAAAGCCTTTATTAAGAGCAAATCCAACTACGCCTGCAATTAAAATAGCAGCATACATTTCTGGTCCGTTATAAACCAGTTGAGCGTTAATAATGCGATACCCAAGCCCCACAAGAGTGCCAATGAACATCTCAGTTACTACCACAACTACCAAAGCAAGTGAAATAGCTACACGAATACCTGTAAATATCTGGGGCAAGGCTTCAGGAAAGATAATTTTCCTAAAAAGAGTCCAATTATCAATCTTAAACGTGCGTGCAGCCTTTAGACGCAATTCCTTGCTTAAATGAACCCCATACATCGAGTTGATTACCATAACGAGACCTGCAGACCAGGCAGTAATCGCAATTTTAGACTCGTCCCCTACACCAAAAGCTAGAATAAACAACGGAAAAAGAGCCGTAGCAGGGATGCTTCTAAAAAATTCTACAATAAACTCAAAAGAAGAGTAAATCTTATTAGAATATCCCATAACTAATCCTAAAGGAATCCCAATTATACAAGCCAATATAAATCCTACAAGCGCCCTATACAAGGTAAATCCTATATCTGGCAGTATCTCTCCTGTTGAAAGCAGCGAGATCATTTTAAGAAAGACTGTAACAGGAGAAGGCAGCAAAAGCGGAGTTATGACTTTGAATAACGCAAGCAGATACCATGCAACTAACAATGCAACTGGCACTATCAGAAAATAACCTCGAGGTTTACGCATCATTGAAAGCCTCCAGAACCTTATTACGAATTTTAAAGAATTCCGAACTCTCGATCATCTCTAGTTTACGAGGTCGTGGCAGGTTAACAGGAATAACTTTCTTAATAACCGTTGGGCGCTTCGACAATACAATTACCTTATCAGCCAGAAAAATAGCCTCATCAATTTCGTGACTTACAAAAAGTATTGTTTTCTTAGTTTCGTGCCACAAATCAAGCAATTCAAGCTCCATCTTACGAGTAACCGAATAGTCCAGCGCACTAAACGGTTCATCCATCAATAGCAGTTCTGGTTCATACGCAAATGCGCGTGCAATCGAAATCAGCTGTTTCATACCCCCAGATAAATTATAAAAAAACTTATCCTTATGGTCTGCAAGACCTATACGTGTAATCCAATATTGTGCAATTTTTTGCACTTTATCGTCTGATAAGTGTTGTACTTCGAGAGCAAACTTGATATTGCCCAAAGCAGTTCTCCACGGCAACATACTTTCATTGTAATTCTGAAAAACCATGCCAACTTTGGCGAGTCGCGGATCCTTGCCATTAACCAATACTTGACCTTTAGTTGGCGTATCAACCCCTGCTATCAAATTAAGTAAAGTCGTTTTGCCGCACCCATTGGGACCAAAAAGCGTAACAAACTCTCCAGGAGCAATCTTCAAATCAACGTGCTGTAAAATAGCAGGTTGTCCTTGAGTTTGGTCATTTGGCAGATATTTCGCTACCTTATCCAAAAAAACCGCCGGTTGCATAGTGATTAAGATGACCTATACAAGATATCTTCAGCTCGAATAGGTTGTTTTATCTCACCAAGTTGATAGAGAAGATCAAGGAACTTTTGCTCTTTCACGAAGTCCATTTGAGAAGTAGGCGACTTATAAGCTAAGACTACTTTCTCGGAAGCTGTGTCGCTGAGTTTCATATGTGAAGGAAGAACCTTTCTAGCCTCACTTTCATGATCTAAGACGAATTGATTAGCTTTGTCTAGAGCACGAATAGTTTTTCGAGCTAAAGCCGGTTCTTTCTCTAGAAAGTCTGTAGACACAGAGCTTCCCCCTAAAATAGCCTGTGCGCCAGGCACAAGTTGTGCATAAATAGAACCATACATCACTTCAGCTACATCTTGATCTACAGCAATTGCAATAGTGGGTTCAAGCGCATGCAAAGCATCAATAGATCCGGAAGTCAACGCCCCTAATTGTGTAGCAGGAGTCAGAGGTACAAAAGTAATAGTGCTAATGTCAATCCCCTTACCCTTAAGATAATGCCCAACCATAGCAGTAGCAGTGCTTCCAGGATGTACCCCAAGACGCTTGCCTTCCAAGTCCTTTAGCGAATGTATAGGGGATCCTTTTGCAACTAAAATAGAATCAAACGGCTTATCAGGATAGGATCTATCAGGCATGGAAAAGATCTTAATTTTTCCAGGATCAATGGTTTCAGCAACTACTGTGGGCACCTGTGAAGAGTCAACAGAAAAATCAATATCTCCACGTATCAAAGCTTCGGTCATTTGATTACTAGTTTGCACAGGAATGGCTTCAACAGTAACACCTTCGTCTGCAAAAAATCCCTTTTCCTGCGCAACAAACAATGGCATAGCCGTCATGATAGGCAAGTATCCAATACGAACAGTGCGTTCCTTAGTCGCGTTACCTGAGAATGAAAAAGCAGCAATCGCAATTATGACTGCGAGTATAATCACTCCGACAATAACCTTTGAAGCGGTTTTCATACTATTCTGCGCGTAAAACTAAATTTAAACTTTATCCTTAAACTATATATACTAGTATATTATATATAGATATAACAAAAGTATAAATATCCTCTCAGATAGATAAAAACATGAAACGTAAACTCGTCAAACAAGGAATTGCAACCCTAATGATAAGTTTGCCTTCTAAATGGGTAAAAGAAAATAAGCTTGACAAAGGAGATGAAGTAGATATTGAAGAAGGATCACACGAACTAATTATACGCTTAGATCCTCGCGAAAAGCCCAGAGACACTACAATTACTATCACAACAAATGTAGAATCACACATACGAACACTTATTACAAATACTTACCGTTCAGGCTATGACAAAATTCACGTAACTTTCAAAACCAAAGAACAATTCAAAATATTAGAAGAAATTATACGCAATAAACTAATTGGATTTGAAATAACTAAGAAAGAAACTAACGCTTGTACTGTCGAAAATATCACCGAACCTTCTGCAGATCAATTTGATACAATTCTAAAAAAACTGTTTATGAATATAACAAGCA
>CAZRZR010000016.1:0-14881 GCA_964604715.1 Candidatus Woesearchaeota archaeon
CTCAACGCCTTTTTCTTTCTTAAGGGGCGAGAGCCCTAGGACGTACTGTTTAAGTTTATCAGAGTCTCGCATTGCAAAGAAAAATACAAAGATTACAACAGCCATATGTAATAATACTGTAGGCAGATCTAGCAGAATACCAGTCAACGTGCTAAGTGACGAAGTAGTTATCTTACCTATGAAGCTAACTATTGTTGTTGTAACGTTAACTTGTAATTGAGTAGAAGAAGTAGGAAGTATCTGCTTGACTAAGGCAGCAACGTCAAATGATTGGAATAAACCAAAGGCGTCGAAAATCTGCTGCATAACTATTGGAATAATAAACCATAAAGGAATTAGGACGATTAATACTACAAGAACGCATACAGCAAGAGCAGAAGTCGTCTTTTCTTTCAATAAACCGAACACTCTCTTATAGACGGGTCGACAAACGTAAGCCAAGAGCAGCCCACCAATAACTGATAAAGCTATAGGGCGGATTATTAGAAAAGAAAGTACTGCTAGAATTAGAACGAGAAGGATTGCTGAATATCGCTTCACATCTTTTTCTTTAATGGCCATCGGTAAAATATAGTTTAGAGCTATATAAAGTTTGGGAAGAGTTCAACCACTGTTAGATTTATAAACGAGCACTAATTTTACCAGTTATGGAGAGTTTTATCAATAAGATTTTTAACTCGAGAATTGACGAGCTCGTGCATTTACAGTTTCAAAAATTCTCACGCGGAACATTTACACAACGAGCATTGATCAAGGCTTCAAATACTGGAAAAGGATATTCGCTGTCTACAGGAAATGAGTTTGCAAATGATTTCGTTCGCGCTATGGCAGAAAAGCTTGGTTCGAGTGAGTCGCACGTGACGGGCGCTGTTGTATCCACAAGCGATCTGAAAGGTAAGCTGCCCTCGACTGGCCTGAAGCAATTCATGGGTATAAAACAATATGTTATCAATGGAAAGATGACAGGAAACGATATAATAAAACTCTTAGACAGTTTTCCTGAAGCCTTTTTTGCCTTGAGTTTTAGCGTTGGAGAAAACGTGTTAAAGATAAAGCCTAAGGCGCCTAAGTCTGCAAAGCCGAAAACCTCTGAAGGCCCTCCAAAGATAGATTTCTGCTCTCTTAAAACGCACGATGCAAAGCTAATTGAACAGTTCGTCTTTGAAAAGAACTGGAAGAAGATTGAGATTGAGCACACATTCATTATTAATGATATCGAACTACCTCAAGGAGTTACTGAACCAACGCAATTGAGGAAACTTGCAAAGAGAAAGGGTACGATCGTTCGCAAAGCGAAGATTGACGAGAAAGAACACGTTAGTGAGAAGACGTTTAGTGCTTAGGGTGCGTCTTTCTATATTTCTTTATAGAAAACTTTATATATTAATACTAAAGCCAGTTTTTATGTTTAATAATGTAATAACTGTAAAGGGGCATCTTTTGTCTCCTTTTGAAGGATTGAAGGATCGTCTTCCCCCATGTTTAGATATGACCGTAGACGATCTTGAAAGACTTGATGCTTTGACGAAAGATCGATTAAAATTTAAACCGAGAGGAGAATGCTATGTAAGAAGTGAAGAAAGAGAAGATCGAAACTTCTTTGAAGAACTAACAAGCCACGGTCGCAGTATTCATACTGGAAAAAGTAATATAGAAAAAGAGGCAGATTTGCCATATGAAGAGTTAGTGTATGTGTGCAAGGGAAGCGGCTTAAGGGGATGGAACAGAAAAGACTTTCCATTAAAAATGACGGATAAAAAAGGAAGAGTACGCCATCTTCCAATTAGTTTTAGATGGACTACCTTGCAGGATCCTCGTAAATTTTGGGGAGGTATGAGCGACAAATCAAGCGTAAAACAATATCATAATGCACTTATTCTTAATGCAATTAGTCAAAGACACAAAATCGAAGGTGCAGTATGCGTCCCTCTTCAAATAGCGAGATTTTCCGAATTGCCCCTTATAGAGGATGGAAAATTAAGAATTTGTACCCATGAAGAGTATTGTAATTCTGAATTCACAGGCTCTGCAATCCCTCACACAGTTGCCGAAGCCAAACAATTTGCCGAATTTGTATATGTGGGAGAGATAGTGCATTTACGCGTACCTCCTAGAACAGATAAGAACGATGGCAATAGAATATATTCCGCCGGCTATTTAGCTGATTCAACTAAAAGTGCGGATCAAAGAAGAAACCTTGTAGAAAAATTTGCCCATAAAATAGGATCGTTGGCTAGAGCAGTCCATTCTTATAGAGGGACCTTTTCATTTCCTTCTGACTACGATATTAGACAATGGATCGAAAAAGGCTCTCCTGATAAGAGTCCAAACATTATTTCAAGCTCTTTGAATGGATCAAATGTCAGTTTAAGCGGAGTCGTCTGTGATTTAGAGAGTGTAAACTTTGAGATAGATGATGACGATCTTCTCGCCCATGTTCAAAGAGTAGATCGTATTGGTTGTGTTGCTACTATTCAAAATTTTGCTAATCTTTATGATATACCTTCGCGTATTCGTCCTGACGATCCAAAAATGAATTATAACTTATCGTGGTCAGATTACCCTACCCTAGGTCTCGCTAGAGCAGGAATCGAAGCGCTTCTTGAAGTATATCCCGATTTTCCCGAGAAAGACGTTAATTGGTTTAAAGGCCACTAAATAGATTTTCTAATAAATATAAGAGAGAGATAGTAACTTTTAAATACCTTAATTTTCAAGAGATAATGTAGAATTACGGAGTCTGATAAGCTCCATAACAGAGGATCACGGAAAGAAACAACACCGATGGTGGTGGTTGAGTTGAACCATTCTTAGTGCTTCGTGCACTTTTTCATACACAACAACAAACATAGACAACTATGGCAAAAATATCACGACCTCGATTCGGAAGCCTCCAGATTTGGCCGCGGAAACGCGCAGCGAAAGCTTTACCTAGAGTTAATTGGAGAGCAATCAAACAAGGGAATGGATTGATGGGCATTATTGCTTACAAGGCCGGAATGGCTACTGCTATTGTTCGCGACAAGACTGATAAATCTATGACCTTGAACAAGAAGATTGCATTACCAGTTACTATTCTTGAAGTTCCTAACTTGAAAATTTACTCTGTTCGTTTCTATAAGCATGGAAAAGTAATGAAAGAAGTTGTTGTTTCTCATGATAAAGAACTTAAGCGCGTTGTTCGAGTGCCAAAGCAACCAGCTCACGCTTTGCCTGAGGTACATGGATGGGACGAGATCCGAGTGATTGTTTATTCTGTTACAAAGGACTTGTATAAGAAAACGCCAACTATGAGCGAGATTGCGCTGAGAATGCCAAACGCGCTAGAATTTGTTAAAACACATTTAGGAAAGGAAATACAGGCGCATGACATTATCACATGGAATCTTGTAGATGTACGAGGGCTAACCAAAGGAAAAGGCTTATCTGGACCAGTAAAGAGATTTGGTATTAGCTTAAAGTCGCATAAATCTGAGAAAGGCGTACGACGTCCGGGAAGCTTAGGCCCCTGGCACCCAGCTCACGTCACGTTCCGTGTTGCCATGGCAGGACAACTTGGAATGTTCTCACGTATACATTATAATTTGCCTCTTTTGTTCAAAGGAAAGGTAGGCGACCATATACCTACGGATCGTATGTTGTTATTTCCGGAAGCGTGCAAGGGCCTGCAAAGAGAGAAATATTGATTACTGCACCATTAAGACCTACTAAAAAACAACTTAAAAAGAAATTTGAATTTCTGGAGCTCAAACTATGAAGGCACAACTATACGATATAAAAGGAAATAAGAAAGCAGAAGTAGAGTTGCCAGGCATCTTCAACACCCACGTGAGAGAAGATATCACACAAAAGTGTTTTGAAGTCAGCAAAGAAATGCAGCAATATGGAATTTATGTAGAAGCTGGAAAGAGACATTCTGCTTCAGGTATTATAAGTCACAAGCGTCATGATTGGAAAGGCCAATACGGAAGAGGTATTGCAAGAACACCTAGAAAGATTATGTCCCGACGTGGAACACAATTTAACTGGGTTGGCGCTGAAGTATCGAATACTCGAGGCGGAAGAAGACCTCATGGACCTAAGGTTTCTCAAGAAGTAAAGAAAGCAAACAAGAAAGAAATAAGGCTTGCAAGAAACTCTGCTATTGCAGCTACTGCAAATGAAAAATATATAACGAGACGTTATGCTCGCATCGATAAATTACCTGTTGCAATGCCTCTAGTCATTGAATCCCATTTGGACAACATTAAGATGAAGCACTTTATCGAAATGTTAAACAAGATATCGAGCACTGTAACTGACTTAGCTATGAAGCACAAAGATGTACGTGCTGGCAAAGGAAAAGGAAGAGGAAGAAAATACAAAAGCAACGCAGGATTATTGCTAGTTACAGGAAATAATGAAAAAGTACGATTAAGCGGTATTGACGTACGATCTGTTAAAAATCTAGAGATTGCTGATCTCTATCCCTTGGGGAGAATCACGATGTATACTCAAAAAGCACTCGAGGAACTAAAATGAAATTAAAACCTGTATCAACTGAAAAGGCTGTAAAAATGGTTGACAGTGAGAACACACTTGTTTTTGAAACCGAACGAAATGCTCGAAAGGAAAACATTAAGAAGGAACTTGAAAGCTTGTTTGGAATAAAGATTGAAGGAATAAGAACATTGATGAGAAAAAATAAGAAATTTGCCTACGTAAAACTCGATAAGAAAAACTTAGCTGTGGATTTAGCAACTAAGTTGGGAATGATATAATGGGAAAGAGAATTATATCACAAGCACGAGGTAAAGGAAGTTTATCTTATCAAGCACGAAAGAGAGCGTTTATCTATCGAGTTCGTTATCCTCCAGTATCTGGGAAGGCCAAGATAATTTCATTAATACACTCGGCTGCACACTCTGCGCCTTTGATCAAGGCAATCGTACAAAATCATGTTTTCTATAACGTTGCTTTTGAGAAAGCATATGAAGGTCAAGAATTTTCTATAGGGGCAGAGATTGGTGAGGGAAACGTTGTAACTCTCAAAGACATACCTGCAGGAACCCATATATTCAACATCGAGAACCATCCTGGAGATGGAGGAAAAATGGTTAGAGCGGCAGCAGGGTCTGCAATGGTGCATAAACAATACGAGCACACTAAGACAGGCGTTATTATGCCTAACAAGAAAGAAATTATTCTAGATGGCTTGTGCCGTGCAACTATTGGAGTTATTGCTGGCCAAGGAAGACAGCAGAAACCTTTCATTACAGCAGGTAAAATGTTCTACAAGATGAAAGCTAAAGGAAAGTTATGGCCTAGAACGTCTGCAGTTAAGATGAACGCCATTGATCATCCATTTGGTTCAGGTAGAGGTAAGAGAATTAAATCTAAGATTGCTAAGCGCAATGCTCCTGCTGGACGGAGAGTAGGACACCTACGACCAAGTAGGACAGGACGAAGATAATGGCTGAAGTAGAAGTAAAGGCAAAAGAAGAAAAATATCGCGGACTACAGCTAGAGTTTCTTAAAGGACTTGATGTAAGAGAAGCAGCAAAATATCTTCCTTCACGAAGCAGACGCACTGTATTGAGGCATTTCGACGTAATTGAAAAATTCATAAAGAATTGTGAAGAAAAAGAATCTTCAAGTAAAAAGATAAGAACACACTTACGTGATTTGGTTATTATGCCTAAACTTGTTGGAAAGAGAGTTGCAGTTCACAATGGAAAGACATACCAAGATGTTGACGTTACTGTTGATATGATTGGCCATAGATTAGGAGAATTTGCCTTGACGAGAAAGAGAGTTGCACACTCTGCAGCAGGTATAGGGGCAACTAAGGGTTCGAGGGCTCTGAAGAAGTAACATGACTGAACGACCAACAAATACATCACCAGACAAGCAGCATAAACCTAGCGCGATGCCTGAGAAAACACATGCTCCTGTTCACAAGGCTGAAACTAAAAAAGATAACGATGCGAAGGTTGAAGCTAAGAAGGAAGAAAAGAACGTGCAAAAGAAAGTTGCTAAGAAGGAAGAAGCAGTTGTTGTAAGCTGGAACTTACCTCTTTCTTTGAAACAAGGAATGGCAATAAGTAGATTTATCAAGTACAAAAAAATTGATGTTGCATTAAAAGATCTTGATGAAGTAATTGCACTGAGAAAGGCGATCCCATTCAGCGGAGAAATACCTCATAGAAAGGGTAAAGGCATGATGTCAGGAAGATATCCTGTAGACGCATGTAAGTTGTTTAAGAATATACTTAAAAGCCTTAAAGGCAACTGTATTGCTAATGGGCTTGACCTTGATACTACGCAAATATATTTCGCTTCGGTAAATTGGGCTTCACGACCTTTCAAAAGAGGCGGAAGAAAAGCTAAGCGAGCAAATGTTGAAGTTAAAGCAAAAGAGGTAAAGAAGAAAAATGGATGAGAAAAAATTCGTACAATTGAAAGAAGAAGAACTTGAAGTTCGCGAATATATTAAGAACTCTCTTGGAAAGGGAAGAATAAGCGATGTGTCTATCGAATATACTCCAGTTGGAGAAAAGATAATCGTTGCAACCAATAAACCTGGCCTTGTTATAGGAACACGAGGAGATAAAATCAATGAGCTTACTAGTGTATTAAAGAGAAAATTCAAACTAGATAACCCTCATATTGAAATACGAGATATAACACAGCCTCTTTTTGACGCTCAACTTGTTGCTGATGAAATAGCACTAAGATTAGAGCGCAAAGGTTCATTGAAGTTTAAACTTATTGCTTACAAGATGCTCGAGGATGTAATGAAATCGGGAGGTCTTGGTGCAGAAATAGTATTGTCAGGCAAGTTACCAAGCGATCGAGCTAAGAGCTGGCGTTTTGCCCAAGGTCACATGAAGAAAACAGGAGATCCAGCAAAGGTAGTTAATAGAGCTATGGCGCAAGCAAAAACAATGGCTGGAGTCATAGGCATAAAAGTAAGCATTTTGCCACCAACAGCAGTTATTCATGATAAGATTGTAGTTGATGAGGCGTTAATACACCTGCTGCGATCTAAGACAAATCACATTGCTCAACATGTTCACGAACCAGTTGTTGTAGAAGCACCAAAGAAGAAACGCAAAACTAAGAAAGGGAGCGAAGAATGAAAACGTTAAAGACTGAAGAACTAAGCAAAATGAGCGAAACAGAACGCAAAGACAAGTTGAAAGATTTGCGAATTGAATTAATCAAGTCACGAGTTAGCTCGTCAAAGACTAGTAAAACCAAAGATATTAAAAGGGCTATAGCGCGCCTACTTACATTCGTCAACGCCGAGAAAACGCGAAGACGTCAACAATAACACATGGAGATAGACCCACGAACAGGTTTACCTGTTGAAGCTATCGCATGGGAAGATCTTGCCAAAAGCGAGCAGAAGATAAATATCTCGACTGTATCTAGAAGATACGGCAAGATAACGACTCTGGTTTCAGGTTTCGATAAAAGCATCGACTTGAAAAGCACAGCTAAGTCGTTAAAGGAAGCACTCGCATGTGGCGGAACCGTCAAAGACGGAGTAATTGAACTTCAAGGGAATCACAAGAAAAACGTAAGACCTGTTCTTGTTAAGCTTGGATTTCCGGAAGAATCAATCAGTGACCAATAAACTATGACAAAAAAACAACAAGAAAAGAAAGGAAAAGCCTTAGTGGCAACTAGAGGAAGAACATTCCAAGGATATGTTACTAAGAAATTTCCAAAAAGAGTGGTTGTCGAATTTGAACGAACAGTGTACATAAAGAAATATGAACGATTCACTAAGGATAAAACAAGATTACACGCACGCATTTCACCCGATATGCAAGTCGATGTGGGAGATTATGTGAAGGTACAAGAATGCAGACCGCTCAGCAAAATTATTCATTTCGTAGTAACTGAAGTTATACGGAGGGCTGAAGAATGAAAGCAGTAGCTGCACGCGTAACGCGTGGACTTAATATTGGAAGTAATTTGACCGCAAGCGATAACAGCGGAGCACGTATTGTAAGAATTACAGGCGTAGTCCATGGTAAAAGCACAAAGGGAAGACAGCAGTATGCAAAAGTCGGAGATTGGGTTAAAGTTTCGGTTCGCGCAGGAAAGCCAGATATGATTGGACAAGTATTTGATGCGGTAGTTATACGAGAAAGAAAAGCTTACAAAAGAAATACGGGTGAAAGAGTAATGTTCGAGGATAATGCAGTTGCTTTACTTAAAGATGATAAGGGCAACCCTAAAGGTACACAAATAAAAGGAGTTATGGCGCGTGAAGCAGCAGACCGATGGCCTGTTGTAGCTAAAATTGCACAATTCGTACTATGAAACAGGAATTTTCTACATCATGGGCTGATAGCGTTCAAGTAAGAAAACAACGCAAGTATAGATTTAACGCTCCACTTCATGTAAGGCAGAAGTTTATGGGAACACATCTTTCTAAAGACTTAAGAGTTAAACATGGAATACGGAATATTTCTGTGAGAAAAGGCGATGAAGTACTTGTAATGCGAGGCAGTTTCGCAAAGAAAAAAGGAAAAGTTTTAGAGGTTGATTTAAAGAAGACAAGAGTTACTGTTGAAGGCATTACCAGAACCAAACGTGATGGTAGTAAGATCCCTGTATTCTTTAGACCTCATGCAATTCAGATCACGGCCCTTAACACCGATGATAAGAAACGACTTTCTGTCAAAGAAAAGGAGACAAAACATGCACCTAACAAGAGCTGAGATAACTATGAAAGTACCAATAATGCGTAAAGGCACGCGATATATAGCTCGGCCTTTAAGCCATACTAATTTGGGCGTCAGCGTTCTTTCAGCAGTTAGAGATATGTTGCACTTGGCACATACTGCTAAAGAAGTCAAAGAAATGATAAAAGATAAAGCCATCAAGATAAATGGTCGCGTTGTGCGAGATTATCATGAACCTATTTGCTTATTAAGTCTTTTTGAAGCAGGAAAGAAATACAAGCTAGTTATATTGCCTACAGGAAGATTCTCCTTAGAGCTCACTACGGATACTAAGAGAATTGTAAAAATTATAAATAAAAAGGCGCTCAATGGAAAAATAATACAGCTTAATGGACATGATGGAACAAATGTGAATTCAAAGGAAAAAGTTAGCGTCGGCGATTCTGTTGAGGTTGACATGAACAATAAATTAACAAGAGTCATCATGATGGAAAAAGGCAAAAAAGTCCTTATTGAATCCGGCAGAAACAAAGGAACTATTGGCACTATCGCAACAATTGAGGGAAGCAAGGTTACTGTAAAAATTGATGATCAAAACGTCGTGCTTGATAAGAACAAGGTGATCGTACTATGAACGCAATGAGACAACCATTTATATCGAAAATTATATTGAGTGCTGGAGCTACAGGCCCAGATCTAGTAAAGGCAAAGAAACTTTTAGAAATTCTCTCTAAAAAAAATGTTCAAATTATAAAGGCTGGACCAAAAAGAAGAATTCCAGAATTAGGAGTTAAGCCTGGTCTGGAACTTGGAACACGTGTTACGCTGCGAGGGGAAGAGGCTATTGCATTACTTATGCGCCTTTTAGGAGCTGTGGAAAATAAAATTGCGCTTAAGCACATTGCTGAAAATCATTTCTCTTTTGGAATTCATGAGTATATCGATATTCCAGACATGGAGTACGTTCGAGAAATCGGAATTAGAGGATTTAATGTTACGGTTGTATTTGAAAGACATGGTGTTCGTGTAAAACATAAGAAAATAAAGCGAGGCACATTACCACAAAAACAAAATATACCGCCACAAGAAATAATTAATTATATGGAGGAACGTTTTAAAACGAAAATCGAATAAGATGACCGCAAGCGACTGGAATAAGATTGCAAAGCAGCTTAAGAGCAAACCTGTAATTATGAAGAAGTTTCTTAAGCATAATAAACCTAAAGACAGAAAACAAGGAGTTGCATCACAAAAATGTCGCAGATGTGGAAGATTTGGTGCGCATCTTGGACAATATGATCTTAACCTGTGCAGACAGTGTTTCAGAGAAATTGCGGAGGAAATAGGTTTTAACAAATACAGTTAACATGAGCCACGACGTTGTTGCAGATACACTTAATCAGGTAATGAATGCCAAAAGAGCTAGCAAGGGCTCAGTTACCGTGAAAAGACACTCCAAGTTCCTCCTTTCAGTACTTGCTATAGGAAAACTTAAGGGATATATACGAAGCTTCCAAGTTACTGGAACAAATCTTGAAGTTGAAATTGGCGATAAATTGAATGCCTGTCTTGCTGTGAAACCTCGATATATTACTAAAGCGGAAGGAATAATGAAATACGTGCGAAGATACTTGCCATCGAGAGACATGGGTGTACTGATTATATCAACAAGTCAAGGCCTTATGACTCATCACACTGCAATCGAGAAAAATCTTGGAGGAAGCGTTATCGCTTATTTCTACTAAATGAGAAATAAATTTTCAGAAGTTATTGAAATTCCGGAAGGAATAAAGTGTGATGTAAATGGCGTTAAACTGGAATGCAGTAAGGGAGATCAAAGAATATCTCGAGATGTTCGTTTCCAGGACGCGATTATATCCGTAAAGGGTAATACAATCAATATTGACTCTGCTAAGGCAAACAAGAAAACTATTGCTACGCTCAAGGCATTTGCAGCACATATACGAAACATGTTCGCAGGACTGGAAACGAAATTTGTATATGAAATGGAAATATGTAATGTACATTTTCCAATGACAGTAAAGCATGAAGGAAATAAATTTATTATCAACAATTTCCTTGGAGAAAAGGAAAAAAGAATTGCGAAGATATTGCCTTCTGTAGATGTAGAAATTAAAGGTGTAAAAATTATAATCTCTAGTAGCAACATAGAAGCTGCGGGTCAAACTGCTGCAAATATAGAAAAAGCGACAAACGTTCCTAAGAGAGATAGACGTGTGTTCCAAGATGGAATATTTATAACAAGCAAATGCGGGAGACCCATCTAATGAAACGATTTGTAAGAGCTGAAACAGTACGATTTAAGAGACTTGGGAAGAATAGAAAGAAGCTGCAGAAATGGAGAAAACCGAAGGGAAGACATAGCAAGATGCGAAAGAAGCGTGCAGGCTATCCGATCTCTCCATCGATTGGACATGGAAAACCAGTCGTCAGAGAAGGAATGATCAAAGGGAAAGTGCCAATGTTGATCTCTACTATGAAAGACTTTGATAAAGCCAGTGCGTCAAATATCATAATTATTAGCAGAAGAATAGGTGCTCGCAAAAAAATGGAAATGATCAAAAAAGCGCATGAACTGAAGCTGCAATTACTTAACGTGAAGGACAAAAAACAATGAAATTAGATAAAAAACAACTTGTTGCACGTACCTTTAATGTAGGCGTAGGCAGAATAGTTTTCAATAAAGAGAGACTGGGAGACATAAAAGAAGCAATAACAAAACAAGACATTAGAGATCTTGTTGCAGATAAGGCAATATTCATTTTAGAAGTTGGCGGCAGAAGAAAGATTGAGAAACGCACGAGTAGAAGAAGAGCAGGAAGTGTACGAAAGCGTGTAAAAAACTCTAAACAAGATTACGTTAAATTTATAAGAGGACTTAGGGCATACCTTAAGGAACTAAAGAAACAAAAAATCATTGACGCTAAGCAATTTTTGTTTTTGAGAAACAACTTACGCTCACGAAAGATACAAAATAAGATGCAATTGAAGGAGTATATTGCACAGTTAAAGAAACAATGAAAGGAATTGGAAGAACTATACGAAGAAGGCGCCTTGAAGCTAAAACAGATTATGTAGCTCGGCTTAACCTGCTAAATTCATTTAAGCCACGTGTTGTTGTACGCAAAACAAATAAATACATTATTGCACAAATAGTAAATTCAGATATAGCGCAGGATACAGTTATTGTTGGAGTTAGTTCTAAAGATTTAATCAGCCACGGATGGCCCGAGTCATTATCTGGAAGTTTGAAAAGTCTTGCTGCTGCTTACTTAACTGGATTGCTCTTGGCAAAGAAGTCGCATATACGTGAAGCAATTCTTGATATGGGTATGCAAAGAAACGCTAAGAAAGGAAGAATTTACGCGCTACTAGGCGGATTGGCTGCAGGCGGACTTTCAGTACCTCACTCACAAGATATAGTACCAGACGAAAAAAGATTGTTAGAAAATAAACGAACGCGGGAGGTATTTACACAGCTCAAGCATAAACTAGCACATGGCGGAAAAGGAAACTAAAAACAACCCGAAAGACTTGATTGAAGTCACACCCGAAGAAATGCAGAAACTTGCAGACGAACCTCTCTTTAAAACGAAAGCTCAAAAGGAAGAGGAAATTCGAGAGGCCAAGCTTGCTGCGTGGGTACCTAAAACTCAGATAGGAAGAGATGTACGAACAAAGAAAGAAGAAAGCATTGACCATATTCTTGCATCCCGAAAGAAAATTCTTGAGCCTGAAATTGTTGATCTTTTATTGCATCTCGAGAACGATTTGATAGAAATAGGGCAGGCTAAAGGTAAATTTGGCGGCGGAAAAAGAAGAGCATGGAGAACTACTCAAAGAAAAACAATGGAGGGAAACGTGGTTTCATTTTCAGCAATGGCTGCAGTTGGAGATAGAAAAGGCCACCTTGGTATAGGAATGGGTAAAGGAAAAGAGACGCTTCCCGCTCGAGAAAAAGCCCTTCGTCAGGCTAAATTAAGTATTCAACGCATTGTGCGTGGCTGTGGAAACTTCGACTGCTCGTGTAGTGAAGAGCATAGCATCCCATTTATTGTTGAAGGAAAGTGCGGAAGCGTTCGCGTAAGACTTCTTCCTGCCCCTCAAGGAACAGGATTAGTTGTAGGCGACGAGTTGAAGAAAATATTACGACTTGCGGGTGTGAGAGATGTTTATGGAGTTACCACGGGACAAACTCGTACTACTTATAATGCTATCAAAGCGTGTTTTAATGCACTTCTTAAGACAGCGGAGATGAAAAGATGATCCTTGTAATACGAATTTCTGGAATGGTAAGCATCTCAAGCGAAGTTGCAGAAACACTTCACAGGATGAGGCTACGCAAGAAATATGTTGCCGTGCTTATTAAAGATGATGCAGAGACGGCCAAAGTGTTAAACAAGATACGAAATTATGTTGCTTACGGAACGATTTCCAAGGAAATGATTGAACAACTACTTGAGAAGCGAGGCAAGGGCATAAATAATAAGAAGTTTGATGTGAAAAAAGTATTGTCTCAGATAGAGAGCAAACCTCTTGAAGAACTCGGAGTAAAACCTTTCTTCAGGCTTCACCCTCCGCGCAAGGGAATTGAAAGCAAGAAACATTTCGGTACGGGCAAGGGAGTCTTAGGCAATAATAAGGAAGCAATTAATCAGCTTCTGGAGCGAATGTTATGAGTATAAGAAAAAGGCGAAAGTCATCGCGATATCCTGGAACGAGAACGCACGGTCGTGGAAGAAAAAACAGAACAAGAGGATTAGGTAACCGTGGCGGAAAAGGATTATCAGGTACTGGAAAGCGAGGCGACCAAAAGAAAACTAAAATAATTGAAATTTATGGAAATGACTATTTTGGAAAAAACCAGAGAGGAAAAGGATTACAGAAAAGAAGAAAAACGCCTTCAGTTAGCCTAAAGGCATTAGCTAGAGGATTCCACGGACTGATAAAGAAAGGTGTAGCTAAGCAGGTTGGAAATACGTACGAGTTACATCTGGAGATGCAGAAAATTATTGGAAATACTGTTCCAGTACACGCACTCACTATCTACGCAAAAGCTGCTTCAGAAAGCGCTATAGCTGCAGTAAAAAAGGCTGGCGGAGAGATAAAGCTAACAACGAGTGAATCGTCCTAAGCTTTAAAAACCTGTTTTTTCTAGCACGGGGATGTTAAGAGAGATTATTTCATTTTTACCTGAAGTAAAAAAGCCGGCTGAAAAAAAAGTCAGCTTCAATACCAAACTTAAGTGGACGCTTATCACTTTAGGTTCATTCTTTATTCTATATAATATTCCGCTCTATGGGTTGAGTGCAAATTCGCTTGAGCGTTTTAGATATCTTGCTATTATCTTAGGGACTGATTTTGGAAGTATCATTACACTAGGTATCGGACCAATTGTTATGTCCTCTATAATTTTACAGTTGCTTGTCGGTTCAGGTATATTAAATATTGACACGAAAACTGAAGAAGGGAAGAAACTTTTCCAAGGAGTTCAGAAATTAGGAGTATTATTCTTTATTGTATTTGAATCGGTTGTGTACGTCGCGATGGAAGGTCTGCAAGCGCTTCCTGGATTTAAGGGAATAGTTATCCTCCAGCTCGTTATTGGCGGTTTAGCAATCATGTTGATGGATGAAGTCGTTAGTAAGTGGGGATTCGGTTCAGGAGTATCACTATTCATCGTTTCAGGTGTTGCATTACAGATATTTACTGGCCTATTTCAGTTTGTAGGAACGTCAGGAGAGAACTGCTTGCTGGATTTTGCTAACACTGCTTGTGGAGGAAAAGTATTCGTTATTGTTCAATCAATTATTAATGGTGCACCTCGGGAAGCGTTACTTGCATTTGCAATTATTGCTACAACGGCAATTGTTTTCTTAGGAATTGTATGGGCGCAAAGCTTGAAAGTAGAAATACCGTTGAGCTTTGACAGATTAAGAGGATATGGAGTAAAATGGCCTCTTCAATTCTTTTATGCGTCGAACATTCCGGTGATCCTAGTTTCCGCTCTTGTCGCTAACTTCCAACTTTTTGCAGGACTGCTTGAAAATTGGCTTGGACACTCAACATTCTTAGGAACATTTAGCAATGGGGTCGCCGTATCAGGGCTTGCTTATTGGTTTGGACACTCAGATATTGTTACTGCGAGCATTACTGGAAGCTTGCAGGGAATCCAAATT
>CAZRZR010000017.1:0-14865 GCA_964604715.1 Candidatus Woesearchaeota archaeon
TTGTAGGAATAGCCATCGGCTCGCAAGGCTTTATAGGCACCTATCAGAGCGGCCATAAAATAACTTCTTATATACTAGCAGGACTAGCCACTGTTTCATGCGGGCTGGAAGCCTGCTTAGGCTGGAAAGCGGCTAGTCGAGAACTTAAATTTTGGCAATATGGTAGAGAAAGAGGCCGAGCCCTTGCTAATCTCATAGATAGTGCGTATAATCATCCAGAACGTTTTTCTGATAGGCTAAAACAAGATGAAATGAAAAGCCTGACTATGAACTTTGAGGAGTTACACTAAAGCATCTATAAGATAAGCCAGCACCTTTAAATACGAGAAAATAATAACCAAGTATACTTCACTGAAAGGAGGTATTTTATTATGTGCGCTAAAATCGTTAACCGAATCTTACTTGGTCTATTGATGCTTGTCCCAGGATTGATAAAACTCTTTGTTTTCAAACCTACTGGAGTAACAAGCATGCTTTCAGGTCTAGGATTCCCTATTCCAATGTTCTTTGCATGGGTCTTGATCCTTTCAGAGATAATCTTTGGTATTGCAATCCTTGCAAACTGGAAAGTCGAGTTCACTGCATGGCCTCCACTTATCATCTTGGTAATTGGTGGTCTTGTAACACCTGACTGGAGTAATCCACAATGGCCAACTATCTTGCTTCATCTTGTCGTAGCATCAAACTATTGGCTTCTAGCCAGTTGGGCTTGTAAAAAAGACCATATGACCGGTGAGCATAAGATGCATCACAAGAAGTAAACCAATTTATTTTTTTATTTTTTACTTATTTTATTTTCTAAATGGAAAGCCAGTTCAAGATACTAGCAAAACTTACCCATAAGAAGTAAGGGACAAGTAAGTAAGTAGCCTTTCTATCAACCTTCCAAGATACAACCATCATCCCAATAATACTAAGCCAAATTAAGATAATATCGACAAAGGACAGTAAAGGATTATGCATTCCAAAATAAAAAATCGTCCAAAGCGCATTAAAGGCCAAATTAAAGCCATAGAGCCAAATTATTTTAGTCCGAGATTTACTCTCACGAGTCCAGACGCGATAAAGCGAACAAGCTATCATAAAATAAAGAATTGTCCAAACAGGCCCGAATAACCAACTCGGTGGAGTTATGCTTGGTCGCACAGAATCATACCATCCTCCACTAACATCTGAAACAAATAGGCCTCCCACAATGGCAGGCACATATGCTAAGACAATACAGACTATAAACGTCTTCCAAGAAAAACTCTTTTTATTAACCACCTAAGTAATATATAATTAGACTATTAAAATCTATTTTTCTTACGAGTCAGTTCGTGAATCTGATAGACAATCGGTGCTTGGAACCTATCTTTAGGAACTCTTTTACTTACAACAACTTTTGAATGAAACCCTGCAGAGCCTATAATACTACCAAACAGTTCTTTATTACCGATACTCGGCGAAAAAGCCACATTAACAAATCCCTCAGGCCTTAAATAAGTAGAAACTTGATTCATAAAACGCCGCAGCCCGTTATATCCACTATCCACAATCGACCTCTCAAGCATCGTAGGTTTTCCAATATGCTGATAAAGAAAAGGAAAATTCCAGGCAATACTATCAAAGGTCATTCCTTTAGGAACCGCATCAAATAAATCTCCTTCAAATACTTCCACACGATCAGTCAAGTTATGATGCTTAACATTCAATTTAGCATTTTCAACCGCCGCAGGATTAATATCTGTCGCAACAACCTGCTGAGCACGACTTTGCAAAGCAGCTAGTATAGCAAGATAGCCTGCTCCTGTTCCAATCTCAAGAAAATCTCGAACATTTCTACTGGGAGTCTTAGCATAAAAAACACTATGCCCCATAAAATAAGCAGGAGAAAAGACTCCTGGAAGCACCCAAAAATCAAGCCCATCAACTTTAGCAAGATACTTCTCGGGATGTTCGATCTGACTAGCCCTTAACTTCTCTAAAGATGTTCGTAAAAATTCTTTTTTAGACATGTTATTTTCTCAATAACTCCCGGCTATATCGATCGTAATGCTCATATAAATTGTCAATCTGATCTGAATGAAATCCTTGAAATCGCTCTAAATTTTTACCAAGTCCTCTTCTGATGACCTCTACAAATGGCCCATATGGAACTTTGCAAGCAACAAACATCTGCTCAAGCATCGCTCCGTTAGGATCTTGATATCTAAGAATAGGAGTCATAAACTGAGTTCCCTTTGATTCTAGCTCTGCACGAACTTCATCTATAGACCTGCGAGGATTAACTTCGTAGGCGATATGCTGCAATTTGCCTGGAGTAAAACCTTGAATGCTTGGCTCATAGCGCATCACTCCCCATAGTCCAAGCGATTTGTTAATAGGAGAATTAGGATCATTGCTTATTGAAAGCCCGACAATGTTTCGAGCAGAGTTAGTAAATACAATATGCTGAGCAGGAAATCTTGTAGTTACAATGGGTTTACGTGGATAAAAACCCTGTTCTTCCCAGTACTCAACAAAATTCGATGCTCCGATTACTGCACTGGCGATATAAGTCACGTGATCTTCACGCGTTAAACCATCAATTTTAGGAATTTCAGGCATTAATGGGTCTGTGAAAGTCATATTAGAACCTCAATTCAAAGAAGCCGCCGATAGTAGTGCTCTTCTCATTGACATCTGCTCGTATACGTATACGCGAGTTTGTATCAAAGGGAGTAAATCCATATTCAATAGTTGCGCCGTTCGTATCATTGCCTAAGTTGCGATAGACGCCGCCCGTAATAACTGAATTTTTCAGAAAGCCAACATCGCCAATACGATATCCTACATTTGCTTGAGCTCGTTTGTTATCTTGATATCGTAAATCCACAGCCCAATCGCCTTGATTAGGTCCAACCCAGTTGCCCACTCCAAAGAAGTTGAAAAACTCATTTGCAATATCAAACTTAAACGTCTGGTCAGGGTAAACATCAAGTTCATTATCGCCCTGTCCCGTTACACTCGAAACAACGTTACTAAATCCTTTGTCAAATTTACCAATTACCAATCGTGCATCAAGCGGTCTGTTCGGACCATACTTGACGTTTGCCCAGAGGTGTTCGGTATTATATGAAAAGTTTGCATCCCAATCGCCTTGGGCATTTCTACCTACTCCAATACCCAGGGAAGAGTCATTCAACTTAGGAAAGAAAGCTAAACGAGTATTACATTTAGTATCCGCAGTTCCCTCAATATGCAAGTTATCACTCAGGTCAAGTCCGCCAATACCAACAAATCGATCATCTCCCGGCAAGTATTGGAAATTTCCCCCTATGAAACTCTTGCTTGAGTCTTTTTCAGGATAATACGTAAATCCTACACGACCAAAATCAGAATCTTTTCTGTCTCCATAGGCCGAATCCAATCTAAATTCAGGTTTTATCAAATCAAGCCCATAATTGACCTGTGTGGCATCGGGCAAGACTTCAAGCATTCCCCTGACAGTATAATCGTCCTTTTTGTACGTAAAATCATTTTGTGTGGTCAACCCAGATTTATCTACGATCGCATTTCTTAACCGCAACTCAAGAGACGCAGGTTTAGTATCTAACGCCTGGGCAGATGCGTTAGAAGCTAATGCACCAAGAGCTAGAGTTCCGACTGCAAATGTATTTTTCCATCCATTTCGTGTTTTTTTCTGTTCCATATTTCTGTTATCACTTATTAGTTACTTATTTGAGCAGAAAGGCTTATTAATATCTAACTGATATTATTAATATTAGAGATATGAAAAGGACACTTATAGCACAGGGAAAGGGCGGCTTAACGATATACTTGCCAAAAAACTGGCTGGATACAAAAGGTCTGAAAGCAGGGCAAGAAGTTGAAGTTGAGGAAGTCAATACCGAGCTATTAGTTAAAAGTTCAGTCAAAACTTCCAAAATTATTGAGCTTGTGATAACCAAAGAAAACGAACATGACGTACTAACGCTCCTTACCCATGCGTATAGAAAAGGGTATGATTTGATAAAAGTAAAAAGCACCAGTTCAGCTTTACCGATAGAGCAACTTAAAGAAGCTAAAGAGAAGATGCTTGGTTTTGAGATAACTGAAAAAACAAGTCATCAGTGCACGCTTGAAAACATCTCTGAGCCGACCGAACAAAAGTATACTGCGTTAGTAAGAAGAATTCTTCTGATTATAAAAGAAAGTTTAGTACAATTAAAAGAAAATTATAGTAAAGGCACATATCGACTGGAGGAATTCAAAACCCTGCGAGAAGAGCAAGACAGATTTATACTGTTTTGTAAACGCACTATCGTAAAAGAAAAATACGAACACGATCCATTAATAGAATGGGAATTTCTTACCTTCTTGACTCATATTCAGCACACCATTTACTACCTATATGAATACTTGGCAAAAAACAAAGTAAAATCAAATAAAGAAAACACGGAGCTATTAAATGAATTAGTAAAATACTATGACTTGCTTGAAAAAGCATGGGCTGAAAAAAGCGTGTTTAGCATTCATAAAATTAATTCTGAAAAAAGCAAATATCAATTCGGCAAATGCATTGAATTGCTGGAAAGATCCAAAGATTCTCAAACAATACTTTTATCATATGTTCGAGAGCTATTCAGATTGATACAAATCAGCACAAGTCCCCTACTAGCACAACAGCTCAAAGAAAGATACGAAAATCAATAGGTATGGATATAAGAAAGCCAGACTTTTGAAAATCTCTGCTCTTTATCAGGAATGACAAATGAGCCGTCTGAACGTTTAGCAGTTATATAATTGGCATATTTATCGCTACCTGCAAGTTTCTTCGCTTCATTTAAAGTTTCAGGCCCTAAGCGACTTGCGATACATAAATCCTCTAAGTCAACCTTGCCTTCAGGTGTGCGTAGAGAAGAAAGGTTTTTTTCTATGGCTCTTGCAGGGATTACATAGGAGTCAAGTGAAAGAGACTTATCACGCGCTGTACCTACTTGTTCAAATACATCCTTTTGATAAGGCGTAATGATCTCACAAAAAACCCTTCCCTCCAATTGAGCTTTTGCATAAGATGCGACGAGTGTAGCAACATCTCTGTTTGCGGTGGAAGTTTTTGCCAGCCGATCTACCCCCATAAACAGCGCCCCATCTGGCACACTAGGCAATTCTCCTAAGATCTCAGATTCAAAAGCAGTATCGTTATTAGACCCTAAATAAAGCAAACCATGAGTTTGTAGAGGCCGATTATCACTATTACCAACGTGAGCTATACTTCCTCCAATAAATGAAACTCCTGCAACAGCAAGAGCACCCATTGCAGCATACGCCGTTGGTTTTCCAACTCTGTTTAAGGCTCGAGCTATCTCTCTACCCGTAGAAGGATGAACTGCCTGATGAACTGCCTCAGATAATGATTGTCCGCCATAGTAACGATCCCACGAGTTATACGCAAGCGATCGTTCAATTACCTTAGCCAAACGGGTATGCTCCTTAGGAATTTTCTTCATTTTCCGTTGAATTACTTCCGCAAACTTTTTCTTGTCTTTGACGATTTCGCCTGGAGCCATAGCTTCACCTTCTAAAGGATATTCTCCCGTAATCATACGATACGCAAGAGCACCAAATGACCAAACATCAGAACGCTTATCAGGATGGCCTTCTGTATCAAAACATTCAGGCGCTCGCGTATAAACAAAACCCATGTTATCTCGAGGCGCTTCAGCCCAATCTAATGAAGCACAAGTCGAGGTTCCCAAATCACTGATAAGTGCTCGAGAACGTCTATCAACCGCAATATTATCTGGTTTCAAGTCTGCATGCGCTCGTCTACGAACATCGTGCATCTCCTCTAAACCGGTCGCAATATCTTCAAGCCATTGATAAGCTTCACGTACTTCTAATCCATTTCCGATCTTATTTCTATGTTCAATTTTTAAAGACTGATCTCTCAACCTATCGTTAAGAAAACTGTCATACACAGGCATAGCGATAAACGGCACTCCTTCAGAGTCAATTTCAAACGCTCGCGGTACAATATGCGCGCACGCTGCAAGACCTCCCTCGTTCTTCATAGCTTCAAAAGGAGTTAATTGACGTTCCTTCATTTGTTTTCGAGCCTGTGCAGTAGGAGTAAGAACTTTCACTGCAACACGCTCCCCAAGAGAGTTATCTTCTGCTTCGTATATAGTTCCCCACGTACCTTGTCCTAGTACCCTTCCAGTAAGCGTATACCGCGGGTGCTTCAAGACCACTCCCAAATCTTCCTGAGGTATTCGGGCAATCATTCTCGCCTCCATCGTGCAAAATCGAGTAAAACAATTTTATCGTCTCTAGGGCGATAAATACTATTCTTAGGAGTGAGCCAGTCACCGGACGAAAATCCTAAACTTCGTGCCTTCATGATTTCGTCGTCACGTAATTGTCGTGCTCGCGCATCATACGCCCCCCAGCAATCGCTCAGCCTGATGCCTGCGATATACTGCATCACAAACGCAGGAACATCCTGAAAACAAACATCCTCGCCACAAACATTCAAAGAAAATACTCCTTCTGGTCGAGGTACAGAGATTCCAGCGTCGTACAACGACCGCGTCATTTCATATTCTTTGGTCGCACGATCCAGCAAGACTCTCTTGCTACGAAGATTTTCAGCATCCCATTGATCCAATCTTAAAGGAAACTTAACAACAAGATCGGACGTAAGCCGATACACGGTTCCGTCACATCCAGCATCTATAAAGTGCGATCCAGCAACCGCTTCAAAGCGACGAGACTCTAGTAAATCGGTCATTTTCCTTCCTCCAGAACATCAATAGTCAACTGGACAATCGTGCCAGGTTTCAAACGTGTCTCAAGCATGCGAGGAACTACGATGATTGCCTGCGAGCCATGCTTCGCTATCTTCTTCGTGATAACAAACTTTTGTTGTTTTTCCATGTGCATTTTATACATAAAAACTACATAATAAATGGTTTAAAAAGCTTTCTATTTATGTAACTTTAAAGTAAGAACATATTATCTTAACAAGATTTAAATATGTGTATACACATATTTACACAGGATACAATGACGAACATAACCTTAGCAATACCTGAAGAGCTAAAACGAGAACTTCAGAAACACGATGAAGTCAACTGGAGCGCAGTTATACGCCGAGCGCTGCAAGAACACTTAAATAAACTTGCGATCGCAGAAGCCATAGCGAGTAAAAGTAAGTTTACAGAAAAAGACGCGAAAGAGATTGCAGATAAGATCAACCATGGCGCAGCCAAACGACTTGGTCTGATTAAATGAAGTTTGTTATAGACACGAATATCATATTTTCTGCGCTTATCAAAGACTCGGTAACTCGTGCCATACTCCTGATCTCAGGAAAAACATTTTATTATCCTGAAACAGCATTCGAGGAAATTAAGAAATATCGTGAATTAATGGCCTCTAAAGCGCACTTGTCTGCAAAAGAGTTTGACAAGCTCTTCGAATTTCTAAGAAAAAGAATAAACATCGTGCCCGAAAAAACATTTAGACCTTTTCTTTTAGAAGCGGATAAAGAAATAGGTGCAGTTGATAAAAAAGACGTAATGTTTCTTGCGTTGGCGCTAGCCCTGCCGAATGAAGGAATTTGGAGTGAAGACAGACACCTTGAACGTCAAAAGAAAGTGAAAGTCTGGAAAACAAACGAGATGATCAGATTTCTAACTGAATAAAATTAGTAGATAGTTTTTAAAACCTCGTGAAAAATTAGTTCTATGATTCACAAACCAGGAAGCATGAAAATAATTAGAGTTAATGCATCGAACGCGCTAGGCTCGTTTTACTTTCTTGCCAAAGATTTTCGACATGTTATATGGGCTGCAGAAGAAATGGGTCTGGAAGGAGTCTATCTAAAAAGAATACAGAGAACAAACTGGCAAGAAAGAGATAGGTATAAACAAGGAATGAGTGCATGTGCGTATGATACATTCAAAGGGTTCGCAGACGACGATCCTCGAAGAGTACTCTATTTAGGAAGAGGCGAACGCAGAGGACATCTACCTCAGATTCGTAACCCCGTGCATGTAGGGCAATAGAACATCTGGAATCTTTACCGTTCCATCTTTCTGCTGGTAATTCTCTAAAATTGCAACCAGTGCTCGCGATGACGCAAGCGCCGTATTATTCAACGTGTGAGGCACGTACCTGCCGCGAGGACCATCGCATCTAATCTTCAGACGCCGTGCTTGTGCATCCGTCAAGTTTGAGCAAGAGCCGACTTCAAAATACTCCTCTTTACGTGGAGACCATGCTTCAATATCCACTTGCACATGCTTAAGATCGCCTAAATCTCCAGAACAGATTGCCAGAACTCGTATTGGAATACCGAGTTGCTTAAAGATGTCAATTGTAATATCTTTCATTTCTTCATATAGTTCCATAGATTGTTCAGGGGTACAAATAGAAATCATCTCAATCTTATTGAACTGATGCGTTCTGAAGAATCCTTTCTCGTCTATTCCGTGGCTTCCAATCTCTTTACGAAAACACATCGAATAACTAGTCTGTTTAAGAGGAAACTGTTTTTCATTCAAGATAGTATCAATATACCGTCCAATTAGTGCATGTTCGCTTGTACCAATCAAATACAAATCTTCTCCATCAATCTTATAGATTTGATTCTTTTGATCTTGCAAGTCCGTAACGTTGTTGATAACGCTTGAGTGCAACATCAACGGCGTTTCAACATACGTGAATCCTTTCTTAACCATTGTATCTATCGCAAATCTCAGCAATGCCTGATTCAACAAAGCAAGCACCCCTTGCATGTAATAAAACCCGTTCCCAGATACACGAGCAGATGAATCAAAGTCCGCAAGTCCGAGTTTTTCAGCAATATCGGCATGGCTTTTAACTTCAAACCCTAGTTTCTTAGGCTTTCCAATTACTTCAAGAACCTTATTCTCGCTTGCATCTTTACCCATAGGAACAGACTTATGCATCATATTAGGTAATTGTTTCAGCACGTCTTTGATTTCTTCTTCAAGAGCATACATTTTCTTCTCAACTTCAACGATTTCATCAGGAATAGAAGCAGCCTTCTTTAACAAAGCACTTGCGTTTTTACCCGCCTTCTTTGCCTCCCCAATCTCCTTAGAAATCTTATTACGTGATGCTCTCAGCTCATCGGCCTCGGCTTTAAGCTTTCTCCACACAACGTCCTTCTTAAGCGCATCATCAACCAACTTAAGTTTAGAAGTCTGAAATTTCTTCTTAATCGTTTCTTTAACAAGTTCAGGATTATCACGCAATAATGCAATATCTATCATTCCCAGAGAAAGAAAGACCGTTATTTAAAAGTTGTCCAGAACTTTTAAGCCACAAAAATCAAAGATTTTTGATGTTTAAGATTAACGCCCATACGTATCTTTACTTGGATGATCCTGACCTTCCTTAACCCTTTCCTTCAACTCTCGGCGCTGTTTTCTGCCCTCTTCCATAAGCAGGTTCTTACTGAAGTGATCTGTCAACAGCAAGTCTGCCACATAAGCGCCGCCCAAGAAGTGAGGCATAATAACATAATCAGCACCTGACGCATACAGACGTTCAGTATCTTCAAATCCATGAGAAGTAGCAATAAACATCACTTCGCGTGATGTAATGCTATTTCGTATCGCCGCATTTGCCTCAAAGTCAGGAATTGTAGAAATGATGATCTTGGCCTCATTCAATCGTAACTCATGTAAAAGTTCAAGGTCATGCGCATCACCATAAATACAATTAATGCCTTGTCTAGAAAGTTCAAGGATAGTCTGAGGATTATAATCCACAATAATAAACTTCTTATGAGCTTTATTGAACGATTTAACAAGATTAAACCCTATACGATTATATCCAAACAGCACAATATCATAGACCTTGTCTTTCTTTATGTCGTCCGTATCAAACTTCTTGCCCTCAAATATCGCCAACAATGGAGACAAGAATCTAAATATTGCGTGAGAGTAATAAATATTGTAACTGCTTATTGCAATAGTAATCAAAGCAATCAAAATAGTAAGAGAAAGTAATGACTGAGGAACTACTCCCAAAGTATGCCCAAGTAAGACTAAAATAAGTGAAAACTCACTAATTTGTGCCAATCCGACGCCTGCAAAGAAATTAGTACGCTTCTTATATCCAAATGCGCGCATGAAGCCCATAACAATAAGAGGTTTACCCACTAAAATAAATGCAGAGAAAACGCACGCTTCGATGACTATTTCAGCATTCAATGGTCCTGCAAGTTGACTCCCAAAATAAACAAAGAACAATACGATAAAGAAATCACGCAAGCTCTTCATCTTATTGCTTATTTCCAACGAGTACTTAGACGAAGCAAGGGCGATGCCTGCAAGTAATGCGCCGATTTCTAAAGAAAATCCTAAATAACTAAAAACAATAGCAACAAGCAAAGCCCAAGCTATGCTCGCAAGATACAGCGTTTCCTGTGTTTTAGCAGCCAGAGAAAACAGCATGGGCAAAACTAGATAAGAAAACACAAATACTCCAATAATAAGTAATACACCTTTACCTAAACTAAAAAAGATCAACGAAACGTCTCCTGTACCTGCGACAGGGACAATCATAAGCATCAGTGCTGCTACAAAATCTTCCACAATCAGAATACCTAATGCAATACGTCCATGTAACGTATCAATCTCTCGCTTATCAGACAACAACTTGACAACAACGACTGTAGAAGAAAACGCCAGAGCTGCCCCAAGATATAATGCAGGAGTATATGCAAAACCCATACGTAACGCAATTAAAAAGCTGACTGCAGAAACCGCAACCATCGCACCAACGCCTGCAACAATAGAAATACCTCCGACTTGTCTAAGAACCTTAAAATCAAGACTTAATCCAACAATAAACAATAGAAAAGCAACACCTAGATGTGCAAGCAATTCAATAAAGCTAGTAGAATGCATTAAATTCAAAAACAATGGACCAACAATAATCCCTGTAATCAAATACGCAATAATAGGAGGTTGTTTAATAACACGTAAAATCAAAGATACAAGAGCGGCAATGCCTACTATCACCCCTAATTCAAGAAACGTATCCATCCTCTATCTCCAACGAAAAACTGTTTTATATATCTTACAGTCTCTTCATCTCTTTCATACGTTGATGTTTTCTTCTTGTTCGTCTTATCAATTTTCTCATAACAACTAGAGAAAAATACGCTATTAAAATCTATCGTAACAATCTATAGTTTCTAAAAAGTTCAATTAGACTTTTATAGAACCATAAAGTTATAGAAAAGCTTATATAGTTTTAAAAATAGTCAATAACATGAAGCAAGTAAAAGTTATATTGAAAAATGTAAGTGTGAGCGAGCTAGAAAGAACGTTTGATAAATGCCTAATTTGGTTTTATGGATTTCCTAGGGCAAAAATAGGCTTAACCGATTTATCTAAATCGATAGGAGCATCCAAGACAGCTACAAAGTTAATTGTGGAACACCTGATAAAACTACAGTTCCTTAATAGAGAGGTTATTGGAAAGGCCTGGCTTTTGTCGGCTAATCAAAAACACCCCTATTTCATTACTAGGAAAATACCTTATAATTTAAGCACGATTTACGAATCTAACATTATCCCTGCAATTTACAACATTATCCCTTCACCAAGAGCAATAATTTTATTCGGAAGTTATAGGTGGGGAACAGACGTTGAAGAGAGCGACATAGATATTGCAATTGAAACTTTAGAAAACAAAGAGTTACAAGTAATTCCTTTAGGAATTATTGCACAATTAGGTTATAGAAAAAACGTGCCAGTAAATCTTCATGTTTTTTCACGGAATAAGGTAGATTTAAACTTATTTGCAAATATATCAAATGGTATAGTTCTAGATGGCTTCTTAGAAGTTAAAAAATGAACGAAAACAGGATAAAACACTTCGATAAGAAAAATGCCTTAAGTATAATTAACGCTGCAGAACGAGAGCTACATTTTACGCTTAAAATGTCAGTTACTGATGAATCTGCCTTTAACATTATAAGAAATATTTATGAAAGCTTTCGTATGTTGGGCGATGCACTATTAGTTTCAAAAGGAATAGGCTCTAAAAGCCATGAAGATCAAATAAGTGAGATCCAAACACTCAACGTTCAAACGAGCAGACCATTAAGGGTAATAGATGCGTTGCGCAAGCTTCGTCATAGAATAAACTACTATGGGTATATCCCTACAAAAATAGAGGCCGAAGACGCAATTTCTATCGCAAATGCATGCTTTCATCCACTCCTCATAGAAATAAGGAAAAAGCTTACAGAGGACTAAAAAACTTTAAAAGCTCGTTTTCTTGTGAGTAACTATCATAGTCATCGCACATTTGGCTGCGACGACAGGGCCGTTCCGCTCGCGGCGCGGGCGGCCCACCTTATAAAAGAGAGACTAATCCATTAACACTGGTTTAATAATTGAAATAGGATGATACGATCGCCCATTACGTAGAAATTCTTCAAGAGGCTCGATATTTGCTCGGCCCCTTAAATTACCTCCTTTATAGAGTTCACGTACCTCTCCAAGAGTATAGGCTCGTACATCACTAATACCTTCTTTGTGTTGTGCAATAGGCGTACCATCTATAATCTCTCCAACATAGACAAAATTAACGATTGGATTCCCACTAACGCTCCTAAAGGGCCAAACTCCAACAAGACCTTTGATAATGGTAATTAATCCCGTCTCTTCCGTAACTTCTCGAACAGCCCCATCAAGAGGATGCTCGAAAGCATGAAGTTTACCTGCTGGAAAACCCCACTTCTTATCTTTAGTTGTCAAAACATACATGAATTTATTCAGATCAGTTAAAGAAGGAATAATAACCGAGGAAGTTACTCGAGTTGGTAATAAGGAAGCCCCTGACATGAAAAGGCACGCGCGAGAAGAGATATAAAGATTATGGTGACAGAAAAAATTATAAGAAAGCTTTAAAAACCACTTTTCGCTATCTCGTGCATGGGCAAAGTAAGAATAAAGTTGAGTAGTGTCGATATCGACGCACTAAATGGAATTATAACGATGATTAAAGATATTTCTACTAAGACTGGCGTCATCATGCGCGGACCTATTCCATTACCAACAAAGCGTATGAAAGTGACGACACGTAAATCCCCATGTGGTAACGGTACCGCAACATTTGATCGTTTTGAGATGCGTGTTCACAAGCGCATTATTGACCTTCCAGCTGAAGATCGTGTTCTGCATCCGATTATGATGCTTAAAATTCCTCGTTCTGTTCAAATTAAGATTGAGATGAAAGAATAATTCATCACCGATTTCTTTTTATAATCAAAAATTATCTTTTTATATGGCAAAGGAAGCTTTGGTGATTGATACCGACACGCTTTTTAGAGATCATCACTTCGAAGGCTTCTTACCTCTAGAAGAGCACGATTTCATAACTCCCATACTTGAGAATTACACCTATAAAACGAGAGGGGACGAATTAGAACATGACGCCTCATTACAACAAATAATTCCTTATCTGTGGCTTATCAATAAAGACAAGAAGAAAGTTTTTGCATATACAAGAATACCTGGAAAAGAATATGTCGAGAAAAGGCTCATGCAAAAATTTTCATGCGGATTAGGAGGGCACATCGATAGAGAAGATAGCAAAAATCCAATAATGAACGCCCTAAATCGCGAACTTAGAGAAGAGATTATCATGAACAACTATCCGGAGCCAAATCTTATAGGATATGTCAATTTGGAGTATGACGTACATGAAGTACACTTCGGAATTGTTGCAGTCGCAGACACCATAGAAACTGAAATAGAATCTGCAGACGGAGTCAAGGAAGGAAGTTGGTATACCGTTTCAGAAATCGAACAAGCATTTGCGGACCCTACAAAAGATGTAGAAGAGTGGACAAAAGTTACATGGCCATTCGTAAAAAAGATTTTAGAAAACTAAGCAGGACTTAAGGAATATTTTTTTATTTATAAATTTCTTATCAATTGGATATAACCATTCTAGTGCAATAATTGTTTATAAGGAGATTTGTTAAAAAGTAAGATGGATGTTCCAAAAAGAGGGAGGCTAATTGTTTTTGAAGGTCCGGATGGAAGTGGCAAACAAACACAATCGACGCGATTTTTCAAAGAAGTGATTAAAAAAGGCCATGATGCAAAAATGTATGATTTTCCACAATACGGGCAAAATATTTTTGCTAATACTGTTGAAGCATACTTAAGAGGAGAGTTTGGAAATCCAACTCGCGTAAGTCCTTACCTTGCATCTCTCGCCTACGCCGGAGATCGTTGGGCTATATCAGATGTGATGCGACAAGACCTAAGGGAAGGAAAACTCCTGGTACTCAACAGATATGTTTCAGCTAATATGGGGCACCAAGGAGCAAAATTTGAAGACCCTAGAGAAAGAGCAGACTTTGTAGAATGGTGTAGAGCAGTAGAGTATAGCGACCAAGGGTTCAGAATACCTAAGCCAGATCTTACAATACATCTAGACGTAGATATTGGTGCATCCCAAAAATTGATTACGGCTCGTGCGGCTGAAAAAGGAAAAGAACGAGACGGCCATGAACGTAACGTAGAATATCTTGCACGCGTCGCAGAGACATTCAGAGAAATTGCGGCTGGCGACCCAACATGGAGAACAGTCGATTGCATGAATCGAAGAGACAAAAGAAAAGGCACGCTCTTGAAGCCAGAAGTAATAGCTAAAAAAGTGTGGGATGTCGCGAGCCCATACCTTCCACTTATCTAAAGAAAAGACACTAGTAGAAAAGCCTTATAAACAAACATTCTGTCCTCGCTCTAAGCCCGGATGGGACAGCGGTTACTCCGCGAGTTTGGAGAACTCGTTTCCGAAAGGATTCCCAGGTTCAAATCCTGGTCCGGGCGT
>CAZRZR010000018.1:0-14457 GCA_964604715.1 Candidatus Woesearchaeota archaeon
GTTTGTTCATGAGACATAGCCATAAGAAGCAATTTAGCGAGCTTGTATCTAATTCAATGCCTGCACAGCAATTACGATTGACACAACAGCCAATTGCCTTATCTCAACAAGCTCAGCCCGTACAACAACAGATGCCTTCTTCACAACAGTCAGCGTCGAACATGTACAATCAACTTAATCAAAGCAACTTTAGAAGATCGAACGTGTAACCATATGCTTTTATAGTTATTTTTTCTTAAAACATAATGAATAAGAAGGGGCTTACATTTACTCTCACGACCTGGCTTATTATTGCTATTGGTGTTGTTGCATTGAGCACTGCAGGCGTTATCACAGCTTCTTATTTGAGTAACGGCTCAAGTGGTTCAGGTACGAATAAAAATACAAACACTAATCCTACTTCTGGCGCATCGAACATTTCTAGCACAATACATCTTGAATGTAGGACGAATCAGTGCGTTGTTGTTCAAGGAACTGGGACAAATCAATGCCCTACTGCAGGAACAAGTTGTGGAACGATTGTAACAAGTAGTTCTTCAAGTTCTGGTTCTAGTTCCAGCTCAAGTAGTTCAAGCAGTAGTGCAAGTTTGAAAATCACCGTTCCCTCAAGTGGACAAGTCTTCGGAAGTAATCTGTCTATCCCTCTCAATTATACTATAAAAAACTCAAGCCCATCTGGATGCACTTATTCTGTTGATAACAATGCATCAATCAATTTAGACGATTGTGAGAATACAACATTTAATGTTTTCAGTAATGGCACACATACTGTAAAGGTAACCGCAGGTACGTTAACAGATACTAATAGTTTTTCAGTTTCATTTGATGCACCTTCAATCACATTGACAAGCCCTTCTAATAGCAGCGTTATGGCTAACGGGACAGTACTGGTAAGTTATGTTGCTTCTGAAATACCTGCTGGAGATCTTGAATCATGCGAATTGTGGGGAAACTTTAATGGTACGTACATGAAAAACCAAACTAACTCTACAGTATTATCTGGTTCAACAAGTCAGTTTACTATTACCAGTTTGAAAAATGGAACTTATTTATGGGCAATCTCATGTCTTGACAAAGAAAGTCACAGAAGTACGACTGGTAACTGGACTCTCAGCGTCGATACAATACCTCCTGCGATCGTGTTGTCAGATCCTAAAGGAATGTATAATCGAACGTCGCTCTTGCCTTTGAACTTTGGCGTTCAAGACACAAGTCCGGTAACGTGTTGGTATAACGTTACCTCTATTACAGGAGGGCCTGCGGTAATATCAAGAAGCGTTCCAGGATGCATGAACACTACATTCAATGTTCCGGATGGAAATTATACGTTAACCTTGCAAGCCCAGGCAGGAGGTTTAACAAGTTTTGCGAGTGCAAACTTTTTAGTTAATACTTCTGGAGCTGCAACATTATTGACATTCCTAGCACCTACTCCATCAAACGGATCAATAATAAATGGTTCAGAATTCATAATAAATGTCAGCGCTGTTGAACCACTTGCGCTGAGCCGTTATGTTGCTGTTGACCTTAATCATACGTTTGTCACATGGGTGCGCATGGATGATACAACTCCTGATGGATCTATTATGGATATAAGCCCTTATGCCAGTGAAGTTCAGACATCTGGAACGACGGTCGTACCTGGAAGATTTGGAAGCGCGTTGCACTTTGAAAATAGTTCTGACGGATTGAAAATTAAAGACTCTTCTACTATTGACTTCACAAAGGCATTTACTGTTTCGTTCTGGTTTAATGGAAATTCAAGTACTGCTGGTCAATTCCTTGTAGGAAAATGGGACGGCATGACTACCGGCGAAATTGCGTGGGAAGTGAGTCTAGCCACAGGCGGAGTATGCAATGGGCTTGACTTTTATGTTTCAAGAGACGGAGGATCTGTAAATAGGGTGTATGCGCGTAATTGCAATCAAACCTATCAAGACGGTCAATGGCATCAGTTTGTAGGAGTTTTCGAACCTGGACAAAATATAACGATTTACGTGGATAAGAGCACTGCAGGAACGACAGTCGTAGGAAATGTAAGCGATATAACAAGCGTTCATCAAAATAACAATGATGTGTATATCGGCTCTCGACCTTCAGGAAGCTATAATGGTTCTATTGACGAATTATTATTGTTCGGTCGCGCACTCAACAGCCAGGAGGCAGGAGCATTATTTGGTGCAGGTAACTCCCCTTATTGGAAGAATTTCACGAACTTGATGGATGGCACGTATGGATTCATAGCATTATCGACAAATACGGCAGGAATAAAGAATCAAACTTAAACGCGAACTGTAACTATCGCAGGAGGCTGTACTATTGGGTGTTCACCTTCAGTTGCTGGAACAGGCAGCTCATGGCTTAGAAGATTAATCTGGATACACCTAGCAGTTATTGTAGGGCTCTACTTTATTCTACTTGTGCGCCTATATAATACTCACTTACGAGATAGGAAGGCTTAAAGGTAATTAGGGAAAAGCACTCAACTTTTCTCCTTCTAATTTGTTAATAATTTCTTGACACCTTTCTCTCAAGCACCTTATTGTTTCATCCGAGATAAGCAGTTCTCTAGTACCTGGAGTAGTGTTTTCCATATAATCTCCTATATACGCTCTTCGTAAAAGATCTGCTTTAGCTTTTAAGTCGTTAGAGTTTGTTTTTGCACGAAACACTCTTTGCGCGTATTCCTCTACTATAGCGTAAGCTTTTGCAGCATTCGCCACCCTTTCATCAGTGTATTCCATGTTTTTTTAGTAAATTGTAACTATTTAAATCTTCTGAATGTAACCACTCCAAAGATACATAAATTTAAATAGTAAATTGTGATCTATCAATGTGAGTTGGACAGCTGACTCCGGGAGTGCTCTTGAATGAGCGAGAATGCAATACATTTTCTCCTGAGGAAGGTCCGGACATCCATTGGCATGTAATAATGCTAATGAAAACACAATCTGCTGAAAGGCAGCTGGCCGCGAGGTCAAGCAACGCAACAGAAACGACACAGTCTTCGCTGAGCAATGAGCCGTGAGGGAAGCTACGATGCGAAGGAGATGATGAAACGTCGAACTCGATAGAGTTTGAGGTACCAGGGAACTTGTTCTCTGTGTACGGGCGCCTTTGTGGATGCAAGTGCCTTTGCCGCACGCATAGTCTGATGTCAGTACGCACGGTTCGTTACCTTTGGGAAAACGACGTTCGACAGAATCTGGCCTATGTCTGACTCACATTTTTTTCAATTATATAGGTATTTATTAAGGAGTATACCGGTGTATTTGTATGGAAAGACAAGACTTAGAAGCGTTTATACGTGAATTCCCTGAGCAGATTAGAGCAGAAAAGTTCCAAGGATATCCCAAAAAGGCTGTAAAAGCGACTCCGGGAAAATTGGAATATTATCAACTAACGTATAGTCTTGAATCACATAAAACACAACTTAAGGCAACTTTATGGGTGCCCCCGCATATAGATATTACATTTTTGCCTAGTTATGGAGAAGTCATAGATTTTTTTGGCTTATCCTCCGAGACACTAGCAGAATTGAAATTAAGTCGTGAGCGAATTGAGCAAGATAGACGATGGATTGAAAAAGGAGTAGTTCAAGCAGTAAAGCCCCATAGCTTACTCTGGCCGGTTACAGGAGAGGTAGAAGTTACCCATGAACTACGTGAGAAAGAAAATTATGATTTTAATCAATTATCCCGCGCGATTTTTGATTTAAGTATCAGACCTTTTATCCTTGTAGCTGAAAGATACAGAAGGTCCTTGAAAACAACAGGATAATATCTCGCAAACCTAACATTTAAAAGTCTCTTCACGTTCGTTCTTTTATCGGGGATGTAGCTCAGTGGGAGAGCACACGACTGAAGCTCGTGGTGTCGGGGGTTCGATTCCCTCCATCCCCATTAGGAAAGCTCTTAAATCAAGATTTCCTCAGCACGTGATGATAACCTCTATACTTGTTTTGTCTATGATCGGCATTGTTCTATCGTTATATGCATTTTTTGTTGAGCAACGAAAAGAGCAAGACGAGTTGTATAAAGCGACGTGCGACTTAAGCGATCGCATTTCTTGCACTAAGGCGTTCTCAAGTAAGTACAGCCACGTGTTCGGATTTTCGAACAGTATAGCTGGGATGATCTTTTATATTGCAGTAATTGTACTTGCATATTTTAAACTGTATAGCATTATTCTCTATGCAAGTCTGCTTTCACTTCTTATTATTGCTTATCTTGTGTACGGCCTCTTTAGAATAAGAACATTATGCGTTGTTTGCATTGCGATTTATTTGGTTAATGTGTCCATTCTAATTATATCGTTGAGGATTTGAGACAGAAGGTTTATAAAAGAATATCCCATAAGAGAGACATGAAAAAGGGTGCTGAAGAACACAATAGTTTTGGTGTTGCAGGAGTTACTTTAGGAATATTAAGCATCGTACTTGGTCTTTTTGTTAATCCTCTTGTTGGAATTATCTTGGGCGTTATCGGACTTGTGTTTAGTAAAAAACAACATCAACAGGAAAGCACTAAATGGTCGCGCGCTGCACGCACTTTGTCGATTATTGGAATAGTCGCAGGAGTTGTTGTTCTCATCCTATCGGTAGTTGCTTCGTACTATTTCGCTCAGAATCCTGATTTCTTGGCAAGCTTACAGGGAACTCAATAATGATGAACAGTAAACGAGCAGCTTTGGAACTTTCGGTCAGCACAATCGTTGTAATCGTTCTTGGCGTTACAATGTTAATTATAGGCATGGTTCTTGTACGTAATATTATGTGTGGAGCACTCGGATTGACTGGAGATATTAACGGTAAAGTACAAAGCCAAATTAATGAATTATTCGGCTCATCTGAGGGAGAGATTCAATGCATTGGCGCAGGCGGGGACCCAGTTCAGCTTATACCTGGAAAACTAAATGTTATTTGGTGCGGAGTACATGCCGATAAGGCTGCGGACTATAAGATTGAAACGACTGAAATTAAAATAGAAGGCGTTTCACAAACTGAACTGGCAAAGTGGAAAGAGAGCGATAAATGGACAGGCACAGTTTCACCTGGCGATACGGCTCCTAAAAAAGTAGTTAGACTTAATATTCCGGACGATGCTCCTGAAAGTAGCGTTATTGTGCGTTTAAGCGTATCTCGTGATGGACGAGTTATTACGACTCAAGACCTTGACTTTGAGATAAAGCGAGCAGGTCTTGTACGAGCTTCTGTTTGCTAGTAAGAAACACTTAAAAAGCACCGCTTGATGAGTTTTATATGAATGGGTACAAAAAATATCGATGGTTCTATACTTCTGAAGGAACACTAGTAATCGGTGGCAAGAACGCCGTGCAGAACGATGAATTACTTACATCGTTAGTGCGAAAGAAAGACTACGTGGTTATGCATAGTTCTGATCCAGGGAGCCCATTTGCGGTGATTATTAAAGAGATATCTAAAGTTACGGCCCATGAACTAGAAGAATGCGCTGTTTTTACAGGGTGTTTTAGTAGAGCATGGAGAGAACGAAAGAAAAAAACGAGCGTGGATATTTTTACATTAGGACAATTATCCAAAAACAATTTGAAGGCCGGCATGTGGCAAGTACAAGGAAAAGTAGAACGCAAGGACGTCATGTTGAAATTGGCATTAGTAAAACAAAAAGGAGTATTGCGTGCAGTGCCTCCTATGACTACTAAAAAACCACTGATGCAAATCGTACCTGGCACTATTGATAAGAAAGATATGACTCCCCAATTTGAGGTCGAACTTGCGATGAACATTAGTCAAGAAGAACTGATGGCTGCGCTTCCAGCAGGAGGGGTAAAAAAAGCATGAAATTTCAAATAGGTAAGGCTGGTTTAACTGAAGGAGTAGTTGAAAGCCTCAAATTATACTTTAAGAACGTTAAAGTAGTTCGCGTATCGGTACTGAGAAACTGCGCGCCTACCAAGGATAAAGTAAAGCAAATTGCTGACGAGCTTGTGCAAAGACTTGGGGAAGGCTACAGATATGCGACAGTTGGCTTTACAATCATCCTGCGCAGAGGCAAAATGGAGGGTGCGTAAGTTTTATAAGGCATCTTTTTTATAACGACCCATGGCCGATATCAAATTAATAGAAGCAGGAGCCTATAATAAGAAATTAGCTGAAGCTTTGAAAGAGTCTGGAGACTTCCAGCAACCTACGTGGATTCATTTTGTCAAGACTGGCGCAGGTAAAATGAGGCCTATCGAAGAAGTTGATTTCTGGCATAAACGCGCTGCAAGTATTTTAAGACAGATGTATATTCGAGGCGTTGTCGGCGTTGGTCGTTTACGAACACGATATGGAAATAGAAAAGATAGAGGAATGCAGCCCCCTAGATTTTACAAAGGAAGCGGTAAAATTATCAGATTAATATTACAACAAGCGGAAGCTGCAGGCATGATTGAAAAAGTCAAAGGTAAACGCGCAGGACGTCAATTGACTAAGCAAGGTCGCGCATTCTTGGAGGAAATTAAGTAAAATGACTCAACATTATCACAAAAAGGTAGTTTTAGGCGTTTATGAACGACAAACAAAATGGGCTCCATTCTGGGCAGTTATACGCGCATTTGGAAAAGGCAAGCGCAAACATCCTTCTGAACTAACAGCTAGACGACGTTCATGGAGACGGACAAAGTTGAAAATTAAATCGCGTCGAACTCATAAGACTCATCTTGGATAATGGCAGAAACATCACATTTTGAAAGAACGTATGTAGTCCCTCTTAGAAAAGAGTGGATGAAAGTGCCTAGCTATAAGCGTGCACGTAAAGGCGTTGTAGCATTGAAAGAATTCATTGCTCAACATATGAAAGTTCCTAACAGAGACCTTGATAAAGTTAAGATCGACATTTATCTTAACAACGAAATGTGGTATCGCGGCTCAAGCAACTCGCCAAGCCATATAAAAGTCAAGGCAAAGAAGCAAGGAGATCTTGTACACGTAACTTTAGCAGATATACCTGATGTTGTTAAATTCGCTCAACAAAAGAACGCCAGATTCCACAAGAAGGCGGACAAAAAAACTCAAGCAACTGAAGAGAAGATTGAAGAAAAGACCGAAGAAGAGAAGAAGGATGAATCTGAAAAAGGAAAATCAGTAGCTATTGCTAATGAAAAGTTTGCAGAACAACAGAATAAGGCTCAAAAGCATACAAGTAAAGCTAAAACGCCTGAAGTGCATCGAATGGCTCTGAAGAAGTAAGTTTATATTTTCTCATTATATTACCGAGTATGAATCTTAGTAATGAATTAAAAAAGCATGCTTCTGACGAACGTGCGCAGGTTTCTCAAAGATTTTTCAAGACAGGCAAAGGCCAATATGGAGAGGGAGATTTGTTTATAGGACTAACAGTTCCACAAACAAGATCTATAGCCAAACAGTTTTTGCATTTATCATTAGAAGAGATTAAAAATCACCTGTGTTCAAAAGTACATGAAGAGCGACTGGCCGCATTAATGATCCTAGTTGAACAGTACAGAAAAACTCATAGAGAAGAAATTATTGCATTTTATTTATCAAATGCAAAATACGTAAACAATTGGGACTTAGTTGACTCCAGCGCTGAGATTTTAGGAGACTATTTATTAAATAAAGGCACGCGAATTCTTGACAAACTTGCGCAATCATCCAATCTGTGGGAAAGACGTATTGCAATAGTCTCGACCTTTGCATTTATAAAAAAGTCACGTTTTGATGAGACATTTAAAATTGTTGAACTGCTTATTAACGACAAACATGATTTGATACACAAAGCATGTGGCTGGATGCTTCGCGAAGTAGGTAAGCGAAATGAAAAATATTTAGAAACGTTTTTGATGATGCATTACAAGAAAATGCCTCGCACGATGTTGCGGTATGCTATTGAACGATTTCCAATGGCACGAAGAAAAGCGTATTTGAAAGGGACTATATGAACAAAAAAACAATTAGCGAACTGTTAGAATTTTCAGTCATTATTATTGACAAACCTTCTGGGCCTACCAGCGCACATGTTTCTGACTTTATTCGTACAATTTTAGGAGCAAAACGCGCAGGACATTGCGGCACACTTGACCCTGCAGTGAGCGGAGTGCTACCTATAACGTTAAATCGCGCATGTAAATTATCAAGTTATTTTACTGGGAAAAATAAGAAATATGTTGGAGTTATGAGGTTGCATGAAGAGGCAAGCGACAGTGAAGTAAAAAAATATATGAAAAAATTCGTCGGAGATATAACCCAAATGCCTCCTGTACGCTCGAGCGTTAAGAGAGCGTTAAGAACGCGTAACGTGATGTCTTTTGATTTTCTAGAAAGAGATGGTAAAGATGTGTTGTTTTCGGCAGAGGTAGAAGCTGGAACGTATATACGCACACTAGTTAATGACCTGGGCAAAGCACTTGGAGGAGCCCATATGCTCGAGCTTAGAAGAATACAGGCAGGCATATTTACCGAGGAAAAAAGTGCCAACTTGTACGATGTAGAAAAAGCAATAGAAGAATACAGAAAAGGAAACGAAGAAAAGTTGCGAGCTCTGCTAATTCCTGCAGAGGAAGCTTTGAAGAATATAATGCCGCACGTTTTGATAAAAAAAGACAACCTAAACAAAATACTTGTTGGAAAACCTATTCATTATACTGACTTAACTAAAAAAACATCATTTGCAAATGAGACGCGTGTTGCAATATTTTGTGGCATGCAATTTGTAGAAGTCGCACGTGTCGTAAACACGGACGACGTTTTTGCAGTACCTGAATTCGTGTTTAACTAGGAAGTCTTAAAAGGAGACTTTTTCTTCTCTAAGAATGAGAGAGTTCATTTATTACTCTAGAACTGCGCCGACAAGTGGCAATTTTGGTACAAACTTGCAGGAGGCAGGGAGAATCGATATTGCCATACATACAGTAATTGGTGTCTTTTTCCTGAGCCATAAGATTCGCGGTGACGCTAAATTACACTTGCTTTTTGCTGGTCCGCCTGATCCTGTCAAACACTTGGAGATACATCCCGTTACTGAGGGAAAGACCGGTATTGATAAGATTTATTTGAGTAAGAAGGATGTCTCTAGTATCTTGAAAAAGATGCTTTACAAGTACCGGGAAGGAGAGAGAAGGGAGGTTTTCCCCGGATTTTGGATAGAAAAGAAGAACTTTATGGAAGTCGTAAAAGAACTAGGGGAGCAAGGAAGAAATCTATACGTGCTAGATCCTGATGGAGAAGACATACGTACTGCTGAAATAAAAGAGAACCCGGTGTTCATTTTAGGAGACCACAAGGGACTGCCAGATAAAGAGTTTAAGCGATTAAAACAGATGTGTACGCCCATTACGATTGGTAAACGGACGTACTTTGCCTCGCAAACTGTTGCAGTAGTTAATAACGAACTGGATAGGCGTGAAGACGAAGGGCGATTAACAAGATAATTTTATATATCTGTTTTATTACTAATGGGCTTGATGAAAGGAGGTAATTTATGATGAATAATAAATTTATAGGAATTGGTATATTTTTATGTCTAGCCTTATTTTTTATTCCTGGAGCGTTTGCGCAAGAATCATTGCACAGAACTTGGTTTGATGCTAGATACGGTTCTGTAAACGTTACTCCGCAAGGCATGGGAGGATCCGGAGGATGTGGAACTTATTCAGATGGAAGTGCTTGGTGTGATAGATACAACTATTACCTTAACATAACAACCGTAAACCTGGTCGCATCGACAACTAGCGGAGGCAAGTTTTTAGGGTGGAGTGGCGCTTGTTCAGGGATTGCACCCATATGTCAGATTTCAGTTAGCGGAAATGTTTCTGTTAATGCGGCGTTTGGACCTGAAAACTCTACAAATCAGACCCATTTAACGTGTGTGAATATGGCTTGCACCACTGTTCAGGGGCCGGGTAATAATACCTGTTCTACTAACGCTCAGTGTCAGACTAACCAAACAACGCATTTGACATGTATGAATAATATGTGTACTAGTGTAAACGGAGCGGGTAATAATACCTGTTCTCCTATTGGAAGCCAATGTGGTGTTTCAAATCAGACGCATTTAACGTGTGTGAATATGGCTTGTCAAATGGTAAGTGGACCAGGTAATAATACCTGTTCTACAGATGCACAATGTGGACACAATGTTTGCAACTATGTTAACAAAACGTGTTCTCGTGTCGCTGGAGCAGGTAAAAATGAATGCGACTTAGGAGAGAGATGTACAAACATCAAAGGCAAGTTAAACGCGACCCTCTTATCGCCTAACGCAGTTGCTAGTTTTCCCCAGTGCAATAGTTGGTTGGAGAGAACTTTACTTAACCGACGCGCTTGTAAAAGAATAGCTAGCGGAGAGTCTGCTTAACAGCAGTTTATTTTTCTTTTTTATCTTATTTTATATAAAACTAGAATACCATAATCATTAAAAAGCCCCAGTACTCGACAGAGAGATGGTAAAAGGAGTGTCAATTAAGCTAGCGTCTTATGAAGAGACAGTACCTAAGCTGCTAAAGCTCATTAAGTTTGATCAAGAATTAAAGAAGCATCAGAGCATTGTGCTTAAGCCTACTTTGGGCATGGATAAGCAAAAGAATACTGAAACTGCATTTGCTGAAGCCGTTGTAAAATTCTGTATAGAACATAAAAATTCTGAAGCGCAGTTGTTTATTGCTGAAGGATGTGACGGGGAGGATACCATGGACCTGTTTAATGAACTGGGATATCACGTGCTTGCTGAAAAGTATGGGATAGGACTTGTTGATCTTAACAAAACCCATTGTGAAGAGGTAGGAAGTAATGAGTTTGTCGGGTTCAAGAGTATTATGTATCCCTCATTGTTAAGGTCAAGCTATGTAATCTCGCTTCCTAAGCTTCAGAAAGATCAAAGAACAGAAATCTCCGGAGTTATCGCTGGAATGGAAGGCGCATTTCCCGCACGTTATTATAAAGGATTTTTCTCTTCTAAAAAGAACAAGCTTGATCAGTATCCTTTGAAATATAGACTTCATGATATTATTGTTTGCAAGTTGCCTGATTTTGCGTTAGTTGATGCACATGAGAAGAACGTACTACTTGCTGGCCATGCATTGGAAATGGACAAACAAGGCGCGAAGCTTCTGGGGCTTGATTGGAAAGCCATAGCCTATTTGAGGATGGTTGACGAGACGCTTGAAAGCAGAAAGAAAGAAGAGGAAAACAAAGAGGAAGTTAATCGTTAGTTATATTAACACGAACATCATACCTATTCTATGAAAAAGAGCTTACGATTGTTTTTGACTGGATCGCTACAGCCAATGTTCTTTAATCCGTATATTAAAGCAGAGGCTGAAAAGCTGAATGTTCGAGGATTCGTTCGAATACTTGAAGACAAGCGTGTTGAAGTGTTTATAGAGGGAGACAGTAAAGCAGTAGAAGCTATGATTCCTAAATGTAAACAAGGACCATATAACACTAAGATAGCCTCCGTAGAGCAACGAGACGAGCGTTTTCAGGATTTTAAGGATTTCAAAGTAATGGGCATTTAGAATAGTTTTAAATATAACAAATCTTTTTAGATAGCATGTTTATGAAAGGAACTCAAAGCTTCTTTGTGCGTGATCCAAACGGTCGCCCTCCAATGATTGATTGGCTTCTTATCCTCCTTACGCTTGCATTCATTGTAGTGTTAGTTATTAAGATGCAACACGTGTGGCTTTCGCCCTGATACGTATTTTTTTAAACCCTTTATTCATAGCTAGTGCATGGGACGACAAGACGAAATTGTTAAAGAACGAATAAAAAAGATTAACGAACTGAGAAAAGAAGGGATTAATCCATATCCATATTCTTACGATAAGAAAGATAACAATGCAGATTTGCAGAAAGAGCATGAGAAATTAGCAAACGAGAAAAAATCAAAAACGACTGCGAAAACAGCAGGTCGATTGATGAGCTTCAGAGATCTAGGAAAGATAGCATTTGGCTCTTTACAAGATGACTCTGGAAAAATACAGGTGCTTGTGCAAGATGGAGAAACGCCAGAAAAAATAATAGAATTTTTCAAAAAGAATGTCGATATTGGAGACTTTATCGGTGTAGAGGGCCCTTTGTTCAGAACAAAACGCGGCGAGCTTTCTGTTGTTGTAAAGAAAGTTGAACTGCTGTCAAAGGCTATTTTGCCTCTTCCTGACAAGTGGCATGGACTTGAAGATAAAGAAGAACGCTACAGAAAAAGATATCTTGATTTGTTGATGAACCCTGAAGTTAAACAAGTCTTTTTGAAACGTGAGAAGATAATTGATTCCATTCGTGAATTTCTAAAGGCGCGCGGATTTAATGAAGTTGAGACTCCTTATTTGCAAACAGTTTATGGCGGGGCCGCTGCACGACCTTTCAAGACCCACTTGAACGCATTAGACATTCCTCTTTTCCTAGCTATATCGCCTGAATTATATTTGAAGCGACTTATTGTGGGAGGATTTGATAAAGTATTTACTATTGCACGAAACTTTAGAAATGAAGGTATAGACCGATGGCATAACCCTGAGTTCTCCATGATGGAAGTTTATCAAGCTTATGCAGATTATAACGATATGATGGAACTTACGGAGAAATTGTTTGAGTATGTGGCGAAGAAAGTTAATGGGACAACTAAAGTTACTATCAAAGGTAAGGAGATTGACTTTAAGGCTCCCTGGAAGAGAATGACGATGCTTGATGCTGTAAAGAAGTTTGCAAAAATCGATGCAGATAGAATGTCTAATGACGAACTTGCAGACTTTATGAGAGAGCATAGGGTTGAAGAGAAAGGGAGAACATGGGGATGGCGCGTACAAGCAATTTTTGAGCATTTCTGCGAACAACATCTTGAGCAACCTACGTTTATCATTGACCACCCCTTTGAAACCACGCCTTTGTGTAAAGCACATAGAAACGGAGATAAACGTCTAATCGAACGATTCGAGCCATTCTGTGTAGGAGCAGAGTTAGCAAACGCTTACTCGGAACTTAATGACCCTGTTTTACAAAGACAACTGCTGGAAGAACAACAGAAGATGTTGTCGGAAGGTAACGAAGAAGCTAGTCCGTATGATGAAGATTTCGTGAATGCTATCGAAACGGGATTGCCTCCAACTGGAGGACTAGGAATTGGCATTGATAGAATGATTATTCTTTTAACAGCACAAGAATCTATTAGAGATATTCTTCTATTTCCTTTCATGAAGCCTGAGAAAATCACCACGTTAGAAGCAAAAGAGGTAGGAAAGTCAAAAGAAACTAAAGTTGCAGTAATTTTGGTTAATAGTTCAATCAAGATGAAGCCATGGGAAAAAATGAATACCGTGGCCCATTTAAGTGCTGCATTAGGTGCCCGTGAAGGAAGACCTCTGTTGATGCAGGACATCATTGAAACTAAAGATAATGAAAAAATTGCATTGAACATTCAACATGCTATAATGATTAAAGAAACTGGCTCAAACCAAGAACTAGTAGACTTAGCAAAGAAAGCACGAAAAGAAGGATTGCAAGTTACCGATTTCACTCGAGAGATGATGGCTACAACAGATGATACAAAAGTGATTAAGCAGACAGCAGGGAAAAATCTTCAGGAAATCGAACATCTGGGAATTTTACTATTCGGAAATAAATCGTCAGTAGATAAACTTACTGAAAAATACAAATTATCTGCATAACATGGAAGACGTTGATTTAATTATTAAAAGTAAAATCAAGTCTGCAGTACCTGACTTGAGTGTTGCAAGTGATGTACCAGACGCGTTAAATCAAAAAGTTCTCAAACTGCTGGAAGATGCATCAAAACGTGCCAAGTTAAATGGCCGTCGCACGTTGCAAGCTCGTGATTTGTAACATAAGGTATAAATAGCATAACTCTTCATTAGCGATATGGTGAAGGGGTTTTCTCCGCTTGTTTTGCTCGGGGTGGTGGTTGTTATCGTCATCGGCGGTGTACTTGTTGTTAGTCAATCCGATTTAGATTTGCAACTGGCGCCATGCACTCCTCCAAATTGCTTTGGTGGCGGAATAACGCCCGCAGGAAAAGTAGGAAACGTCTCGAGAGTTGATCCAATTCCCGACGGAGATAATCAAATTAAAGTTAAGTTTCCGCTCTTTACTGCTTCTGAAAAATTATATTTGAATGACACCATAAATAAAGTCGTTCAACAACTTGGAGCTCAACAACTGCCAACTGTTCTTAAGTCTGGCACTTTTAAGGGAAATGTTAATAGCGATTATACGCAACGTATAGTTCTCGGAGGCTCTCCGAATAGTGTGCCTCTTATCGCGTTTAATAGTGAATCTGAGACAAACAATACTCCTGCCAATGGAATTAAAATGGGTATTGGTAATATAGAAGATTATTATACTTATTATTTAGCAGTAGAATTTTCTAAACCTGTTGATTTCACAAGTCCTGCTTCTAAAGGAAAAACTTTGAATATCGCGGGCAAAACATTCAGAGTTGATCTGGCAACTAATGCAAC
>CAZRZR010000019.1:0-14027 GCA_964604715.1 Candidatus Woesearchaeota archaeon
TACGCTATCAAGCCAAATTTGTTTTAGGGAAAGTAATGCTGCGCCTTTTTCTGCATCAGAACTTTTATCGCTTTTGTATTTGTCATAAGCATCAAGGCGGATTTTGAATTCTTTTAAGTCATAAACAATGTTGAGAACGGACTTTATGACAGTATTAACCATCCCCATTGTTTTGGACGCCTCTTCTTGCATTTTGGTTGCTTTCATTCCCAACTCTGAGAAATGTGCCGAACCGGGGGCAGATACGAAGTTGTCTGTGAGCTTGTCTACTTTCTTAAATCCAGTACCGTCAAGAAAGTCTAAAATCCAGAAATACAATGGCTCTAGACTCTCGCTTGGAGAATCGTATACGATTTTATGTACTTCAATAGGCGCCTCTAGGCCAGATGCATCAATAGGATTAGGCGCTTTCAAGCTGGATTCGCGGGTAACATTTGCATCAAATATATCAGTTTGCTCAACCAACTTAGCTTTTTCAACGGCATCGTTAAAGTTACCTTCTTCGATTAATTCCTTGACCTCTTTTCGTACCTCTGGATCACAATAAACGTCAGGACTAACAGCTGCAATTAAGTTGCGAATTTTGACCATCTTTTATTAACGTGAATACGTGAGAAGTTTATTTAAACGTTCTCTCTCGATTTGTATGACGAGGTGAGCAAGTTTATATAGAAATTATCTTTCTTTCACTAATGAAAAAGGGCTTTCTTCTTATAGTGTTTATTCTCTGCATTGCCTTTGTTAGAGCGCAAGATTTTCCGAACTATCAGGATAAATACGTAAATGATTTTGCACATGTTTTGGACAGTTCAAACGTAGAGAAGCTTCACGATCTTTTTCAGCACATTGATCAGACAACAACAGCTGAAGTCGTTTTTGTTAGCATGGCAAGTATTGAGGGAAATGACCTAAGCCAATATGCGACTGATCTTGGACAAGAGTGGAAAGTTGGTAAAGCGGACAAGGACAACGGCGTAGTTATTTTATACGTATTAGATGTGAATAAAATTTGGGTTGCTACGGGGTATGGTATTGAAGGCATCTTGCCTGACTCTAAAATTGGAAGATTACTTGATCAATATTATGTACCTGCACGTGACAATGGCGAGGTAAATACCGGAATTGTGGATTTCAGTACCGCTATCGCGCGGTTGCTTGAGGAAAATAAAGATGAGATACTTTCAGGCGAGGTTCATGGAGACACATCGTATGTGTGGTTATTCATTATGCTCGTTATATTTATCATTGTTATTAGGTCCATTATTGGATATGGATTGAGTGCATCTAACAAGCGTTTCTGGTGGGCACCGATCTTCACATCTGGAGGCAGAGGGTTCGGTGGCGGAGGCGGAGGATTTGGAGGAGGCGGTTTCGGCGGTGGCGGCGCAGGAAGATAGTTTTTTAAAGAATTAAAGACTTACTGGAAAATGAATAAAGGATTATACATTACATTGGGAATTATCGGCGCGATTGTAGTTATCGGACTTATATGGGGAATTGCAAGTTACAACCATTTTGTTAGTCTTGATCAGAAGATTAATGGAGAATGGAGCGAAGTTGAAAATCAATATCAACGTCAAGCAGATTTGATCCCTAATTTAGTGTCCGTTGTTTCAAGTTCTGTAAGCGTCGAAACAAAGTTCGTTAAAGATGTGATCGCAGCTAGAACTCAATGGCAGGGGTCACAGACTGTAGGAGAGAAAGATACTTCAGGCGTACAGATGGCCAATAGTGTTGCAACCTTTGTAAATGCTGTTGCCGAAAATTATCCTCAACTTCAAGCCAATACTCAGTACGTTGCACTGACTGATGAACTTGCAGGAACGCAAAATAGAATTGCTGTGGCTCGTGGAAGATATATTCAAGCTATACAAACATATAATACTGCTGCAAAGAAGTTCCCTTCTAATATGATTGCAGGCATGTTTGGATTTAGCGAAAAAGAATATTATCATGCAGATGTTAATGCACTGAAAACGCCGCAGCTTGGTACTGGCCAGCTGCCGCAGTAATTAAATAGTTCTGGGTCTTACATACGCAATGGGAGTAGATGTACTTGATTTTACGGCATTAGAAAAAAGAGGTCTCCTTAAAAAACGTGAAGAACACAAAGAAATAGATGTTTTAGATTTACGACCTTCTGCTAGCGCACCCGTTATTCAAGCTCAACCAGTTCAAGAAACAAGCGCGTTTGACTTTCTCACTAATTTTGCACAATCAAGCGCTTCGTCTCCTGCAACTGAACCGATCAAATCTACTGATTCAGACATATCCCTAAAGCTAGACACTATTACGAATAAACTTGATGATACAATGTATAAAATAGAGATGTTATCGTCACGTCTAGCGCAACTTGAGTCTCGGTTGAGATAAGCTTAAATAACAAATACACATCACGTGTTTATGAAAGATCTTTCTCGTGAAATACTGGCCTATGCATTACAAAACGCTATAGAATTTGGCAAAGCAGACGCTGGGCGTATCCTACCTAAGCTCTTTCAACATGGTCTTGAAAAGCAAGAGATAAGCAAGATAATGCCGCTCATCGCAAGTACGGTAAAAAAAGTTAATTCTGTTTCTGCTGCTGAACGCGAAAAAACGTTCGCTGAAATGCAAGACGTTGTAAAAAAACGCGAGGAAAAAGAAAAAGACTTGCCAGAATTAGAACTGACTGGAAAAGTTGTAACACGCATGGCTCCCGAGCCGTCCAAATATCTCCATGTGGGACACGCAATGACGTTTCTTATTAATTACCTGTATGCGCAAAAGTACAAAGGTACATGTTTACTTAGATTAGAAGATACTAACCCTGAGAAAGTATCTCAGGAGTATGTTGATTCTATTATGGATGACATAGAAAACTATTTGGGAATGAAAATAAAGAAACCTCGCTATGTATCCGACGACATGCCTAAGCTCTATAGGTATGCTGAGAAATTAATCAAAAGCGGAAATGCCTACATTTGCTTCTGTAAACGAGAAGCAATGCAAGATATGAGGCATAAAGGAATAGAATGTCAATGCAGACAATTTCCGGTAAAAATTCAGCACGCTCGATGGAAGGAATTTGTTCAGGGCAAGTATCCAGAAGGCGAAGCAGTAATGAGGCTAAAGGGAGATATGCAAAGCTTGAATCATGTAATGCGAGATCCGGCATTGTTTAGACGTGTCAACGCGAAGCACTATAGACATGGTACAAAGTACAAAGTCTGGCCATTATATGATTTTTACAATCCTATTGAAGATTCTTTGATGGGCGTAACGCTGATTTTACGTAGCAATGAATTTGACACACGAGTTGAGCTGCAAGATAGGCTGAAAGATTTACTTAAATTGAAAAAACAAACTATTATTCAATACGGGCGATTTAATGTTGAAGATTTCACGACTAAAGGGCGAGAGATACGAGATTTAATTCAGTCGGGAGAACTTCTGGGTTGGGATGACCCTCGACTAATAACGCTTAAAGCGCTGAAACGAAGAGGCATAACTCGAGAAGCACTGTACGAGCTTACAAAACAAATAGGATTGTCAAAGCACCCTGTAAACTTACAGTTTGATATGATTGCAGCGATTAATAGAAAACTAATTGATGCGGTTGCTGATAGATACGCATTTATTCAAGATCCGATTGAATTGAAACTGGATGATGTGAAAATGAAACGCATTGAGATTCCAGTACATCCGGATTACCCTGAAAAAACGCGAGCAATTGATATCGAGGGCGTTATCATTTCAAAGAAAGACACAGAGTTGTATAAGGGAAAAGAGATACGGCTGTTACACTTGTGCAATATCAAGCTAGATAAAAAACTTACTATTACTTCGTATGAGAACAAGAAGATACCTAAAATACAATGGGTTTCTCAGGGCGTCAAAGCTCGTGTGCTTATGCCTAACGGCCAATGGGCTGAGGGTGTGGCCGAAAAAGCAGTGCAATCGTTAAAGAGAGGCACGTTATTACAATTCGAGAGATTTGGATTTGTTAGTTTTGATCGCGTTAATCAAGACACGTATGAATTTTGGTACGCTCATTCGTGATAAGATTTATAAAGAGCCTTGTTATCATTAGTAGATGTTTAGTAAAAGGGGTTTGAGTGATATCGTTACTAACGTATTGATTATTTTATTAGTTCTCGTTGCTATTGGAATTATTTGGGCATTCATTAGACCTACTATTCAACAAGGAGCAGGTTCGATCGACAAAGTTACTGAACAATATGGCACAACGTTAGGCATTGAACCTTCATCAGTTACCCTTGATAGTGCTAATAGCAAGGTTTCACTTGTAGTGAATCGCAATTCCGGTACTGGAACATTGGCAGGATTTAACTTGATTCTTGAGGACGCGTCTGGAGTTAGCAAACTAGTACGAAATAATACCCAAATTGGCCCTCTTGAGGCGCGTTTGATTGTTGTAAATTACGCTGGACTTGGAATTGGCCAGCCTGTTAAGATTTCAGTTGCACCTATTTTCGTTCGAACCTCTGGCGAGGAAATACCTGCCGCAATATCTGCTAGTGCTAATGTGCCTACTTCGACAAGCGGTCCTGCATGTACTGATGGAGCTACTCAGGGTTGTACTGGAGGAGCATTCAGTTATCTTGGAACTCAAACATGTTCAGGTGGCGCCTTTGGATCTTGTAATATCGGAAGCCAGACATGTGGCGATAACACTATAAACGGAACTGAACAGTGCGACCAGAGTACAGCATATGTAAACAACTGTCCTAATTACTACGGAGATACAAATGCTGTCGGTGGAAATGGCGCGTGCAATGCGTGTTTGACTGGTTGCAATACTTGTGTTCTTGACTTTAATAGCGATCAGGTACTCAACAGCACAGATAAAGATTTATTTCTGGCAGCATATAACGCTGGGTCTACCGACATAACTTACGACCTAAATGGGGACGGCAATATTTTTGGAATTAACGGAGATGATTATGACTTATTCAATTCGATGTATCTTGCTAATCCAAAGTTCTGTTCAGTTGCTAGTTGCTGTGTTGCGGGTGGCGGACTCTGTGGTGGAAGTTCGACCTATTGCTAGCTTATTTAGCCGTCTTACTATCGTCGATATTTAACGAAATGTTTATATAGCAATCATGCGTATTTTTAAGATATTTATATAACTAAAAGGAGGTTCATGTAATGATACAAACAAGAAAGGGGTTAAGCGACATCGTCACAAATGTACTCATTATCCTCCTAGTGTTGGTGGCTATTGGTATAATCTGGGCATTCGTCCGACCTACTATTCAAGAGGGCGCAGGGCAGCTGCAGGGAACTAACGACTGTCTTACCGTGTCCTTGAAAGCAGTAAAATGCTCAAGTAACGGTGGTGGAAGTTATAATCTAACATATAACAGAGACGCAGGTCAGGGAGTAATCCAAGAAGTTAAATTCTTGATGACTGACAGCGCAGGTAACAGAGTTACGAACTCAACAACTGTTGCAGGCAATCTGCCTCAGCCGCTTGAATCGCGAACTGTTTCAAACGTATTCTTCGCTGGGCTTGGTAGCTCTCCAACATTTGATGTTGCAGTAGTTATAAAGACAAATAATCCAGCAGGTAAACTTTGTTCTGAAAGGAACGAGGCTGTTACGTGCAGTTAAAGAACTGAATTTTTTTATTTTTTCTATTTCTTTTTATTTTTTATTAAGTTAGAACGCTATTAGTAGATTAAATAAAAACTAGAATAATTACTTTTTAGCCTTTTTTGGCTTTGACTTCACTGCAGAAGATTTTTCTTTCTTAATCGCATCTTGCTTTTCAAGCTCGATTTTTTCTTTCTTTAACAACTCTTTGATCTTATCTAGTTGTTGTATTTTGCGTTCAATATCTTCCTTTACTGGAACTGGCATCGGCTGTTTAACTTGCATTTGTTGTGGCTGGACTTGCTGGCTTTGCACCGATACTGCGCCTGGCTGAGCTTGAGCTTGCTCGCCTTCTCCTTGAGGCATAGGCAGTTTCTTTATGTAATCAAGCAAAGAAGATTTCTCCATCTTTAACACCGTTCGCGAGGAATCTTCGACGTGAACACGTAAAATGTCCATTCCAGACAGCACACAATTGACGTTCCAGACGTTCTTGCCCTTAACGTTTTGAATTATTGCAATCATTTTCTTTATCTGCTGTGTAATGCTGCGGTTCTTCATTTCATCCGTTATTATTCCTTGTAGCGCATCAAGATCTGTAGTTGGACGTTCATTCATCTCTTGTGGGATTTTATGATCCATCGTATTAAGAAGTTGCAACTCTATGCTCTTATCGAGTGTAAATGCTGCAAACTTGCGCTGAGAAGGCACGTAGTAGTCTATTTGATGTATATTTCGTCCTGTTTCATAATCAATAACAAAGAACCCTGCAACAAGAAAAGCGTCTTTATGCTTCTGTGAAAATTCTTTATACTTCGTAGACGTTTGAAGTTTGTTTAGGTACGGCTGTATCTTCATCTTTTTATGACAGAGTAAAGTACTGGCACTTTATAAAGATTTATGTAAATCTTTAAGCATCGCTTTGGCAAGCATCAACTATAAAGATTTATACGGTTCGTTCAACTCGTCTTGTAAATCTTTGATAAATGCTTCATGTTTTACGTCAAATTTAGGCTTGTGACCTTGTGCACGAACGGCCAAAGTCTTACTCTTCTCTTCTTTGTCCCCTACTACAATGATATAGTTTATTTTAAGCATCTCAGCATCGCGAACTTTGGACTGAACCGTATCATTTCTTAGGTCAGAGTCAATTCTAAGGTTAGGAAGAGCTTCTTTTAGTTCTTCAATAAGCTTTTCACAGGCTTTTGTATTTCTATCTGTGAAGTTAATAACACGAACCTGTCGTGGAGATATCCATAAAGGCAAGCCACCATTAGTGTGCTCTAGTAAAATACCTATAAAGCGTTCTATAGATCCAAATAACGCACGATGAATAACTAATGGGGTGTGTTCTTTATTATCATCGCCAACATACTTGCATTCGAATCTGGCAGGTATTTGAGAGTCAAGCTGGATCGTTCCACACTGCCAGCTTCTCCCTAGAGAGTCTTTGATATGAATATCTATCTTTGGTCCGTAAAATGCGCCATCGCCTTTGTTAATTTTATAAGGCGTTTTAGCTTTCTTTAATGCAGACTCGAGTGCTTGCTCTGTGCGATCCCAATCTGCCTTTTCTCCAAGGAATTTTTCAGGTCTGGTAGATAACTCGATGTGATACTCAAACTTAAACAACTTTTTGTAGTAAAACTCTATAAGTTTTAGTAAAGTGTGTACTTCTGACTCTATTTGTTCTGACGTACAGAAAATATGAGTATCGTCTTGCGTAAATCTAATTACTCTAAACAATCCTGCAAGTACACCTGAGAGTTCTTGTCGATGCACTACCCCAAATTCTGAAAATCGTAAGGGTAACTCTTTGTAGCTTCTTGTTTTAGTTTTAAAGACTAGCATTGCACCAGGACAATTCATAGGTTTAACACCGAAATCCTTATCCTCATATTTACTGATAAACATATTATCTTTATAATGACTCCAATGGCCAGAGACTTTCCACAGATTAGTGCCAAAAATCTGAGGGGTTGCTATCTCTTGATACCCTTTGACTGACTGGACGCGTCGTGCTAGCTCAACTAGAGAGTTATAGATATGTAGTCCAGCAGGGTGCCAGAATACTGAACCTGGAGAAACTTCGTTGAACCCGAATAATTCAAGTCTCTGCCCGAGGATACGATGATCATTGTCCTTAAGCTTGGACGTATCAAGCTTCGTAGGCAATAACTCGCCTAGCAGTTTTCTTATGTCGTCAGACGTAAGTTCTTTAGCAGGTTCGGATAGTTTTGACGCTACAGCAGCAGATACTGGACTGCCACCAAACTGTTTACTAAGTTCGGAAAGAGGATGACCTTTGCACTTTAACTCGAACGTCTTGTAATACCCAAACGGTGCTCGAGAAACGGTAAATTCCTTACCTAGGTGCATTTCAGCGCTATCAAGCATATCGATTGCGACTTTAGGAGCGGACAAGTTAGAGGATAGATGTGCGTAAGGATATAAGACTACATTTTTGGCCTTGACTTCACCAGCCGTCTTTTTTACTGCGGCAATCATCTCATGAAGTTCTTTTTCACCATCGCCTTTTTCTACAGCAGTTAATACGACTAGGCATTCCTTCACTTCTTCCATTTCTTTATTCTTAAGTTCAGGCGCGTCTTTAATCGCTTTTTTTAATGCTTGAAAGCGAATATAGTCGCAATGTAGCGTGAGTATTTTCATGCTCACGTGAGGAAAACGAGGTTTTTAAGGATTGTCAACCGCCAACTTTTTTACAGACAAGATAGTTTTTTACTTGAACAATTACTTTCTAGCATCTGCTTCAGCTACGTTAGCGGGGGTAACTATAATTAAAGAGAATTTTGCCTGCGGATGTTTTTGATTCCAACTTTCAATGTTATTGCGAAAGTCATGGTTCAACCCCCAAATAGTAGTTATCGCATTGTTCCCTGCAGGATATTCTTGAGCAATTCTCTGTAATGTAAAGTCTTCCTTATCTTCGTAAACAATCTGTTTGTTCCAAGTTGAAGGGTCTTTCTTAGTCTCTTGATTTGCTTTGTCCGCAAGCGCTTTATTCATAGTTGCGTGCAAAGGGAGATTGTGTTGGATACTATAAACTGAAGCGGCTTCGGCAACCTGTAAAGTAGGATCTCCTAAGTATCTTAGCAAATCTATACTATAAAGAGAAGGGTTTTTTACCTTCTCTTTTTCTCCTAGTAAAATTTGATTAAGTTCATTTTCATTTTCCACCCTTACTCCTTCAGGATAGAATGCTTTTGTAGCTCTCTGAGCCTCAATCGAATTGAGAGTCTGCAACAAGTTTTGCTCTAGCCCATACCTCCTACTTCTCTCAACGGGGCTGAATGCTCCAGTCGATTGAGCATGAATCTGCCTTACCATCGTTAAATTATATTTTGAGTCAGGTACTGAATACTGCTCAATATGGGCTACTCCTTCTAGGGGCATATTTAGGACCAATTTAGAAGGATCAGTTTCTTGATAAAGAGAGGCAGGCTTTTCCGAATTTCTCTCGCACCCATAGCTTCCCAAGACCTGGCTCGCAACCAAAGTTCCGACTAGGATTTTATTTCTTAATCTTCCTACAAGCGAGTCTCTCTTTGTCATAATTTCCCTACAAACCCTCCATATTTAAATCTTACCATATTGTCACCCCTAGATAGGAACTACATTATCGAAAGGTTTAAATATGCTGCCTTTGAAGAGAGATCATGAAATACGAAAATCAAAGAGACTTAAGATTGGAACATCTGGGACGAGACGTGCCTAATGTACCTAGGGTTTTAGCAAGTATTTTTGCAAGACGAATGCCTTGTGATGGCGTAGTTTATAACGGAGAATTTTATAACGGATCTCAAACAAATGTTCATCCTGTGTTCATGCTGGCTGGCGATTATAGTGGAAAAAGACCTCTTGGAGATGAAGACGTATTTGCTCTAAGACGAGGTATTCATCAAAAGTTTGGCAGTGGAAATATGCCTCGAAGCATTATCACTCCAGCGAACGCACAAGGATTGACAGAATCAAGCTATCATTTAGGAATCTTGCTTGGATTGCCTCACGACTCCGATACTAATCAAAGAAAAGCTGCATGAAATCTAAAAAAGCAATTAGAGCATTGGCACCTCTTGCATTGTTAGCTGCAACGTTTGCAGGATTATACGGATTACATTCTCTATCTTCACCTCAGCAAAAAGAAGCTGAAAACGATAACGCTCCACAACAATATGAAAATTACAACGGTTCGTTGCAAGCACCAGCGATCCAATTGCCTTCGGCTAACTGCGCATTATATGCCCGATTAGCAACTGAACAACTTTTCAATAAACACTATACTCATTCACATGCTTGGGATCGCAGATATAACGATGTTTTAGTTGCAAAAGTTGACAACAAATCACTTAAGGACTTTGAAGCATCAGGTATTCTTAAGCCTGGGATGATTATTGGAATGTATAATCCTAAAAGCACTTATAATAACTGGCTCGATAGCAAGAATAAAAAAGTAACTTATACACATAATGTAGTATATCTAGGAAAAGATAAGGGAAACTTAGTCTTTGGACATCAATTTGGGACTGTGAGAACGCAGACGCTTGAACAAATTCTCCACGATGGACTAGTACCAAGAGAGATTATTGATTCACGAAACTAATTATTTTTAAGAATAAAACTATCGAGATGCTTCTTAGCTTTTTCACGTGCTTGTTGATGATCTGCGAGGAATGCGTTTATTTTTCCGATGAGAATTGCTTTTAATTCGCCTGATAACAACTTCCCGGAACGATAATCTTTCTCTATTTTTTTCAACTTGTTGTCATCTGGTTCGAACATCATTCTCAAGTACTGGTATGAGACGTCTATGTCGGGATTGCCGCCGTGTTTGCGATGTTCTTCCAGAGTGTCTTTACCTCCAGAGAAGGCGTACTTGTTGATCTTCTTTTTTACTACATCTGGAGAGTCTGTTGTGTAAATTGCAGTTTCAGCGTGTGAGGATGACATTTTTCCATCTGCGCCAGTCAATGGCGGTAGAAACACGCACTGGATTGATGCTGGTTTTGGATAACCTAACTTTGGCAAGATATCGCGTGTAAGACGGAAATGAGGGTCCTGGTCTATTGCATGAGGGATAAGGCAAGGAATGTTTTTCTGTGCTTGTATTGAAGGTAAAAATGCAGGCACTGCTTGCATTGCAGTATAAAAAAGCGAGCCCACGTTAGTACTTTCAGTAAAGCCAAACGAAGACTTGACCATGGAAAAAGTAATTTTCTTTGCGACCTCGCATGCAGGCTTGTACATCATTGACGCGTGTTGTGTATCAACAAGAAATTGAGTATTTTTTGCATCAAAACCTAATGCAATGACATCAATCATGTTTTCTCTCATGAATGCGTTTGTTTGTGAAAATGAGAGGTCTTGCTTAAACAAGAACTTCTCTTCGTCTGGGAATTGGAATAGCAAGTACACCTTGAATTTGTCCTGTAACCACTTGGTGAACATCCAAGGCATTAAATGCCCAAGGTGAACTTGCCCAGAAGGTGCTCTGCCAGTATAGAGGAAAAACGGATTGCCTTTTTCGTATTCATCTAGAAGCCATGACAAATCGCGATGTGCAAAGAAGATTCCGCGACGTAACATAAAATGGTTTTCCTTTGTGTGTTTTTCCATCCTTTTCAATAATGGAGCGGAAAGCGACTCTACGCCAAATTGTTTAATTAAACGTGAATAGTCAATAGATCCTGAGACCTCCCAGGGCGTCACCACTGCTTTTTTCATGACCTCTAGAGGAATGAGCACTTTATAAAAATAGTGACGACAACATTTATATAGAAAATCGATGTGGGAAGGGTATGAGGTACGTTTTAATTTTGTTGCTTTTACTTCTAGTGCCTGTAGCTTCTGCAGAGATAATTTTTAGCCAGCCAAAAAGCACCTATAGTCTAGGAGATAGTTTAGATGTCAGTATTACCTTAAAGCCTTTGCATGCGGCAACCGATTTTCTTTCAGTAAACCTTGTATGCCCTTCAGAGACTGTAGAGTTATATCGTAACCCACTAACTCTTGGAGCAGGGGAAAGTAAAGATATCAAACTTCAGACCGTGCTGGACAAGACAATCGTGGGAGAGGTTCAGGGCACTTGTCATTTGGAAGCTCACTTCCAGGACGAGGGCATGTCAAGTCAGAATTTTGATTTAAGCCATACTATAACGATTGACTTAAACATTCCAACTTCTTCATATAACCCTCAAGATTCACTGCTCGTAACGGGGACTGCAGTCAAATCTAACGGAATGAATGCTGACGGATTTGTAGAAATAACGCTCATTCCAGGAAACATATCCTTGAAAAGCATACTTGCTCATGGCACTTTTTCAGTTAATGTTACGTTGCCTGATAACATTGCCGCTGGAACCTATAAGATTCAAGCACGAGGATACGAGTATAGTTCAACAGGTAAAGCAACAAATGAAGGAACAAATTCCAAAGAATTTTCAGTTAAAGCAGTATTGAGGAAAATCGACATACAACTTGAACATTCATCCATTTTTCCAGGACAATTACTTCACTACAAAGCTATTGCCTACGATCAAACAGGAAACGTGCTTGTGAAAGATATACGCTACTCTTTGAGCGATCCAAGTAATAAAATGACTGATAGCTTTGTTGGAAAGAGCGGAGTTGATCAGACATTTACATCCTTGTCCAATACAATGTCCGGGTATTGGCTCATTAATGCAAGCACTGAGGGAATGATTGCAAAAAAGCTTTTTTATGTTGAGGAGAATGAGAATGCAAGTATTGATATGGCAAATAACACGATAATCGTGACCAATATTGGAAACGTACGTTACACGAAGAATATTGAAATTTTTATCGGGGCGTATAAAGAGATACGAGAGTTGGATCTTCTCCCTGGAAAAAGGAAGATTTACGAGCTTGCTGCGAGCAATGGTAATTATAACATAAGCGTTAATGATGGAAATAGAACGTTTAGTGCATTCGGCGTACCTTTGACAGGGCGAGCAATTGATATTGGAGAGATATCTGAATCTCCGTTTACCTTGAAAACTATAGGTTTCATATTAGTCGTACTTGTTTCACTCGTTTTTGTTACTAATGTATACGTTAGAAAACTACGTCAAGGTAAACGTGTCAGTGGAGGCCTTAAAAAAGCTCAAATCTCTGAGGAACCAACGAGTGCATATATGAGCGGCGTTAAAGAACAAGCCACTTTAGTTGCTGTTAGGGCCGAGGCTGAAAACGATGGCTCTGAGCTTGCAGTTAAGCAATTAGTTGAGCGAGCCAATATCAATAAAGCACACTTGTATCAAGATGGGGCTCACTACATGTTGGCTTTCAGCCCTTCTATAACTAAACGCGCTGAAAATGATATGCTTGCTGTGCAGACAGCTAAAGAAATTGTTCACTTATTGGAAGAACATAATAAAAAGATGAAGAACAAGATTGAGTTTGGAGTAGGCGTACATAAGGGATCACTTATTACCGATAGACGAGCTAGGGAACTTAAGGTAAGCTCATTAGGGACATTTGTACCTTCCACTAAAAGACTGGCTAACAGCGCGAAGAGAGAGCTGCTTCTATCGGATGAATTGTATAAATCAGTCATGGGTGCCGTTAAAGGGGAGAAAGTCGGCGATAACTGGCGCGTCACGGACGTCAGAGATAGAACACAACATTCTGGATTTATTGATAAATTCTTGAAGCGACAGAAGGATTACTAACCAGTTACATCGACTCAAGTCGTTTAATACGATCATTTATGTCCGGATGCGTGGCAAATAAATCTGTAAATTGCTTCTTAAGCGGGTCTGATATGAATAGGGGAGCAACTGCCTTTGGAAATTTCTTCAGCTCTTCACGTGAAACATGTTCTGCTTTTATTTTCTTTAATGCGTTTGCTAATCCAACAGGATAGCGCGTAAGTTTGACACCTGTAGCGTCTGCAAGATATTCGCGTTTTCTAGATAGTGCAAGAGATACAAGCTGCACTGCGATTGGTGCGAGAATCGCAAATACTAGACCGACTAGAATAAGAATAACTTGCGTATTTCCTTTTTCATTATCACTGCCTCTGAACCACAAGCTTCGAAGAAAGATCTCTGCTATAATCGATATCATTCCAATCATTACTGCAGCAAGAGTCATAAAACGAACATCATAATTTGCAATATGTGACATTTCGTGAGCAATAACGCCTTCTAACTCTTGTTTGTTAAGTTTTTCAAGCGCCCCAGTCGTGACACAAATCACTGCGTGCCGAGGGTCACGTCCTGACGCAAAAGCATTAATCTCGCTTGAATTCATCACATACAGCCGTGGTATCGGCAAACCTGATGCAAGAGCCATATTTTCCGCAGCATGAAAAAACATGCGATGTTGTGTATGAGAAGCAGGCTTAGCGTTTACTGAGGCTATTGCTATTTTATCAGAATTAT
>CAZRZR010000020.1:0-13887 GCA_964604715.1 Candidatus Woesearchaeota archaeon
GCTTGCCCATGTGCTTTGGGCCTAGCAGTGCCTATTGCTCTAACAGTAGGGTCTGGCGTAGGTGCAAAAAGAGGTATTTTAATACGAAAAGGCGAGGCAATACAAACAATGAAGGATGTGCAAATAATTGTACTAGACAAAACTGGAACTATAACAAAAGGCGCGCCGGAAGTCATAGAAGTCTATTCGAAAATAAATAAAACACGCGTGCTTGAGATTGCTGCTTCTATAGAAAAATTAAGTGAGCACCCTTTGGCTAAAGCCATTGTTGCTTATGCTAATGTAAGGAGATTCAAAACAGTTAAACAATTTAAAATAATCCGAGGCCGAGGTGTGGAAGGAATAGTTGGAGGCAAGAAAATTATTCTAGGCAACAGGGCTCTGATGAATGAGCGACATGTTAGTCTTAAAGAGTATGGGTCAGTTGCCAACGATTATGAATTACAGGGTAAAACAGTCATGATCTTAGTGGAAAATAACAAGCCAATCGGAGTCATCGCATTAGCGGATGCGGTGAAAGAAGATTCTCAAGAGGCGATAGCTCAACTAAAGCGAGAAGGGTATCGCATAATAATGATAACTGGAGATAACAAAAGAACTGCAGAGGTAATTGCCGCGCAAGTGGGTATAACTGAAGTAATCTCCGAGGTATTGCCAGAAAATAAAGCAGAAAAAGTGGCTAGTTTGCAGAAAGAAGGTTTTGTTGCGTTTGTTGGAGATGGGGTAAATGATGCGCCAGCACTCAAGCAAGCAAACGTGGGTATTGCAATGGGGTCAGGGACTGATGTTGCAATTGAAGCAGGAGATGTTGTGCTAACACGAAATTCACTAAACGGGGTCGTAGAAACTATTCATCTTTCAAAGGCCACGTTTAGCAAAATTAAGCAGAATTTATTTTGGGCCTTCGCGTATAATGTGGTCGCCATCCCAGTTGCAATCGCAGGATTTTTAAATCCGGTTATTGCCGAAGTGGCAATGGCGCTTTCAAGCATCACAGTTATCACCAACGCTAACCTTCTCCGGAGGAAGAAGATATAAAGCAGAGCTACAATTAATACTATGGCAGTACGATCTTTTGTTAAGGCGTTAAATGAAAAAGGCGCAGAAGGAGAGATAATTAAAGCGTTTCTTTATTCATTGGTTACTTCGGCAGTCGTACTAGCTATTTTTTGGTTTGTAAAGTTACGATTTGTTGAAAATATCGTCCCGCGATATGGGTACTATCTTTTCTTTGCAGCATTAAGTTACGCATTTTTGATTCCCGCAGTGCAACATGTTCGTGCCTATAAGCAGTTTAACTGTATGACTGGGATGATGATTGGCATGACTTTAGGAATGATTGCAGGCTTCTTAGGAGGGCTTTATGTTGGTGCAACCAATGGAATGTTCGTCGGAAGTGTATTTGGTATGATTCTCGGAATAGCCGTAGGAACATGGGCTGGATCGTGCTGCGGTATCATGGGGTTTATGGAAGGCATCATGGCAGGATTTATGGGAGGGTTAATGGGAGCAATGACCGCAGTCATGCTTCTTAACGATCATCTTCATATTGCGATAGCAGTTATATTTGCAATCAGTGCGGTTATTTTAGTCTCCTTGCATTATCTAATCTATGGCGAGACGCGCCAACACGATTCTTATAACAAAACACATCCTTTATTCATTATCGCTTTGTCTGCTATTCTTATAATCGCCACAGTTCTTGTTATGATCTGGGGGCTCAAAAGTGGGCTTTTCATATGAAAATCGAAAAAGTTAAAAGTTATAATGGGCTAATCTCAAAATGAAACAAACTACCCTTTTTGTAATAGTTATGGGCGTTATAATTGTGGCGGCCTTAACCATAGTCCTTGGAGCTAAGGGGCCTAACTCGAATGGAGATCTTATTGCTGAGGGAGGAGCTCAAAAGTTAGTAGTCAGTGCACGAAATGCGCAATATAGCCCACAAACACTTACTGTAAAGGCAGGTCAACCAGTCGAACTCACACTAGACTCTAGCGTCCAAGGGTGTTTGCGAGATTTTACTATTCGTGAACTTGGAATCCATCAATATCTAGAAACTCCTCAAGATGTATTGCGGTTCACGCCTCAAAAGAAAGGAACATACAAATTTGCATGCTCAATGGGCATGGCATTTGGAACATTAAAAGTTGAATAAGCTTTTTGGATGTTCTAAAATAGTCTTTTACAATTCCAACAACATTATTAACCAAATGAACCTCTCTTGAATTAATGGTGCGCATAAACCTCATAGATCCTAAGAAACTTGCAGATCAGCACCTTATAGCCGAGTATAATGAGGCCTTGATGTTATTGGGATATGTTAAAAAGAATCCTCGACCTACAGGCATTCCGGAATCTTACCGTTTAGGAAAGGGTCATATCAAATTTTTCTCAAACAAGCTTAAATATTTAGAGAAGAGGCATGCAGAGTTAAAAAAAGAGATGCTTCTACGTGGATTCTCGCCTAGAAAAACGATCAATTTGAATGAATTCCATAGGTCTTTGCACAATGATTGGAAGCCCACAAGAAAGGACATTATTCTAATAAAGAAAAGACTGGAAGAAAAAATCCGCAAGAAGCCGGAATGGTATAGGTATTATGGTGTAAACAAAGACTTAGACTTCTTTCTTGATTTATTAAAAAAATAAAAAAGCCGTGTAGGATTTATAAGTAGAACATCTCTTGAAAAAATATGGTTCGGAACGAAATAGATATAACTGAGTCGCAGTTTGTAATGCATATCGGGCTTTATGCTAGACAAGTAGGCACAGATCGTGTTGCAGGGTGGATAAGGGAAGGGAGAGAAAATCTAACTAGGGATCTAGGAAGAACACCTTTGCGCGTAGAACTTGTACACGAAATACAAAATACCTACTTCATATATCAACTCAGGAACTCATTTTCTACAGCAGAAAATGTCTATGCAAATAACTTCTGATAGTTTTTCTCAATCTGCTTCTCCACGTCCTTTAATTTCATTCCCTTAATCTTAGCAATCATCTCGTAACTAACAATTACATTTTTTGGTTCGTTAGGAAATTCTCTATCTGGGTGTAAATATGGCGAATCAGTCTCACAAAATAATTGTTCAATTGGTGCAAGCTTAACAACGTTCTGAAACTGCTCGCTATTTTTTACAGATGTAGGTATACTAAGACTCCAGCCATTTTCTATTATTCTTTTTACTAATGAAATCTTGCCACAGAAACAATGCATGATCACTTTCTTTATTTTTGATTGCTCAAGCTGCACAATACATTGTAGCTCTGCCTTCCTTGAGTGCACGATTATTGGCACATCCAGTTCTTTAGCGAGATCTATAAAATACTGAAAAACTCTCTGCTGTTTACTCAGTTGTTCCGTATCTTCTTTTAGATCAAGACCGACCTCTCCAATTGCAACAATCTTTTTGGCATTCTTTAGAATAAAAACAACTTCATTTTCAATATCTTTTTCCTTCATAGCAAGCGCATCAATAGGGTATAGCCCCAGAGCAGCCTTGACATCAGTAAAGTCTTCAGCGAGATCAATGGCCGTTCTATTGGAATCTTTATTTACGCCTTGGGTCACCATGACATGAACACCTGCTTTATGCGCTCGTCCTAGAACATCAGCGATGTCTTCGAGCAAGTTTAAGTGACAATGGACGTCTATGAACATCTGATTTAAAGAGAAAATAAGTTTAAGTAAGTTACTTTTTCTTGAACTTGGCGTTGTACATCTTCTGGCCTATCTCTATATCTTTCAGAGCGGCTTCTCTGTTCATAATCTCTAGAACTTTGACATGTTTGCCTTGTAGCTCTTTATAGCGCTCAAAGAAGTTAACAAGCTCTTTAAGGATATGCTGCGGTACATCTTTAATATCCTTAAATTCGGTATAGCGTGGATCTTTATCATAAACTGCAATAACTTTATCGTCTTTTTCGTCTCCATCAATCATTCTAATAACTCCGATAATACGAGCGTTAACAAGAGTAAGGGGATAGACTGGTCTATGGGTAATAACAATGATGTCCAACGGATCGTTATCATACCATAGCGTTCTGGGAACAAATCCATAATCTCCAGGATAGTGTGCCGCAGAGTAAAGAAATCTATCTAACTTAATCATCCCTGTTTCTTTGTCGAGCTCGTATTTGATGTGTGAATCTTTAGGAATCTCGATAATTGCATGAACTACATTTGGCGAATGTTCGCCAACATCAACATCGTGCCACGGATTGAACCCCTTCATTTTTTGTTTACGAAAAGATGCTTTAAAAAGCTAACTCTCTTTTGAAAACCATGGAAAAATTGATTAAAGAAATTAAAAATTTGCCCCTAGACGTGCAAAGCCGCATCGATCAACGACTAAAGGAGTTTTCCTCATTCTCTTTAAAGCCATCAGAAGAATGGTTCTCCGAACTCTGTTTTTGCATTCTCACTGCAAACGCAAAGGCTAAAACCGCATTAGCTGTTCAAGCAGACCTAGGTGCAAAAGATTTTCTATCTTTACCTGAAAAGGCACTTGTCAATAAATTATTAGAACATAAACATAGATTCCATAATACAAAGGCCTCTCGTATTGTTGAAGCTCGTAAATATTTTGATGTTAAACTAAAAATTCAGTCCATAGTTAAAGAAAAAGATCAGAGTGCTGCTCGAGAATGGCTTGTGAAAAATGTGAAAGGTCTAGGTCTGAAGGAAGCATCGCATTTTCTTAGAAATACGGGCCACGAAGATGTTGCAATTATAGACAGACATATTATTGCTCTTCTCGGAGAAAACAATCTTATAGATATTCCTAAAACAGTTACACCCAAAGCTTATGCTGAAATAGAGGCATGTTGTAGCAGACTTTCACAAAATCTAAATATCTCTCTTTCTAGACTGGATTTATGCATGTGGTATCTAAAAACAGGCCAGGTTCTAAAGTGAATTTTAATGAACGCTGTTACGCTTTACTAAAGCAAGTTCCAAAAGGAAAAGTGACTACTTACAAAGCTCTTGCACGTGCGATGGAGTCAAAAGGGTATAGGGCAGTAGGAAATGCAATGAACAAAAACCCTTACGCTCCTCAAGTCCCTTGTCATAGGGTGATTAATGCCAATGGTTCTTTAGGGGGATTTGCACACGGACTGGGAAAGAAAATAGAAATGCTCAAGTCGGAAGGCGTTATTGTAGAAAACAATAAAGTTGATCTGGCACGTTACGAATATACCTTTTAAAGTACATTATCTACAGTCGTGCTTCTTTCTAAATACATCTGATAAGGATTCAGTACGTTGCCGTAAGAATCAAAATTAATTATGCCTGAAGCTCCTTGAAATTCAATTCCGTATAAAGTTGTACGAATTTCGTCTGGAGTGCGAGCTCCTTCTTTTAGGGTTCTTGCAATTGCGTCAAACGCGTCAAATGCTTGAGAAGCAAAGGCGCCAGGTTGCATAGCATATTCGGCCTGATACAACGTTTTAAACCCATTAGCGTTATGGGGAACTATCGCATACTGCGTTAATTCTTTTCTCATCACTCGATCGCTGGTAAATGCTTCTTCAAACTGATCCACAGGAACTGTTCTGAAAAAATATGTACTTATATTGTTTAGCGATTTATCACTTGCAGCAGGAGAGATAATGGCTATCTTTTTTTCAGCAGCAACACTTACTAATGCAGCAGTTGATTGAGAACAGGCGTCTCCAATAACTACATAAATAGGGTAAGTGCGAGTAATTTCTTGAAGTTCTTCTACTGCTTTGTTTGGATCACATCGCGAGTCTCGGTAAACAATATTCACGTTTTCCAGATGTGCTTCTCGAGCAGCTAGTTCGATGGCTTGCTGCATCTGAACGCCATAAAAGGAGGCGTTTCCAGTAAGCGGAATAATAACTCCAATAGTGATATCGTTCATATCTCTGACAACATTTCCTGTAATGCCTGCAAATGCGTAAATAAGAATAATAACTCCGACAAGCGAAAGCGCTGTAACTGTCAAGATAGTCTGAGAACGTTCCATTAATTTTTAGTTATAACGGAGGTATATAAGTATTTCTTAAGATTAAGCTTTTGTTTTATTTAACGGTGAAAAACTATTCCATGCAAGTTCAAACATTTGCTGCATTGATTTCGCAAAGAAATCGCTTGATAACCAAACAGCAACATCATAATTAGGATGAACAGTTTTATCATCAAGAAGCATGAACATCAGTTGTTTATCATCTATTATCGCAAATCTGCCATGCGGCTTGTTCATGGATCGCACTTCTGCTACTTTAGAGAGCTCACGTGCAACTTTATAGTTCTCTGCAGTAATTGGTGCTGCAATTTTAACGGAGATTCCTCTTTTGCGTGCCTTCTCAAGTGTGGGGAGTAATGCTTCCATTTTTCTATTTAAGCCTTCAGCTGTGGTGACAATGGTAGTATTTTTTTCAGCATTTTTTATCAACATATCGAGGTGGTTGTACATGTTCTGTCTTCCCTTGATGCTTCCAGACAAATCTGAAGGTTCTATAAATTTGATACCATTAGTAAACAATCCAGTTAGTTCGGCTAAAACATCGTCATCTTTAAGCTCGTCAAGGCGCTTTGCTTTCTCTTGTGCTTCTACAACAAGATTCTTTTTACGGCGTTCAATAACTTCTTGTGGCTTAAGTGCAGTAAATTTGATTGGTTTGCCAAGTTTCATTACGATGAATCCTTTTCTATCTAATGCTTCAAGAATATCATACGTTCTTGATCGAGGAACATCTGAAATGTTGCTCAATTCTCCAGCAGTTGAAACCCCTCGAGATAATAGAGAAGTCCATACCTTAACTTCATACAAATTCAAATCAAATATCTTCCGCAGTCGACTCAAAAATTCTTCTTTTACTATCATCGTATGAATAATGTTAGTAAATGCCCGCCTAACTATTTAAATGTTTTCACCAAAAAATTAGAAATCTATTCCAATTTTTTCATCTCTTACTTCAAATGAAATTGAAGATTTTCCGTCGATAGAAATTTCAATTTTGCTGGATCCTGTCTTTTTGGAAATATATTCAGTATGGGTAAGGAGTAAATTTTTCAGCTTTTTGCTCACTACTAAAGAAAGACGTATGTTATCTGATTTTACCAGACCCTTGTTTTTTCTTTCGGCTTGCACTCTGCGAGTTATCTCGCGTGCAAATCCCTCGGCCTCAAGTTCTACAGTTGTTTCGGTGTTAAGTGTAACTTTTATTGCTTGTTCTTTAGTGGTTTTTCGAGTGAGCCTTTTTACATTGATTTGTCTACATATAATCTCTTCAACTTCTTTAGACAATTTCTTTGTTGATTCATAAGTTGCATCTAGCAAAGGCCATCTTAGTCCAATTTTTACTTTGTCTCTTTCTGCAAGAGCTTTTTCTATGACTTCCAATGCTACAGCAAACTCTTCCTCCAACTTTTGATTCATTTTTGTTTTATCATAAGCTGGCCATTGTGATAAATGAACCAGTTGTTTGTTGAAATGTGAATAAATCACGCTTGTTATATAAGGGGCATAAGGTGCAAGCAATTGAGCAGCCTTCTCGAGTACCTCGCCTACAACGTTCTTTACTCCAATGTCCTCGCGCTCTCTAATCATCTTAATATAGGTCTTGGAAAAGTCGTTTATGATAAAGTTTATTACTGGATTAAGGGCTTTTTCAATTTGATAGTTCTCCAGTTGTTCTGTTGCAGTTTTAATAACTGAGTTAAGGCGTGAAATTATCCAAGCGTCTTCTGTTTTATAGAGCGGTTTATCTGAGTTCTCCATTTGGCTATAGAACTGATATGTGTTCCAAAATACATTAAGAAAAGGAACAATTTCTTTTTTTACAGTGTCTACGCCAAATTTCTTGAAGCCTCCTATGTCTACCGTGCAAAATTGCAATCGAGTAGCATCAATTCCAACGCTTTCTAAAACCATGTCCGGATCTAAAATATTTCCCTTGCTTTTGCTCATTTTCTCTCCCTTCTCGTCAACAATATGTCCTGCGCATATGACATTCTTATAAGCAACGTCATCAAACAAAATAGTTGCCAGCACGTGTAACGTGTAGAACCATCCTCTTGTCTGGTCAATAGCTTCGGTGATAAAATCATAAGGGAATCGTTTCTTGAATTCTTCTTTGTTCTCGAATGGATAGTGGAACTGGGCAAAACTTGCAGAGCCAGAGTCATACCAACAATCAATCACATCTGAAACTCGAGACATTTCTTTTTTACATTTGATGCAATTTATTCTAACGTTGTCAATCCACGGCTTATGCAAGTCTATATCTTTTTCAGAAATCTTTTTTGTAGCTTTTTCTTTTAACTCTTTAACACTGCCGATTATTTCCTCATGGCCACACCCACATCTCCATATTGGCAAAGGGGTTCCCCAGAACTTCTTTCTAGATAGTGCCCAATCCTTTACGTTGTTTAACCATTCGCCAAATCTTCCGTCTCTTATATGCTTTGGAGTCCAGTTTATTTTTTTATTAAACTCCATAAGCTTTTCTCTGTAAGCCGTAACTCGTATGAACCAAGATTTTATGGCATAGTACATCAATGGTGTATCGCATCGCCAACAGAAAGGATAGTCATGTTCGTATTTTATCTGTTTAAACAACGAGTCTTGATTATCTAGTCGCGCAATTATTTCTTTATCTGCACTTTTTATGAATTTGCCTGCATACTCCGGAACTTCCTGCGTAAATTTACCATTCTCATCAACTGGTTGAACAAACGGCAGACCTGCTTTTTTACAAGCTTCGTAATCTTCTTCTCCAAATGCTGGAGCCATATGCACTAAACCTGTTCCTTCAGTTTCAGTAACGCTTGCGCTTTCTATAACCCTAAATGCATCAAGTTCTTTAAAGTAAGGAAACAAAGGATTATACTCTAGTCCAAGCAACTTTTTACCTTTAACTCTCTTAATTATCTCAGGAGTTTCAAAGTACTGTGTTGCGAGCTTCTCTGCAGTAACATAAACATTAGATCCATCTTGCACATATACGTACGTTATATCTGGATTAACCGCGATCCCAACGTTGGAAGGTAAGGTCCAGGGTGTTGTGGTAAACACAAGAAAATAGTGATTTTTTTCCCCTTTCAACTGAAATTTAACTATGACTGATTCATCTTTTACGTTCTTATACCCTTGAGCGACCTCGTGGCTTGACAAAGGAGTCTCACATCGTGGGCAGAAAGGAACAACTTTATGCGCTTCATATAACAACTTTTTATTATATAGTTCTTTGAGTGACCACCAGACGCTTTCAATATAATCATTAGTAAGAGTAGCATAGGCGTTCTCCAGGTCGGCCCAGTAGTCAAGTTTTTCAGTAGATTTGTTCCACGAATCTATATATGAAAAAACGCTTTTTCTACACTCCTCAATAAATTTTGCTTCGCCATACGTCAATATGTCTTTTTTGCTATTAAGCTTTAGCTTTTTTTCTATTTGAACTTCAACAGGCAATCCATGACAGTCCCATCCTGCTTTTCTAGGCACGTTATATCCTTGCATGTACCTAAACTTGTTGATAATATCTTTATACGTCCTAACCTCTAAATGATGCAGGGCAGGAGGAGCATTAGCAGTAGGCGGCCCTTCAAGGAAACTAAATAATTTTTTCCTGTCTGAGTTTGATGAAACTGCTTTTTCAATATCCTTTTTTTTCACAAGCTTCTTTGCTTTCTCTTCTATTTCCTTAAAGTTATACATGGCAGTTTTCAATGACTAATCCTTTTATACCTTACTCTTAACTCTTTTTGTCCAGCGAGTATCATAACTCTGATATACGCTAACAATTGAAATCAGTGCGACAAATAATAGGCTATAGGATATAATTGAATTCTTCTTGACAAAAAATATAATGCTCATCGCAAGAGAAACGATGAAAGCCGCATAGAACCATCTCCTCCCAAGAAGCAATTCATCTCTTGAAAACCATGAAATAGTAAATCCTAATGGGATTGCCCAGATAATCAATAAGTAAGGCAACGAAACCAGCCATGAAACTAACGTGCCCACACTACAGAGTCCAATCAAGCTGGCTATACCTAATAAGGAGGTATCTTTATTATAGAGTACAACGACTATGCAAATCAATGCGAGTAAGCCAAGAAACCAGAGCGTTATAATCATTCAAAAAGGAAGTCAGAACCTTTTTCTGATTCTTCTAGGAGATTAACGTTTGATACAACACCGACCAGTTTCTTATCATCGATCACAGGTAGTTTGTCTAGTTTATACTTTTTGAACATCCGAGCCGCCTCAGCAATATCTTCGTTTGAAGAAATACCTACTATCTTTTTATTCATAATCTCGGAAACTATTTCTTTATGTCCAAAATGCTTTATGAGATCTTCTTGAGATATCACTCCTACAAGATCTCGTTTTTTAACAACAAACAATGTACGTATATTCTTAAAATTCATAATCCGAGCCGCCTCTCCCAAACTTGTCGTCTCTTCAACCGTAACAGCTGGTTGCATAATTTCTTTAACTCGCATATCGGATCATACCTCTGAGATATTTAAATCTCTCTAGTATCGTCTGCGTCCGCCGCCATAACTTCCCTGTCGACCGCCAAATCTTCCGCGTGATTGACCAAATCCTTCCCTAGGACGTGAGCTCCTGTCAACACTTACGCGTATTTGAGTTACACTAGGTAAATCTGCTTGCGTTATCTGAAGTGATTGATCTCTTAACACTGCTCTGAAGTTATCATAATCTCTGTCCGCGACAATGCTTATTGCCTTCCCATCAGTACCTGCACGAGCAGTTCTGCCAATTCTGTGAATATATTCTTTGCTTGTAGGGGGCAAATCATAATTGTATACGTGAGAAACGTTTGGAATATCAAGACCTCGTGCGGCAACATCTGTGCAAACAAGCACGAACACTTTCTTTGAATGGAACTTTTCTAAAATTTGATTCCTTCGTGCCTGTGTTAATCCTCCATGAATTGTTGAAGCTTCTATATCATTGATTTGTAAGTTGCGTCCAACAAAATCTGCGTTATGTCTCGTGTTACAAAAGACCATGACTAATCCTGCTTTCTCCTCCTTAAGTAAATGTACGAGCAATGAGAACTTTAACGGTTTTGGAACGTCATAAAACACTTGGGTCAGTTTTGAAGGATCAACGTAAGCTACTGCAGACACTTCTACTGGCGTACGCATGTGATTTTTGGCGATATGAGAAATATCCGAAGAAATCGTTGCAGAGAATAGTAACGTTTGACGATCCACCGGACAAGCTTTGATAATTCGAGTGACATCGTCTATAAAGCCCATGTCAAGCATGCGATCTGCTTCATCAAGCACAAGCGTCTTTATGTTATCAAACCGGATACTTCCTCGCTCCATATGATCCAGAATACGTCCAGGTGTTCCGACAACGATTTGTGCTCGTTCTAAAGCATACATCTGCGGCGAAATGCCCACACCACCATACACAATAGCTACTCTCACATGTTTATATTTTGAAAATTTTTCAAGAGATTTACCGACTTGTTCTGCTAACTCTCGCGTAGGTGTTAAGATAAGTGCCTGAATTCCTTTCCCTTCTCCAATGTGCTCGATGATGCTTGCCCCAAATGCAAGGGTTTTACCCGAACCAGTGGCAGAACCTGCAATAATATCTTTTCCAGCTAGAGCTAAAGGAATTGTCTTTCCCTGTATTTCCGTGGGCTTTTCAAATCCGATTTGTTCAAGATTCTTTACAAATCCGTCGCTTAATCCGAGTTCTTTAAATGCGTTCATCTGATAAGAATAGTATTCCTAATCTCATAAAAACCGAGTTTTATGTCTTTTTATAGTTAACGACCTTCGTGGTTTAGTAAAAAGAGCCACAAATTCGTTTTATTATAGAAACTTTTTTAAATAAGGACGAAGTAGAATGTCGATGGGGTGTGGGGCGATATACAATAAGAAAGGGGTATGGAGTGCCTCAAAATTATCTCTCTTTAGTGCGGTTTCAATTCTTTTTGTTGTCAGTTTAATGTACCTTACGTTTGCAATACATAACATAACAACTTCTGGCGGAGGCTCAAGCTTTTCAGTCAATGAAGATGTTTCTCGCTTTTACAATATCTCCGTCAACAATACTGATCCTATCGCTGCTGCTAACATCTCACAAGTCAATATAACAATTCCTTCAAGCTTTACATTTACTCCTTCAACAAACGGAACAACTGCTCCTACAGCTACCTATACTAACACTTCAACCGTCTTGAGCTGGTTAAACAACACAGGTTTGATTATGCAAAATACAACCCACTTCTTCTTTTTCAATGCGACAGCCGCAACGCCTGGAACATATAACATTACAATAACTACGAGAAACTTTACCGGATCATACTCATCAAATCTATCAGTCACAGTCAATGATACGACTTCGCCAGACACAATCTCTTTTGTGGATCCGACGCTTGTTGCCTTTGCAAACGTTTCAGGAGGCATATCCGTTAATGTAACTGCAACAGACAACGCAGTAATTAGCGCGATAGTTATACGCCTTTTCAACTCTAGTGGATTGGTTAATACCACAAGCTCATCAACTTCTCCTCTCTATATCAATTTCACAGGTCTTGTCGATGGAGTTTATTATGTGAATGCCACAGTCAATGATACCTTTAACTTTGCAAATTCTACCTCAACACGAACATTTACTGTTGACAACGTCGCTCCTTCGATATCGATGAGCTGTACGCCTGATTCAGTTAACACAGACGATGAAGTCACATGTTCATGTTCAGCCACAGACAACTTATCTGGAGTAAGTAGTGGGCCTTCATTCACAACTCATCCTAGTACGCAGAACACAGGTAGCTTTACAGCATCATGTTCAGCAACAGACTATGTAGGCAACACTGGCTCTGGAAGTGATACTTATATTGTTGAGTCTAGCGGTTCTAATCGAGGCTCAAGCGGATCAGGCTCGGGTTCGAGCGGATCAAGCGGAAGTTCATGGAGCGCAACCTATTCATTCAATGACGAGAATCTAGATCAGAAAGGCTCTGTATCAAAGAATTTAGGCACTCACGAGAGAATCTCTATAAAAATCAATGACGAAACACACCATGTTGGCGTTCTTACTTTGACAAGCACCAGTGCAGAAGTTGAAGTTTCCAGCACACCACAGACCGCCACATTAAATGTCGGAGAGTCACAACGGTTTGACATAAATGATGATTCCTTCTACGACATGAATGTTACTCTAGTATCAATTGATAACGGCAAGGCGAATCTTACAGTTCAGTATATGCATGACGAAGTCGTCCAAGACTCTCCAGAAGCAACATTCGATGCATCATCACAGCAGCCAACCGAGGAAAAATCTTCAAGCACAAGCACCCTAATGTGGATAATTCTTGGCGTTCTTGTTGTAGTCGCGGTTGCAGCAATAGTTGTTCGAGCTCGAGCGCGAAGGCATTATTAATTGTCCTAGAAGAATTTCTGCCAGATAAATGTATTGGTAAACTATTTAAGTCGCTATTTTGCGCACTATACATGGAACAATTAGGTAAGATTCTAAGAGATTTGGATGTGCCTTCAATAGATCGTTCTTTTTTTGTACATAACGCGCCAGTTGCAGCTAAATCAAGCGATTATCAAATACGAGGTTATACTGCAGGGATGGATTTACCTAATAGAATTAATTTCAGACCTGATGAAACTCCTTATGCAATAATTCTTCGTTTCAGAGGAGACATAGATATTGCGCTCGCGGGATTCACAGAATCTCAGGCAGTTATTGATTGTCTTCAGATTCAAGGCAGACGTGGGTGCTATAGGGAACTTACTCCTTTGCGGTGGGGGAAACTACTGCTTCAAAAGACGGTAGACATTGCTAGGGCTGCTGGAGCAGATGCGGTGCGTGTTGTTTCAGGAAGGTTCATAGATACAACAGA
>CAZRZR010000021.1:0-13784 GCA_964604715.1 Candidatus Woesearchaeota archaeon
GCGTAGACATTAAGAGGGGCAACACTGCGATAAAGGCGATGGCTCAGCAGTTTGATTATGTGACAATGATTGATGCATTCATGGCTGCAGATACGTTAGATAAACTCACTAAATCTTCTGAAGAAGGATGACTTGATTTAAACGAAAGAGTTAGAAGAATCTTACAACAACGACTTGCAGACTTTCTAAAGTGGGTTGAAGAGTCTGAAAAGGAGCTGAGAAAAAGATACGCTATAGAAAAGAATTATCTCAGAAGTCAAGTCAGTACACTACGTTTATACTCGCGATGGGTCCGGCCATATTTAGAAGCGTCCAGAAAGTTAGAACAGCGTGCAGATGCTACGGCGGAATTAGTGACTACGTTTAACACGATTTTGTTAGAATTAGTATTGCTTGCACAGAGAGGATACGATGTAAAAGAGGAAGTTGATCAAGGAGAGTTGCCAGAGCTTTTCAAAAATGTCCCGCTTCGGAAGTACACTCAAGTGCTTCTTGTCGAGTTCAAGTTTAGAGGCATTCCACAACGAGCAGGTCAAGGATTTACATTTGGAGGTAAAACGACTGTTTCTTTCACAAGCCTAAGTTTGAACAATGAGGAATATGAGTTTCTCAAGCAAGAAATAGAAAAAGCAGAGTTAGGCGATGTCTTATCGTTAATAAATGGAGCAACTAAAGATAGCCTTGATCAGATACAAGGCGATATAGACTCATTTCTGAAGGAAGATGAAGAAAAAGACAAGAAAGAAAAAGAAGAAAAGGAAAACGCCCGGGAGCAAGATATCAACCCATTCACATCATTGTTCTCATTCTTTATCAAGTCAGATAAGAAAAAAGACAAGAAAGATAAGAAAGAAAAAAAAGAATTGAAAGCAGAAGACATCAAACCTGATACAATGTATGAAAAAATAGTTCGGTCCCAGGCCATTATCGCTGCTCGTGACGCGTGTAAAAGTACGTTTGAAACATACAAGAAAGCGCATGGCATGCCTGCATTCTAATAGCAAGGTTTTTTTAGTTACAAGTCTTATGAAAGTATGGTTAAAAAGGGAAAAAGTAAGGCAAAAGTACATGAACTTATTTCAACAATAAAAGTAAAGGAAGTATCTCAGAAAGCACCTCGAGCACTCGAACAAGAAGTACAAGAGGTTTCTGAATCGACTTCTTCATTTATCTCCTCTCAAAGAACAGAAACTCCCACCCTAAGGCCCACGCATGAACCAACGACTGTAGCAGAACCAGCACAAGTCAGAGGAGCAGGTGAAAAATCTGAGACCGTAAGAGAAATCTCATATGACTCAAGGAATTCGAATTATACTTCCCTTAACCCCCAAGCGCGAGAATACCAAGATCCAATGGCTGCTGCAGGCGCGAGAGGCACAGCAGCGAGCGCGACGTTACGTACTGACTTTGAATTCGCTGGTAGAAATGAATTAGGACAAATTGACCGGCAGAGACATTCGATCTTAGACGAACGCCCTGAGGATAAGCAATACGTAGGACAGGAAGAGCAAAGCAGTATGCGTACCAAACGCAGAAAAGACTGGCAATTCTAAACCTATTTAAACCTCTACGTCCTAACATAAAAATGGGTGATTATTCTCTTAATTTTTATGAAGGCGCTAAGTATGGCCTAGAACCTTCCACCAGTGGCAAATATGCCGAAGGCTCTTTATCTCCATTTGTCGGATACAAATTACCAATGGGTACATTCGGAGTTACTACAGACCCGCGAACTGCAAATCAAATCAAAGCAGTCTCTGATAAAATCAGCACGGGTGCAAAGGCAGTTGAAATTACAGGCATCGATACAAACGTCCTAGAATATATGCCTCAAACGCATATGAAAGAGATAGCACGTCTTAAAGAGCTTGCAGGCGTCGAGCTCACATTCCATGGGCCACTTGTCGAGCCAACAGGTGTTGGTCGAAACAGATGGGAAGAACAACAACGAGAACATGCAGAGCGTCAGATGTGGTCTGCACTCGAACGAAGTCAAGAACTTAATAAAAAGGGCAACACAATCGTAACGTTTCATTCCAGTAACGGCCTGCCTGAACCAGTCACTACTGAGAAAATCAAAGGTAAGGAAGTTGTCACGAGTCTTGCAGTTATTAATGAACGTACTGGCGAACTCGGCCCTCTACCTAAAACAGGAAAAGATTATTGGAAGGGAGAAGAAGTTTATAATCCGTATACTGATTTAGAAAGAATCAATCAAGAAAACTGGAATCAAAGAATAAGCAATCTTAACATAGAAGCTATTAGAGCTTCGGAAGTTATTCAAGATCCCTTGGAAGAATTAGAAGAAAAAAGTGAGGAAACTACAAAACTTAGAGAGTCTATTTTCAAGGCCTATGAATACTCCAAAGATAAGCCTGAAATGTACGAAAAATTTCTTAGCGCGTACGATGATAAAGAACAACGAATAATCAACAGCTTTGTAACGAAGTTCGCCTATGGTAAGGGATACGTTCAAGACGCTTATCTGGGATTGCAAAAAGCATATAATGATGCGTACGAAGTTGCGAAGCGTCAAGGCAACCAAGAAGCGCAGGAACGATTAAAGAGCTTCAAGGAAAAAATTGCCCCTCTTACTCAAAAATATGAAAATGATCCTCTTAAACTTGCAGAGTTTAGCGAAGAAGTTAGCAAAGGTATACGTCTCTTAAATTCGGTCAAGGCTCCAGAAACTTATCGTCCTTTGCGGGATTTTGCCGTTGAGAAAGCGTCGGAAACATTTGGAAATTTGGCATTTAAGTCGTACGAGAAATTCCATGAAAACTCGCCTATCATCAGCATAGAAAATCCCCCAGTAGGAATGGGTCTAACACGAGCAGACGATCTTAAAGAATTGGTAGAAAAATCTCAAGACCACTTTGTTGGAAAAGCGCAAAAAGAATTTGGCTGGTCAGAAGAGCGCGCCAGGCAAGAAGCAAAGAAACTTATTGGCGTAACTTGGGACGTCGGCCATATTAACATGTTGCGCAAACATGGATTTGATACAAAAGACATTACTGAAGAAACGAGGAAAATAAAAGAACATGTTAAACACATTCACTTATCTGATAACTTCGGCCTTGAACATACGGAGTTGCCTATGGGTATGGGTAATGTTCCAATAAAGGAACATGAGAAAATTCTTTCACAACAATTCGGCGAACAATTTAAAAAAATAAAGCAAGTTGTAGAAACAGGCGGTTGGTATCAACACTTCAAGACTACTCCGCTTGCTGAAACATTTGAAGCTTTTGGCTCTGCTCTTTACCCGATGAAGATGGCTTCATATTGGAATGCAACGCGTGGAGCAGGCGCAGGATATTTCGCAGGATATGGTAATATGTTGCCAGACATTAACTTCTCTACATACGGTGCTGGCTTTTCTTCCTTACCAAAAGAGCTTGGAGGACAAGTTACGAGCGCCAGAAATAGATTATCAGGCGCTCCTATGGAATAGATTCGTAAAGCTTTAAAAACAATCAGTACTAACTAAAGGTAATAAAAAAGAGTATGTCAAAGAAAAAACGTATTATAACACGTAAGCCAACGGCTTCACAGCTTTCACTTCGCGACGAGCGAGATATTGCTATGGGTTTTGCAGCATCTGTTCATAAGAAATTTGATTCTCTAATTAAAGCAACGGTGTTGTTCGGATCACAAGCTAAAAAAACAGCAACCGCCAGCTCTGATATTGATATTTTCATTATAGTTGATGATGCTTCAGTAAATTGGGATCTTGAACTTGTTGCATGGTATCGCGAAGAGCTTGGCAAGTTAGTTTCACAAAATAATTTTGCTAATGACTTGCATATTAATACAATCAAATTAACGACATGGTGGCAAGATTTACTTCATGGTGACCCAGTCGTATTAAATATGCTACGTTACGGAGAAGCACTCATTGATGTTGCTGGCTTCTTCAAGCCGCTTAAGGCATTATTGTTACAAGGCAGAATGAAATCTACGCCTGAAGCAGTCTATACTGCATTACAGCGAGCGCCAGCACATCTCGCACGAAGCAAAGCTGCTGAAATGGGTGCAATTGAAGGAGTCTATTGGACTATTATTGATTCAGCACAAGCCGCACTAATGACTGCAGGTCAATTACCTCCATCACCAGAACATATTCCTCGAATGTTAAAAGAAATATTTGTTGATCGTAATGCAATAAAGATGGACTTTGTTCATTGGGCTAATGATATTTACGCGCTTCACAAAGGAATCTCTCACGGCCAAGTCTTAAACATTAAAGGAGCCGACATCGATATGTGGCAACAACGTGCAGAAATATTCTTGAGAAAAATGACTGATCTTATAGACAGTCTTATTGAAGCCAGCAGGTCTCAAAATCAAAAATAAAAAAAATAAATTAGTTCTTTGCAGTTAATGCGCTGTAAAGCTTATCTCGTGCTTGAACAAATAGTTCAGGATCTTTTGACATTTCCTTCGCTATCGAAGTCACGTATCCATGAAGGTTAAGTTCTCTAGACTTTTCATAATCTATTAGCTTATTCTGCCTTTCTTTAACCGCTCGGTCAGCAGCTGCAACTATAGCTTCCTTTCCGCCAGTATATCCAAGATGAGCAATAAATCGAGCAAGATCGGCTCCTGTCTGTTGAACATCAGAAGTGAGTCCTGATTCCTTAATAGCTTTCTTTCTCTTTTCTGCAGCAGCTTCAGCTAATGGTTCGATAAGGAGTTCAACTTCTTCTTTCTTTAATTTGCCATTCTTTGCTTTTTCAGCTAGTTCCTTATATGCAGATACTTCCGCATAAATGGAAGCCCATTCTTGGTATCCTTTAGGAGTAAACTTGACAAAGTCTTTATCTCCCAAAAGCTTCTCAAGCTTTGTACCGTCAGAGGATTTAACTATTCCTTCTAGATTATCATTGAAGAAGTTAGATGATTGCTGATTTCTTTCAGCCATAAACTGATTGACTGCTTCTGTAGCTGCTCTATAATGGTCTGGATTAGACTCGTCAAAGCGTGTTAATCCGCCCATATCCGTTCCTGAATCTCGAGCAAACTCAAATCCTAATCTAGCTACTTTTTCTCGGTGCTTTTTTCTTTCAGAGCTACGAGTTTCCTTTTCAGAAGCTTCAACAGTTTGTGACGCTTCATACATAGGCTTAGCTAATTCTAAGAATAAATCTGCTTTGCTCTTTTGTGCTTGTGTCATATATTCCTTACCTATAACTGGTATTTAAACCTTTCTATTGTAGTTCCTGTCTAGGAGTAACAACCAGACTTAGAATATAGTCACTACTTTATCTTCTTTCAGGCCTTCAAATTGCTCGGAATCAACTGTTATAGCGTCATTAAGTGCAGGCACGTCACTATTCTGCCCAATTGCAGGCACATAGTCATCTTCCAACGCTCGTAAAATAAGGTCTTCTTCAGACGAGTTTTTCATCATCGGAATTGCGACCAGTTGTTCCATACCTACGCCTACAGTACTCTTTTCTTGACTTGGCTCTTTCTTTACGGAAGTAGTTACGGCATAGTCATTTTCAAGTCTGGCTACTAAAACCGAGACGTTATAGGCAGCATCTGCATTACATGAAATGCTATCTATTCCTTCCTTAACAAGGAATGCAGCCATGTCTTCATGACTCCCTGCTTGGCCGCAAATGCTTGTTTCAACACCATAGTGTTTACAGGTCTGAATAACCTGGCTAATCGATCTCAAGACTGCTGGATGCATTTCACTGTACAAATCCTGAACATCCGGATTATTTCTGTCTATAGCCAGAGTATACTGTGTTAAGTCGTTGGTCCCAAAGCTCATAAATGAAATGCCTTCATGACAAATATCTTCAATTACCTGAACTGCTGCGGGCGTCTCAACCATTATTCCCATTTTAGTATTGTTTGGCATCTTTAAACCCTGGGCAAGCTTCTTAGTTTGCCTAACCTCTTCAACGGAAATAATTTGAGGCATCATTATACCAAAAGTTTTGTCGGGAAACTCGTCTGCAATTTCCTTCACAGCTGCCAGTTCAGCCTCAAGGATATCTATATTCTTTAAACTAAATCTTATGCCATGATCTCCCAACATGGGGTTTCCCTCTGTTTTCTGAGGAGCTCCTTCAAGATGTAAGTATTCATCACTTCGTATATCGCTCGTTCTAATCCATAGTTCCTCAAAAGGCAAAGCTATTTTCTTCAAGCCACTTGAAACAGTATGAATATACTCTTTCATAGCATCATTCTTAACAAACCACACAGGATGTTTGCCAGAAGCCCCAATAATTCCTTCCAGTCTTACAAGGCCTACTGATTGTGATCCTGACAGCGCTGCACGAGAAGCATAATCTGGTAAATCCACAATAACTTTTATCTTAGTGCGTGTTGGCACTATATGTTTTATTTCTGCTTTCTTTTCTTCCGCCTTCCCATCAAGCACTCGGCCAGTAAATCCATCAACGGTTATTAGCTGTCCATCTTTTAGCACGTGCGTTGCAGTGCGCGTACCAACAACACACGGAATACCCATCTCTCTAGAAACTATTGCCGCATGACTCGTAACTCCGCCCTCATCTGTAACTATGCCTGCGGCGCGCTGCATACTTACAACCATATCTGGATTTGTCATAGTAGTTACCATGACGTCCCCATGTCTAACTTTGGCAAGATCATCAAGCGAATGTACGATACGTACAATTCCAGAACCTACACCCGGCGAAGCACCTAGTCCGGATAACAACACGTCTCCGGTAATTTCGCCTCCCTGTTTCTTAACTGTAGTCGTAATAGGTCTAGATTGAACGATATAAATTTCCCCATCAACTGCAAACTCAATATCCTGGGGCTTGCCATAATGCTCCTCTAGCTGCCGTGCATATTGCGCAAGTCTTTTAATCTCATAGCCAGTCAGTACTTGCTGTTCAGATCGTTCTTTCGTCAAGGTCACCGTATCTATTCTTCCAGATGAAGTACGAACAAGTGCTATCTTCTTTTCAGGAACTTGCATTTCGACTATTTCACTTTCTGCATTAACAACATAATGATCTGGTACAATCTTGCCTGAAACTATTCCTTCGCCTAATCCCCAAACCGCGTCTACAACAGTATTTCCATCATCCTTTACAGGGTTCTTGGAAAAGATGACTCCCGATTTTTGAGAGTTAATCATTTTCTGTACTACTACTGCAAGCCTTGCTTTCGTGTGATCAAATCCTTTCTTCTGTCTATAGTAAATCGCGCGCGCGGTAAAAAGAGAGGAAAAACATTCTTTCACCTTTTGTATCAGGTCCTTGTTACCTTTAACTCCAAGAAATGAGTCTTGCTGTCCGGCAAAGCTTGCATCTGCAAGATCTTCAGTAGTGGCGCTTGAACGAACCGCAACAAAAGGAGGTTCATGTGAGTTCTTTAGAATATCCAACGCACCTGCTTTAGCATTATGCATTGTTTCTCTATGGGCGTCAAGAATATCATATGCTTCAAGTATCTCTTTCTCTAAATCTTTAGGCATCTGAGAATTATCAATAATCTCCCGTATCTTGATGGACGCATTAGCAAGGGCTTTTGTGTCTTCTATATCTAATTTGTTCAGAATATGCACAATTTGTGAGTCGCACCCTGTAGCTTTCATAAAATGCGAATACGCTTGAGCAGTTACCATGAACCCTGGAGGAATAGGAAACTTAGCATTATACATTTCCGCGAGACTTGCGCCCTTACCGCCTGCAATTGCAACATCTTTATTACTTAACTCAGAAAACCACTTAACGTAACCGCTCTCTATCAACTCCTCTTTTCCCATAAGACAAAATAAACGTGCGAGTTAATAAACTTAATGCGTTTATTATATTTTAAGCTGCAGATCTTTCAGAATCCCGAGAACTATCATAAAGAGACTTGAGTATTGATCTATAAGTTCCTGTTCTAGATTCTCCATGATGGCCTCGTGGTATTGTAGTTATGAAATGCTCTCCATTATACACTTTACTATGTATTCCATCTTCTCTAACTTCCTATCCTAATCGTATAGCTAATCTTCTAAGCTCACTATAATCTTTAACTCCTCCACTTCTGAGCATTTGTTCCGCCTCTCTACGTGCTTTAGCCATCCTTTTACTGCTTGGCGGAGACTCAAGTAAATGCTCCAGGAAAATCAAAGAAACTCCAGCTAATAAGAAAAATATTCCGATGTAAGAGCCCTCGTGATTATCCAGGTTTTCAAATATAATGTTCCCCGTAATCGAAAAACTTTGCAATGAAATAACTGCTCCCCATATAACCAAAGCAATTCCAAAACCCAGCAACACTGATCTGCGCATCATAAGTTATCTAGATTAGTATTAATAAATGTAATTAATCCTCGTTATCCTCAGCTAAGTAACCGCCTTTCTGCAAATTCCATAACTGCTTGTAAGTTCCTTGTTGCTTAATTAATTCACGATGGGTGCCTTTCTGCACAATCTTTCCTTTATCGAGCACTACTATCAAGTCTGCCCCCATAATAGTAGATAGTCTATGAGCAATGATGATGCTTGTTTTGCCTTTCATCAGTTTCTGCAAGTCTTGCTGAATATCGTGTTCAGTTTGTGAATCAAGTGATGATGTAGCCTCATCTAAAACAAGGACTTTCTTATTTGCCAACAATGCTCTAGCAATAGACACACGTTGCTTCTCTCCGCCAGACAATCTAACGCCTCGCTCACCAACAATCGTGTTCTCTTTATGTGGAAACATCGCAATAATTTTATCAAGCTGTGCAAATCGTATCGCTTTCCACACTTCAGCTTTCGAAGCGTTCGGATTGGAAAATGCAATATTGTTATAAATAGTATCATCAAACAACACGCATTCTTGAGGTACAATACTTAATTCAGAACGCAGAGACTGCTGTTTAAATTCCTTCACGTCTTTTCCATCAATAAGTATCTCTCCTTTGTCAACATCATACAGGCGATACAGTAATTTGACAAGCGTCGTCTTACCCGACCCTGAGTGTCCTACAAGCGCGATCTTCTTATCCTTAGGGATCTTCAAGCTAAAATTCTTAAGGATTTTTCTTTTTTGGTAGCTGAAATCAACATTTCTAAATTCAATATTTCCTTCACGGATATCTAAATCAGCTGCTTGTGGTTTATCTTTAATGTCGTTTTCAATTTTACCATATTCGAATAAATCATTAAAGTCTTCCATAGAGCGATAAAACCCTCTCAAGCCGTCTACAAAGAATCCTAAGTAAGGCATCAGGCCCCCGTAGAGTGCATAAATCAATGCAATCGTACCAAGTGTTATCTTTCCTTCTACAAATCCTTGTAAGGGAAAGTAGAAAACCAAGAACGTGCCAAGAGCGAGCACAAACATATGTCCTGATCGCATCCATCTTTGATAATCTGCTCGTTTAACGTCTGTGTCATGTGTCTTACTAATTAGTGCCTGATAGCGTTGACCGATATACTGCTCCCTTCCAAAGTACTTAATTGAATCAATATTAGTGAAAAAGTCTGCGAGGTTGCCTTTCTCTGTGTCTTCTGCTTGATTGTTCGCAATAGTTGCAGGTTTCTGTAATTTTTGTAAGATGCTACTGTATGCAATAAATACCGCAGACATGGCGACAATAACAATCACTGTCGACTTATCAAAATAACTCACGGAGACTACAACAATAATGAACTGTACTATAAGTGGCAGAACGTTTATCATGAAGAATTCAGTCATTCGATCCATTGCTGATGCTCCGCGACCAATTCGTGAAATGAACGAACCTGTTTTATGCGTTGTGTGAAATCCATGAGAAAGGCCTACAATATGATTGAAATAGCGTTGTTTCAAGTCACGCTCTAAGATAGCATGAAGTCTGTTAAGTAAATGGGTTCTCATCCATCGAGAAACAACACGACCAATACTAATTCCGATATATAGAAAGGCAAGAGCAACAAGGAAAGCCATAAAGACTTCTCGCGATATCGCGCTACTTGAGAAAGCAGTTCCTTTGTCAATAATTTCCTTAAACAAAAATCGATCTGCAGATGCAAGAATTTCTACAAGAATAACGGCAACAATACTTATTGTGAGTAGTCCAGGATGCTTTTTGACAAAAGAAAAATAAGTCTTCAAATTATAGCGATAATTAATGTCGTATTTAGAATTACGTGCCTCTTTTCTCGTCGTAGACATTAAGCCTCTAACCTCTGATCGTTTAAAAATCTATTCTGTTTAAGCTTTTACAGATGTTAATTTTTCAAATTTGGTTCCAGTACTACAAGGTAATTTTGACTTGGTCATTCTAAGAGCTTCACGAACAACCCGAGCAGCACTTTCGCTGTCACAATGAATTACAAACACGTCTTGACCAGCGCGGACAATACCTGCACGGCCTTCAATAGTTCCAAATGCACGGCTCATACCGCTCGAAAGTCTGTCAGCTCCTGCCCCTGCAGCTGCCTTGTTGTTTCGTTGAATATGATGCGGGTGTACTTTCAATTCAAGGAAATAATTTGCAGGTAGTTTCTCATCAAGTTCTTTAGTCAACAGTTGACGTGAAGCCTCAAGTGCATTGTCACGTATTTGACATGGTTCTTCAGCAACAAGTCTCAAGATAAAATTAAACTTGCCTTCTTGGTATGCTTTCAAGTTACCAACGCTATATTTAACGACTTTGTTATTAGGAACGACTTTGATATACGCCTGCGCCTTCGCTCGTGAAACTCGTGTGTATGGTCGTGCATATTTCTTTGAGTACGTAAGTGCTTTTCGTAATGCCATTAATCTAATACTCCTGCATTTTTTCTTCTTGCCACGCTTGAAATTTTTCTTGCATCTCTCGTCTTCTTCAAACCAGCTACACGAAGACATAATCCTTGCCCTTGTTCTAATTGAGGCATGGCTGCTGCAATAAGAGTTTCAATAGCAAGGGGGCCATATCTCTGCCCCACAACTTCTGTAACTTTGCCATCGTTTACTACGCCTACTCTCGCCTCATAAACAAATCGAGGTTCTAAGTCTGCATGATTCACAGGAACAAATCCACTTGGGTTTCCATAACCTGCAGCCAAATAAACTAACGATGAAGGCTTTGGGGTGACTGTCTGGACAAATTGTCCTCTTCCTACCTTAACCGGATCATGGGCTTTTTGGTGAATATATCTATTTCTCATCACTTCTTACTCTCCTTAGCGTGTTCTTTAACTTCAACAGTAGTTGTCATAGCTTGTCCAGGTAATCCCTTTTCAAAAATAGCGCGAACAAGGCCTTTGTTACCGTGAGCATCGCTTATTGTACCCATAATCACTTTACCTGCAGGGCTTTTCCATTCAACATGCTTTCCGGCAGCTTTCTTAGCTTCCTCTCGTGTAGTAAATCCTAAGTCTAGCAAGTAATGTCGCAAGTGAATAACATGACGTCCTCGTCTGAACTGTACTACAATGCCTTTCATATCGAGCTTTAGAAGTTAGGGTTTTTAAAGCTTTACGAATCATGATTCGTGAGGCCTAAAAAACGTAAACCGTTTTTTAAGCTTTAGAAAACCTTGATTTCTAAGACAAAGTATCTAATTAACAATCTCAAAATCGCCAATAGCTTTTTTCAAGCTTTCTAAAACATGCCAGCTAAGCTTGAGTGCCTTTCTATCTTTAATAGTTTTCATCGCCTCATCTAACTCTTCAGGCTTTGATGCGTGCAGACCACTCGAGGTAACTTTCTTTACAGCCCCTTGGTCAATAAAGAATACGCCTGCATCTGTCAACACTAGCTCAGCAAACTTTTCACCATAACTTACTTTGAAAATGCCTTTTTCTATCGCTGCGATCTCCTTTCGCTGAGCAAACTCAACAAGTGCATTAATCAAATCTCCAGAATCGCGTCGTATAACGTCTATTGAGTTTTGATCAAGTTTCTTCACGAACTTCTTATCGTCTAATTTAGAAACTTCTTTCAAAACAGGTAAAAATCGTTTTTGCATTTTTCCTTGCTTTACAAGATTAGTTTCAAACGAACTAATTAATCCATTTTTTGCCTTGGTTCCGAATAAAGACGTTAGTAATTCAAATACTTCTTTATGAACTGCTTCAGCAGTATGTTCAATCATTCTCGTTTCAAGTTTCTTGCGAAGTTCTTTCAGTTTAGTATCGTAATGTTTGCTTTCCTTAAGTAACGTATCTATTTCTTCGCCACTAACGCTCGTTAGCTTGCCATGTTCATAATCTTTGTACATCTTAACGACTTTCTCAAGAATCTTGAGTTCCTTCATGCCCATGATTTTTTCCTTATCAATAAATACTTGTTTTACTTCTTGCACCATCGTCTTAGGAACAGGCGGTGCATGACCAGCTAACATCATCAGCGCTTGCGTTGGCGTAATGACTCCCCAATAAATATCGATCATTGCATCCATCAGTCGTCGTTTAACAAGACTTTCATTTTGATCGCCATATTTCATAAACGTGTCAACTGCTTCAGGGCTTGGCTTAATCTTACCCATCTTCAATAAGAGCTTCCATGGCAAGAACGTTCCACGGTCATACATTGGCACACCATCACGAATAAACGTAAAGATAACAGGCGTTGCATCTTTAACAGACTGCCAGAAGTCAGTCAATAAATAAACTTGAACATTCAAAATATTTTTTACACCTGCAAGTGCATTTGCCTCGCGAATATAATCGTAAATAAATCCTCTCAGCTTCTCCAGTAATTGCAAACGAGGCATTTTCTTAACATCTGTATCATCAATAACGACAAACGTATCAACATCGCTCTCTTTATCTGCAGTACCTCGCGCAAGACTTCCACCGATAACGTAACTAGCAACATATTTCTCAAACTTACGCAAAACTAACGTCTTGTGAATATTAGCCACACGCAAGGCACCTAAAAATCCCTTATCATACAAAGGATAAGAGCTAGAAACTGCATCAACTAAATCAAACTTACTATCTAAACCATAATTCCATACATCAACTGGAGTCTTAATATGTACCCAGACGTTCTGTTTACTTTCTTGTATAATTTTAACAATCTCTGGCTTTATCTTCTTCTGAATATTTTTATATTCATCTTCAGGTATAATAAACAATAAATGTAGGGGCTTGCGAGCTATTTCTTCAGGAAGCATTCCTTCATCTTCTTCAAAAAGCTTAAAGGATTGAGCAGGCAACATGCTCAAAGCAACAGTAAATGGGAATTTCTTAACGACTTTCTTCTTGAAGTCGTCAAGTTCTTTCTGCATCTTTTCCGCGTCCTTAGACGTTTCCGTAGGCATAGGCAATGGGCTTTGAGGTACGTACTTATCGTTGTTAGAAATATGGCTTCCAAGATTCGATTTCTTATCGTCCATAGCAAAAACAGCAAAGAGGCGTATTTAAAACTATCTCGCTGAAGCGAGAACGAGGTCTCGCAGGATAGGTCCAAACAAGAAAAATCTTTAAATAGCCTTTAAGGGTGGGATTTTTATGAAAACTAACAGTACTACTAGACGTATACGCTACGAGAGAGAATGTAGTCGTCTTATGGAACGCTATTGCTCTTGGGCAAGAGAGAACCATATTCCTTTTCAGATGGACACTGCAGTAGAAGATGCTTTCTCACGTCATTCTGAAGCTGCGCGTCTTGCAGGAGTATCTGAATTGCTTAATACTCCTGTAGGATATGGTTTCTCTTTAATGGTCGCTGCACCTGTTGCAGGCAGTCTACTAGGGGCCATCGCTGGTGCTGGAACAGGATATGCGCTCTCAGATAGTCATCCGATAGCGAGTTCATTAGGTGGAGGTCTCGCAGGATTAATAGCAGGAGGGATTATAGCTCCCCTAGTGCTTCTCAGCCATACATTCATA
>CAZRZR010000022.1:0-13165 GCA_964604715.1 Candidatus Woesearchaeota archaeon
ACAGTAATGCAATAATATCCCCAAATAATACGTCTGCGTAACGATAATGCTTTAAGAAGACCGACAACCCCTCGCGTCAAGCCACCAATACCGCCTAAAACAGCAGCAAGAAGTAAACCTTCCATCACCATCTCACGTTGAAGAATAAATTATATTTAAAGCTTACGACACTGAGTTAGAATTTTGCACGTGTTCGTACGAAAATCGCAACCATGATGCCAAGAATCATCACAAGTAAGAATGCACTCAAACCCCAGGACTTGCCATCAACAATCGTTGCAGCACTACTTGTACCAGGAACTGTGATAGATTCTGTTGTTTCAGTAGAAGCAGATTTAGGATAAGAAAGAGATATGGATGAACTCGAGGAACTTCCAGAACCAGTCTGTGATGATTTCTTACTTCCGCCATGGCTTCCCCCTTGGTTCGAAGTTGTATCAGATTGCGTATCTATTGATTCAGTTCCAGCCGTATTATCCGTAAGATTAGCAACAGAAAAAACCTCATAAGCACGATAGGATGAAATCCAATGCTCTTCATTAGCATATGCATCAACGAAAATACCATATGTTCCCAAAGAACACGTTCCAGTTGCATCGTCCACATAGACGCCCGTGTCAATCCAAACATCGTAAGTACCATCGCCTATAGGAATGTTATGATTACCGTAATCAGTATGGGACCAATCCCCATAAGGATCAACAGTCGTGCCTTCAATTCCAGAAGAATCCTCATCTTGAGAAACCTCATGAGAGATAGCCCGTGCCGTTCCTACTTTAGTAATTTTAATCTGTCTCAAGCCATCTCCAAATCCGTTACATCGAGTAAGCATAAATCCGTCTGCTCTAATAGTGCAAGAAAGTTCCGCATTAGGATTTACAGGACCAGGAGGAGATAGATGAAACGTAAACGTTCTATTATCATCTTTAACTTCATTAGAATAATGACCTGTTCTCATTACGCCATGCACGACGCTACCGCACATGTAGGAATCACCATCAAGAGTAAAGTCAACAACATACGCACTTGCAGAAGGAATATGAGAAACGCTTAACGCAAGAAAAAATACGAATGCAAACAAAGCAAAACTGAAAACACCACTTTTCATATACCAAGAATATGAAAATGATTTATAAACATATAGGTGATAAAATGAAATGCAATCTAGGAAATAGTCACAAGCACGATACTCGAAATAAACGCAACGACTGCTCCAACAAATTGGTGAATTTTAATTCGTTCTTTATTAATCCAAAGCCCGAGAATAAGGGCGACAGCCACATAACTTTCAGTTATTGCGGTAATGATTGCAAGCTTGTATCGCAATAATGCAAAAGCATACAATACCCAGGCACCAACATCAAGAAAAGCCATCCATAAAACTAACTTCCTATTTTTTACAACGTGCTTGATAAAAGAACCACTATTCTTACGTTTCGCAACAACTGCTAACGCAACAATAGTAAAGACAACCCACGGCAACCAAACTACTGCAATAGGTGACGTCGCTCGTGCAAAGTACGCTGCAAGATAATCAGTTAACCCAAAGAAAATAGCAGTAATTAATGCAAGCAATGCCCCTTTCTCAATCAAATGCTTAGGGCGCAACGGCTCTTTAAGCGCCATCAACAGCACACCAACAAACACTGCGGCAATTAGCACAATTTGGAGATGTGTAACATGCTCGTTCAACAATACAAACCCCAGTAGTACTGCAATAGGCAATTCTACCTCGCAGATAATCTCAACCACAGATAGCTTGCCAACGCGAAGAGCCTCAAAATTCACGAGGCTTTTAATAAAGAAAAATAAACCAAACGCAACCAGACCAAAAAAGATAGAAAATTCCCAGCTATCAATAAAAAACCGAATGCCCCATGGTGCAAGCGCTAAACTTCCAAAAACGCCAATAATGGCAAGCGTTTCAACATCTCCAATCTTTCGCACACTTCGTTGTATCAAAAAATCCCCAATTCCCCATGCAACCATCGCAACGACTGCTGCAACTAACGCCACCTCTAGAACCATGAGATATCAAAAACATCAAGAGTTATAAAGATTTATAAATTACAGAAAAAAGTTAAAGAAATGACTAATATAAGAATAGAGTATCACCATGGATCGAGTGTCGAACTGAATACTGATGAAATTAAAAGATATCATGTAAGGCCAGGAAAGGCCGGAGGACAAGACCAAATCGTACCAGATCAAGGAAAACCAGGATGCTCGTGGGAGTATGTCATAGAATCAGTTATTCATCACAGGCCTTTAGTTTTAAGAAATTCACATGATGGAGATTTTGGGAGAGTAATATCTATGGAAGGCGTAAGAGAGATAATCAATTTAGAAAATAAAGCCAAGGAAAAACCATAGAACCATTAAGATTACACCATCACAAGCTTTAAATACCTTCTAGAAATGACTATTTCAATAGGTAGAATGAAGGATAAGAAAAGTCAAGATTTCTAGTTAATAAGTAATGATTTTAAGTTTATGTTTATCGTGTGAAAGGAGGCAAGTATAAGACAATGGCATATGGAGAAGGCGGTCGCGGAGGCGGCGGATTCAGACGCGGAGGCGGCGGCGGAGGTTTTAACCGAGGCGGCGGAGGCGGCGGATTCAGACGAGATTTCGGACCACGTGAAATGCACAAAATAACGTGCAGCGAGTGTGGCAAGGAAGGAGAAGTTCCTTTCAAACCACGACAAGGTACACCAGTTTACTGCAGAGACTGTTTCGCTAAGCGAAACGGACGAAGCATGGGCGGCGGACCAAATCACTCATCTCAAAATTCTGAAGGTAATTCAGAAGAGATGTAAGATCGCACAGAATTTTTTATTTTTTTATTACTCTTTTTCTAAAGAGGCAAGGTAAAGCTTTATAAAGCCCTAGAAGGGCGTTTATACATGGCAAAGAATTATAGTTGGTACGGCGGACCTACATCTTTTAATAGACATACTGAACAGGCTGATAAATTAAGAAATGAAAAATCTTTCAAATTCGCAAAGTATAACAACGATTCTCAAAAATTAGGCAAGCTTTATGATGAAGTCTGGGCAAAGGTAGAAGGAGTAGAAGGCCTAGAAGGTTTGCGCGAAGAAAAAGCACGAACCATGAAGATGATTGCAAAAAATCGATATCTTAGAGAAAACGCAGAAGGAATGGTATATGCAAGAATCTACCTTCATAAGATAGAAGATCAAGAAGCAAGACTTGAGGGACAAATCGCATCTTCAAAACGTTCCCAACTAGAGGCGACAGTCTCCAAACCTAATAACGAGGCATCAACCCATTACACTGAAGAAAGACCTGGAGTAAAATATCCTCATGTAAGAAGCCCTATCACAGCAGATAAAGTTCCTTACTCTCCTAGACCCCAGATTCCATTCGGCTCAATACCTGCGCACATTCAAGAGCGAAGAATAAATACAGCATCACAATTAGCAAGTATGTATGCAGAAAACAGTTTACCTTCAACCTCACTAAGTGCACGACTGGCAAGAAAAATAAGAAGAAACCCTATCAAATCAGCTATTGCAGCTGGAATAATCGGGTTAGCAGGACTAGGAGCTTGGGTCACACATGAATATAATTTATACAAACAACCAGTTATCACACAAAGTACAGTTACACCAACAAGGGCAACCCCAATCGTTGCAGATTCGTCAACAACTAGAGAATATATATCCCAGAATGTAGACATGGAATTACCTGCTGGATTCAATCTTGCATCCATGACTAGCTCAAAAGGCTCTTCTCAGGCTAAATTGCCTGAAAAACAAGTAGCTAGAGCAGACCAAGTTAAATCAGTAAAGAGTGTAACCAATCAAAAAAGCTTAGAACACCAATTATCTGAGTGGTTCTCGCAAGCATCTGAGAAAGCAACTATTTTTGCTAATCGCCTAGACAAAGCCACAAAAAGAATAGCACAAGAATACGAATTAATGCGAGAAGAGCCTCAACGCCACTTTAATATGGAAAAAACCCTTGCTTACATATTAAGCGTAGACACTGCAGCGCCTCAGCTTTCAGACGAAAGCTTCACAGTGCGTGTGGGTCCAGCAGAAGATGAAGCCGAAATGCCTGCACGTGTAAAGAGAGGAATTCCTTCAAACTATTGGCCTGTAGAGTCTCCTCTTAAAAGCGGAATAGGTGCCCCATTAGTTGTATATTATAACGCAGGAAATAGTAAGCACATATCACCAGAAACTCAAACCGTAGAATCCTCTCCAAATCCAAAACCTCTCTCAAATGAGTGGTTCGAGAAAATTAAAGCCAAACACAAGCTTGCAGGAAAAAATTAAATCTTCTTAACTTTCGGGCCGTTAACGCTATCTTCAACTTCAAATCCTTTCTTATGTATTTTTTCTCGTAGTTTATCAGCAAGTTTCCAATCCTTATTTTTTCGCGCACTCTCACGTTCATCAACTAAAGTTTCTATGTCAAGAGGCACACTAATTTCATGTCTTTGAAAATGATATAAATCTAAACCAAACACAGAGTCAAACTTCGCAAGCAACTCAGATTTTTCAGAAGCTTTGATCTCATCGTCCAACATCTTCCACATAATCTGCACTGCTTTGGGCATATTCAAATCATCATTGATTGCTTCAGAAAAACGTTCAAGATAATCTTTGTATTCGTCCGACTGAACTCGCATCGCAGACTGAGGTACAACTTGAGATCCAAGCGCAAAGTATTTCTCAATCAATCTATTAAACGCAGCCTTTGCAGCATCCAAATGTTCAAGAGAAAAATCAAGTTTTTTTCTATAGTGTGTTAACAAACACATGTACCTATAATGTTCAGGTCTATACCCTTTTTCTTCTAATTCAGAAATCGTATATAACCCTCCTTTCGATTTAGAAACTTTTTCACCTTTAAAAGTTAGGAAAGAACCATGTAACCAATAATTAACGAACTTCTTCCCTGTTGCTGCTTCACTTTGAGCTATCTCGTTAGTATGGTGCACAGGCACATGATCCTCTCCGCCCGTATGAATATCAAACGACTCTCCAAGATACTTCATAGACATAGCAGAACATTCGATATGCCATCCAGGATAACCTATGCCCCAAGGACTTGGCCATTCTTGTTGCCTCATTCCAGGCTTCTCAGAAAACTTCCATAGCGCAAAGTCAGTCTTATGTTTTTTCTCACCAGAAGAAACGCGTTTACCTTTCTCTAGACCTTCTACATTCAATCGCGCTAGTTTACTATAATTAGGAAACTTAGAACTGTCAAAATATACCCCATCACTTGTCTCATAAGTAAACCCTCTTTTCTCCAATTTTTTAATCAACTCAATCTGTTCCTTAATATGTTCGGTTGCCTTTGGCCATACCTCTGGCGATAGAATATGTAATTTCTGCATATCTTCCTTAAAAACTCGCAGATAAAAATCAGCCAACTGTTGAGCAGTTTTATGTTCCTTCGCAGCGGCTTCTTCCATTTTATCTTTGCCCGTATCACTGTCGCTTGTCAAGTGCCCTACGTCTGTAACATTCATCACGTGTTTCACCTCAAGACCATCATACTCTAAAACACGTCTCAAGATATCAGAAAAAATATACGTCCTAAAATTACCAATAGTGGCGTACCAATACACAGTCGGCCCACAGGTGTATAACCCAACCTGTCCCTTCTTAATCGGCTTGAAAACCTCTTTCTTTCGCGTTAAAGTATTATACAAATACAATTCCATTCAACATAAAGAAAAATGAAGATTATAAGAGTTTCTGAACAAAAACCCTCATTTCCCCCACATTCTTTAAACGCATAAACTCTCCCCGAGCTTTAGCCGCCCCATTAAATCCTCTTAGAAAATTACCTCCAAGAGACCTTACTCGAGGCAATTCAACAACATCATATTTCTCGGCCAATTCCAAGTATTCAAGAAACTGCTGTAAGTTAGCCCTATAATCAAACTCTTGCTCTTTTCCAGTTTTCAAATAATGTAAAATTCTTGAAAAGATAAGAGGGTCTCCAATAGCTGCACGAGCAATCATAACCCCGTCTGCGCAATCTAACATAGTGGCAGCAGTCTCACCATTAATAACATCGCCATTACCAATAACGGGAATACCAACATTTTTCTTCACATGTTCAATCCATTTCCAATCTGCAGGCGTCTTATAACTATGATAAGACATGCGTGCATGAAGAGTCAGCGCATCAGCGCCTGCTTTTTCAACCGCCCTTGCAATACGCAGCACGTTATTCTTCTTGAAACCCAATCTGATTTTAGCAGTTGTAGTATAACCTGCAGCCTTCAATACCTGCACGTACCGCGCAATCTTTAAAGGATTTTTCAACAAATAACTTCCAGAAGCGTTATCCATAATTCGTATTGAAGGACAACCACAGTTAATATCAACAATATCAAATTTTTTCAAGTACGGCACAACCTGTTTGAAATCTGAAACCTTTGGTGCAGTAATCTGCACCCCTAATGGAGAACCTTCGTCATCTGTTTTCATCATATTCTGTGTCTTTCTATTAGTATGTACAATTGCTCCAATGTTTAACATTTCGGTGTAAGCCATTGCAGCACCTGCTCGCCTAGAAACAATTCTATAAGGTAAATCTGTCACATCTACCATGGGAGCAAGAAGCAGTTGGTTTTTCAACTTAACGTGACCTATAGAAAGCGACCTCATTTGATAATCAGCACCCATATGTTTTTATAACCTTCTCAGCTTCAAAACACATGGAAAAAGACATCGATAGAATAGCAAAAAATCCAGAAACAGACATTGTAATACGCATTGACGACTTTAATGGTAAGAAAGGCCTAACAATTCGTGAATTCGTCAAGTCTGAAAGATACACAGGCTTCACTAAGGCAGGCACTCGTATTCCAGCAGACAAATTTCATATTTTCAAGAAAGCTATCAACTCGATAGATGAAAACGACCTGAAAGAATCGGGAGAAGCCCAAGCATCATTCAAACAAGATACAAAAGCACCTGCAAAGAAGCACGTTCAAGAAAACCTTGACGAATTAGAGTTCTAGCGAGCTGCAAAGTTAAAGAGATTTATTTTCACTATAAAAATTTTTTATTAACTTTTCTTGCACTTTAGAATTTAGTTCAAGCAACCCATTATTATGGTAACCTTGAACTGCCTGAATAGCGGCTGCAAACATCAACGCCTCAGTCAATTGAATCTTTTCCAAAGGAACGCTCAACTTATCTCCATCAAAATTTAGAGGAAATCCCCCATTCATCAGAACAACTTTGCCTGTGTAAAAATCTTTATGCGTATTAGATGTTTTTTCATGAATCTTCCTTATTTTATGACTTTCAAATTCTCTATCAGAAGATGATGCACTAACTAAAAGAACGTCTTTTTTTAGATACGGATAATGTGTTTCTATGATTGAAGCTTGCCCCGAGCACCCAATTATAATATCGCACTCTGGTAGAATTTTATTAAACTCAACTTCAGATAATTCAGTTCTTTCGGCCACCTTATCATAAACAACTACTTCGTAATCTTCTCTCAAAAGAGTAGCGATGTTTGAACCTATTGGGCCATTCCCAATAACCAGGACTTTCTTCACCTTTTTGTCCATTTGATTAATCCTTTTGTATAATTTCTTTACCACCTCTTCTGCAATCATAGGCGATTCATGTTCTAATTTGGCTTTTGATGTTGCAACGCTGATTATGGGAAAATTCAAGTCTAATCTACTAAGTCTATGATAACCTGATGCAGTTTGTTCAACCCCCACAACTCTTTTATCGTTCTTGAAAAATTCATTCACTTGAGATAATAGTTCTCCGCCATCATCCATAATAAGGATTTTATCATATTTTTTAATTTTATCTTTGTCTAAATGGTATAGAAAAGTACGAACATATTTTTTGAACTGCTCATCAAATGACATATGACTATCAAAAGCTAGACTATTTTCATCAACCTTAACCCCTAAGTCTTCATATTGTTTTATTATTTTGGGACTTGTAGAGTAGGATTTACCAATAACAAAGACGTTTTGGGGATTTATTCCGGCATTTACTATATAATCTAACAATATCAGGTTGCTTTCAAGTACATGATGGCAGACTAAAAGAAGCGTATTTTGAAAAGTTTTAGCCTCATAAATATCTCTTAAACTTTCAAGTAACTGAAGTCTTTTTCGAACATACTTTTGATTATTTTCCATAATTCTTGCGCCGAAACACAATATTTAAATAAAGGTGTCCCTCTTTGGGACTACTGTGAAAGAACTATTCGATATCTTTGAGCTGTCTCAGAATGAAACTAAGGTGTATGAAGCCCTACTTAAGATAAAAAAAGGAACGAAGACCCCGATTGTCAAAGAATCAGGCATTCTTTCGTCCAAGGTATATGAAGTGCTGGATAGACTAATTAAGAAAGGACTAGTAACTTCGTTTATAGAAGATAAGGTCAACCATTACGTTCCAGTCCATCCCTCAAACATTAAATCTCTATTCGATGATAAAATAAAGGAGATTCAGCATCAGAAGATAGAATTTCAGAAGCAAGTAAACAAACTATTTCCAAAGACTGATGATTTTCTTACGGAAGTTCAGCTTTTTCGTGATTGGAATGGTCTAAAAAACGTGCTTCTTATCGCGGATGATGATCTCGACAAAGGCGATATTTATTATATTTTAGGAGCGAGCCCGGGAGAAGATATTGAAAAGGCAAATGACATTTTTTCAAAAAACGATAAAATGCTGGATGAAAAGAAAGTGAGGGTTCAAGCTATTCATGATATTAAGATGAAAAAGGAAGCAGAAAATTATCTAAAAGAATACGGTAAAAACAAATGGACCATAAAATACTCTGCTGTTCCTGGGCCATTCCAAATAGGAATAACTAATAACTATGCAATTCTCATACTATTAGAAAAGAATCCGATTGCTATTCTAATAAATAATAAGAGAATTAGAGACTCCTTTCTACACTATTTTAACACACTTTGGAAATTAGCAGATAAATAGAAACTACGCGTCTAGCACCTTCTAACATTTGTAAATAACAGTTCATCTCCTCATTTAGTTAAAATAACTCTCTTTTACTTTAAAGCTCAAGTTCTAGCTACATTTAAATAACTGCATCTATTAGTGAACAGATGAAAAAAGGCACTAGCAAGATGCTATGGATCGGCATTGCTATCGCCATAGTCCTTGTTATTACAATAATTATTTTCGCATTCCCTTCGCGCACACCATCAACGCAACAATCGCAAGATACAGATTCTTCAATACCTGGCACAACACATATTGTCGAGATTACATCCACAGGTTTCGTACCTAAAACGTTCACTATTTCAAAAGGAGACAGCGTAACGTGGGTAAACAAATATTCATCTCCATCCTGGCCAGCATCCGCAGCTCACCCTACACATACAATTTATCCAGGCTCAGGAGTCCAAAAGTGCGGCACACCCGAAGAGAAAAATATATTCGATGCATGCCGCGGTCTTGCAGAGAACGAACAGTACACATTCACCTTTAACGAAGCAGGAAGCTGGAATTACCACGATCACTTGAATCCTTCAAGAAGTGGCAGAGTTATTGTTCAATAATTATTTTTTCTTTGAAGGAGCCCAAGGACGAGTAAATTTCTCCCAATCAGCATATTTCCGACCTAAGTCTGCAGGGAAATACTCTCGAACCATTCCCATTTCAAAATATTTATCTGCGGCATCGCCCAAGACAGCTCTTAATGTGGCATCCTTCTGATAACCTTCTCGAGGAGTCTTCTTAAGAGCATCGTAAACATCTTTAGGAACAGGAACACGTTTTGAAGTAAATCCAGGGGCAGGATGAGTTAAGATAACAACATCTACCATCTTTCCTTCTAAGTTATTTCCTCGCAAAAGATAGTATACTGGTGAAGCAGGGTTGCTTTCTCCAGCAGGTGCCACACCGTACGAATCTCCAACAGGAAGAATAGGTTGGGCCGCAGACTGATGAGATGCAGAAGGCTTAGGATCTGAGCCTTTATCTTTTGAAACTTTTTCCTCAAGGCCCTTTCCATCCCCTTCGCCTTTTTTCTTTTTACCCCAAAAAGCCATATCAGACAAGATATCTGAAGCTTTAAAAACGATTCTGTGCTCGAATATATATGACAATCAGACAACCAATAATGTCCAAAACAAGTCACATAGGACATCTTGATTAGTTTTCGGTTATCTAATTAATTGAATAATAAAGAATATTTATATTTATCTAGCAAAATTATTCAAAAGAATACCCTACTTTTACACCTTCGGCTTTTGCGTATAAATCAAATAATTCTTTTATTTCATCACTATATTTTTTTGGAAAATTACCTTTAAGAGTTACGTCTATTGCTCTATTTTTGTCTGTGTGATGTTCTCTTAATCCACAAACCGCCTCAACCAATAAACCCTCTAATGTAGGACCACCAGTTCCTTGAACTAATCCTCTTGCTGGGCTATATCGAACTTCGTATCTATTCACATCCTCATTTGAGTGTTCTGGTTGTTCTCTTGTTGGTGTTGCAATAAATGTTATGTGATACATGAAAGTCTTATTTAATAAGACTATTTAAAGCTTTCTTTTTGTAACTACTAAAAAGTTATATTAAAATCACTAATCGGAAAAGCTTTCTCTTAAGAGAAAGCTTTTAATTAACTCCTTTCTTCGGTTGAATATGACAAATCAACAAACACTGCGCTCGCCAATAATCACAGTAGCAGGTCACGTAGACCACGGCAAAACGTCATTGCTCGATTGCTTTAGAGGTACAACCATTCAATCTGGAGAAGCAGGCGGAATAACTCAAAAAATATCATTCACGCGTTTTCCCCTAGAACAAATACAAAAGATGTGCCCTCTCCTTGCAAAGAATCAGGTCGATAACGCGATTCCGGGCTTCCTATTCATCGATACTCCAGGTCATGCAGCATTTACCAATTTAAGAAAGCGTGGCGGCGCACTTGCGGATTTGGCGATACTCGTGGTAGACATTAAAGAAGGCATCAAGCCGCAGACGGCAGAAGTCATCTCGTTACTTAAGGCAAATAAGACGCCGTTCGTCATCGCACTAAATAAAATAGACACAATTTCTGGCTGGCAAAAACGAGACTCAATACAACAAGCGATAGAATTACAAACGATTTCTGTGCGAGAGCAATTTGACACGCAACTACTGACATTCCAAGGTTCATTGCAATCTCACGGTCTCGAGTCAGCACTATACTATGAAGTCACAGATTTTAAGAAACAATTAGCCATCGTACCGTGTTCAGCAAAAACCAACCAAGGCATTTCAGAACTATTATTCGTACTGTGCGGTTTATGCCAAAAGTTTCTATCAAAACAGCTCGAACTTGGAGAGGACGCAAAAGGGATTATACTCGAAGTAAAGAAGGAAAAGACTACTGAACATATTGAAGCAATAATGTACGACGGCAAGTTAGAGGAAGGAGATGAAATAGCCATAGCAGGATTCGATAAGACCACACGTACGTCCATTAGAGCAATAGAAGAGATACAACCACTATCATTCAAATATAAAACAGTAAAACGTGCGATTGCAGCTACGGGGTTAAGGATAAAGGTTGCCGATAAAGAAAACGTTTTGCCTGGAATGCCGTTCCAATTAATTCGAAACAATTTCGAAGAATTAGAAAAACAATTCAAGAAAGAACTGGCCAACACACTTGTATTAGACAAACAAGGCATTATTGTAAAAGCAGACTCGCTAGGCAGTCTAGAAGCACTCCTAGTTCTGTTAAAGCAAGCCCATGTTAACGTAGTAAAGGCAGGTATTGGGCCAATCAGTAAAACAGACATAGTTGCAGCAAAAGCGAATCTTGAAATTAATCCTCTCGACGCATGCATTGTTGGGTTTAACGTTAAACCTGAAGAAGATCTAGAAAAAGGAAAAATCCAAATATTTACCAATGAAGTAGTCTATAGATTAATCGAAGAACTTGAGCTATGGCGCAGAGAAACTCAAGCAGAAATAGAAAAAGAAAAATTAATGGGCCTAGCAACAATTTGCAAGCTCCAAATTTTGCCCCAGTACGTATTCAGAAATTCTAATCCTGCAATTTTTGGAATCCGCGTGATAGGTGGAAAAGTAAAAACACGTATTCCTCTAATCGATGAAAATGGCGAAGACGTTGCACATGTCAAGGCATTGCAAATGGATAAATCTTCAGTCGAACAAGCCCAACCAGGTACAGAACTGGCGATCTCTTTGCCAGGCGTTACATTTGATCGCCAACTTAGGAGCACACAGTTCCTCTACGCAGATATGTCCGAACTTCAGTTTAAAGCATTCAAGAAACATAAAGACCTCCTTACATCAGATGAACTACAAGTTCTACAAGAAATAGCTACTATCAAGCGCAGAAAACATGAAACTTGGGGCGCTGCGTAAATTATTGAGTTACTTTACAGTAGTTACATTTAGTAAGGTTTATAAATAGGCTATTTTTACCAAAACTATGGAACATAGAACAGATCATGAAAAAGTAAGTCACACTGCAGTCATGTGTGCTAAAGGACTTGGACGTGAAACCGACGTCCCGTACGCACGAGAGATATGGGATCATCTCAAAAGATATGATGCTACCGTTGTAAGAGAAGGAGATGATTTTGTAGGCAACATGTTCAGAGCAATGATAATGCGTTTTCCAGGAATGTCAGGCTTAAGAGCAATACTAGAAGGAAGATATATTGCAATAAACAACGTACTTGAAGAGGCTGGAAACCCTCACGTATTAGAGCTTGCATCAGGACTTTCTCCGCGAGGACTCGATTTCACTCGGAAAGATTCTACACGACTATACCTTGAAACAGATCTACCCGGTCTACAAGAAATAAAGAAAGAGATCGTCGGTGCAATAAGAACAGAAGAAGCATCAAGAGGATTGCCGCCCACCCCTAATTATCATCTTACTCCCCTAAATGTAATAGATGGAAAAAGCTTCAGAGAGGCCGTCAAACCATATGCAGACGCGTTCTTGGAAAGACCTCTCGCAGTAGTCAACGCCGGTCTTTTGATGTACTTAAGTAAAGATGAACAAAAAAGAGCCAGAGACAATATTGCATCAATCCTAAGAGAATTCAGCCCAGATGGAATATGGGCAACACCAGACTTGGTGATTGACATGAGCCAGTTCTACAAGCAATACGAAAAGGTGAAGCCT
>CAZRZR010000023.1:0-12685 GCA_964604715.1 Candidatus Woesearchaeota archaeon
AATTATTTACGAATATAATTAACTAGAATAATAAGCCCAACAACAAACAACACCATAGTTAACAAAAACAATACGAACGATGCCGGACTTCTCTCCCCGCTGACGCCGGTTGATTCTTGGATAGCATATCCTACAAGACGTGCCCACTTAGACCCTGCAGATCTGAAAGAATCAAACATGCAGACCATTCGATTATCGCCACATGCAGGCGCACTATATGGGGAGCTCAACGGCGAACAACCTACATCTCCGCAGTCTCCGTCTCCTGGGCGATTACTACCAGAAGTATATACAGTTCGTGTGGTTGGTAGATCTACTTGACTTGGATATAATTTTCCATCACTTCCTAGAACTTGCAACGCAAAGTAATATTCGCCGCTTCCCTGTGAAGGAGTATAATCGAACGTTCCCTTGAGGCCGTATGTTCCCATTGTGCCTGCGGTAGTTAAGCCTCCATCTGTCCAAGCGCCGCCGTCTTTCCTTACCATCAGCTTAATCTGCTGCACATTAACCCCATTAAATGGCTTAATGTAATCAAACCACATGGAAATAGTGCCTCCGTCCTGGAATATTGGCGAGATAACAAGACCTGGAGAAATGTAAGCGTTAGGCGCGCCTATTGATGTACCTGCTGCTGTACCAAACTGAGAATTCCAAGAGGCAACATTGTAATAAGTTCCATTATAATAAAACATGTTAGAATCATTATTAGAATAAACCAAATTATTACGTAAAGAAAGATTGTAAATTTTGTATAAGTCATTTATTGCAAGTCTGGTGTTATTAAACGTGGCATAAAGTAGCAAAGTGCGCGGTGATGTGAGTTCAAGAATAGAATTGTTTTCGTATGCGATATTTTCGTGACTCGTTTGGCTTAGATATTGATGAGCGCCACATCCAGGGTGGGCAGTAAAGTTTCCAGACCAGAAAGTAGTCCCTAAATAAAATTGATCATTAATTATAAAGGCATTACTATAGTTGCTATTGACCACAATTGTATTGTTAGCTATATTGACGTTTTTAGATGGTTTGCAATCAAAAGCAGAGCCTACTCCAATTCTTCCTGCGGCAGAATCATCAATAGTCCTAAACACATTATTACGTACCGTGATATTTTCTGCATCTCCGATGTTCATGAACGTCTGAGATTCTGTAGCTATATTATTTTCAAACACTATATTTTGTATACTTTGGCCGTCGTAATTATTTGGAGCTATATTAATAAGATTATAATTGAAATTATTTCCGCCACCGTTGTGTGCGCCTAAAGGATCGCATCCGCTACAATTAAACCCGTTGATAGGATCAACCCATCCCCCTAAGAAATTGTGACCCACATATACATTGTTTGATGGTCCGTCAAAATTATTGAATATGGTCCATTCTCCATCGATTCTTAAGGCGGCTCTTCCAAACGCAGGTCTGGTGAATATATTATCAATAAAAACTGCCTTGTCAAGATAGCTTTCATAATTCAAGTGATTGCCAGCTAAATCTATGCGATTATTTATTAAAGCAACACGTCTGCCTTGGATGAATGTGTGAACCACGCTTGAATTATAAAAGTTCGAATCAATTATAAAAAGATCACTTTGATTTGAACCTACTGCAGAAGTCAGTAAGCTTTGGTCTGAGTTAAAGAAATCGTCTCGTAAGAATAGCATGTTCTGGTTATCGGCTACGTTGGAATAGCATACTGTCTTGATTCCGGTAGAAGATGTGCAATCAAATCTTAAATCGACAAATGAGATATATGCAAGCCCTATGCCGCCAAAAGTAAGAGTATAATTGCCGTTGACGTTGGGGCTTCCAGCTGCTTTGATTATAGGTTTAATTCCCGTTCCATACGCACCAAAACTGTAACCCCATCCAGAAGTCCAATGACTATTGCCGTTTTGGCTAACATTTGCTGCAAAGGTCTGCCCTCTCTTAAACAAGATTTGATCTCCAGGTTGATAGAAGTTGTTCTTGAAGCCGTTAAATGCTTTAGTGGCTGTTTGCCAAGGACAGGTAACGCCGTTCACTACAGTTTGACTTTTACCGTCACAGTTATCGTCTCCAACCTGAGAGTCAACATAATACGTTGTACCGTTGGGTGCAAAAGCAGTAATTGAAACTGATGTAGTATTAGATCTCCCATATTTATCACTTATTGTTAAAGTGGTCGTGTATGTGCCTGGAGTTTCATAAACATGCGCAGCATTAAACCCGTATTGTTGTGTAGAACCATCGCCGAAGTTCCAGGAGTAGTTCACTATGTTATCTTGTGGCGTTGAGTTCCAAGCTTCAAAAAATACTGGAAGAGGCGTATAATAATTGGTTTGATTTGTACCGAGATATCTAGAAGATAATGGGGCACCGGAAGCTTTTCTTTCAGTAATCCAATCGGCCTCCCGAATAATAATCTGTGCCTTTAGTGGAAGCGTTGCGTTGGTGCAGGTGCTTGGTTGACCCATGCACGAGTAACTACTTTCGATTTGACAACTTGAAGAACATCCGTCTCCGTTAATCGTGTTATTATCGTCGCACATTTCGCCAGACTGAATAATTCCATTACCACATATCGGAGGAGCACTTATACACGAGCTTGTATTGAAATGGCACTCATTCGCTTGACCCGATGCAATACAGCTCAACGTTCCGCCATTGAACCCCTGTCCTAGTGTAGTACAGCTTTGACCATTGAGATTGGTTCCATCGCATTGTTCTCCTGCGTCAATTATCGTATTTCCGCAGTTTGATTGAACTGCGTTGTTAGTTGTGTCTATAGAAATAGTGTAATCATCCAACGCTCCAGAATTATCAGTAACTGTAAGAACAACATCATAAACGCCTTCTAAAATAAATGTATGTTGAATTGTTTTATTAGTACCATTCACTATAGTTCCGTCGCCGAAGTTCCAAGTATAATCAACAATCGTTCCGTCAGGATCGGTAGAAAGAGAAGCATTGAACAATACACTCAAGGGTACTGTACCGTTAGTCGTATTAGTCGTGAAGAAAGCAATTGGAACTTGATTACTTGGAGGAGGACTTGGACCGCTTCCTCCTGAACCACCACCTCCACCGCCATGTGAGGAGCCTTGAATGTTTGAGGCGTTTGAAGAGGTTTCACCAGCAACGATGCCTGAAGAAACATCTGTGCTACATGGATCAAGAACTTTTGTATCAACAACGCTGCATGTCTTTCCATTTACAATAGGAGAGACACTTAAGCTTTGAGCAGTTGAACCTTTGTAAACATAAGTGTTTACCTGGCCTTCCTTGAAAGAAATAGGGTCTCCGAAATTGTTGTTAAGTCCACGTACTTGCGGTTGAGACTCGCCTTGCTTTACTTTAACTGTTTTAGCAAGCGGCCCGTTGCCAAATGTAATCGAAACACCTTCAATTTTGTCTTGAACATTTAACGAAAAAGAACTTTCTTCTTTTGCAGCATTATAACAGAGATAAGGGGAATCAATTATGGATAGATTAGCTTGTGCGTTTAAACAGTCTATTTCATTCGGAGAATTATAAGAAACAATTAAAACTGTAAGAAAAACCAAACCCAAAACAATAACTGTGCTGAAAAGAAACAGTCGTGCAGAACCCCTCTTTTCCATCTTTTGAGCAGGGATAACGTCTTTAAAATAATATCTACAGCTAATAATTGTAGGTAAAAAATAAGTTTTATTAAAAATGGAAACTGTTCTGTTGTGTTTGTCTTAGGAATAAATAAAATTTCTGAAAAACCGACAAGTTTAAATAGCCCGATTTTTTACACACATTACTTCATAAGAACATGGCAAAACAAAAACCAGTCATTAACGTTGTCTTCGTTGGACACGTAGATCATGGGAAGTCCACAACTATAGGGCGCCTTATGTTTGACTCTGGAAAAATTTCTCAGCAAGATCTTGATAAATTGAAACAAGAAGCTCAAGAAAAGGGTAAAGTTGGTTTTGAATTTGCTTTCATTATGGACAAATTCAAAGAAGAAAGAGAACGAGGAGTTACTATCGACTTGTCCTATCAGAAGCTTATGACTAATAAGTATGAAGTTACAATTATTGACGCTCCTGGTCACAAAGACTTTATCAAGAATATGATTACTGGAGCATCACAAGCAGATTGTGCTTTCCTAACTGTCTCCGCTAAAGATGGAGCTCAACCTCAGACAAAAGAACATGCTTGGCTCTTGAGGACAATGGGCGTTAAGCAAATTGCAGTTATCATCAATAAGATGGACTCTGTTGAATACAAAGAAGATGCTTACAATAAGACAAAGGCAGATATCACTGCTGTATTGAAGCAAGCTGGTTTCAAGACTGACACAATCAACTTTATTGCAGCTTCTGGTTGGAAGGGTGATAACGTCGCTAAGAAATCAACCAACATGCCATGGTATAAGGGACCTACCATTCTTGAACAACTAGACTTATTCAATGAACCTGAGAAATTGACTAACTTGCCGTTGCGTATGCCTTTACAAGACGTTTATGAAATTACCGGTATCGGAACTGTTCCTGTTGGAAAGATTGCAACTGGAGTTATGAAACTTAACCAGAAAGTAGTTATTATCCCTGGACGATCTGGAACCGGCGTACATGGTGAAATTAAGACTATTGAAATGCATCATGAACAAATGCCTACTGCTGAAGCAGGAGATAACGTTGGTGTAAACATTCGAGGCATTGGTAAGAAAGACGTTGCACGAGGCGACGTTGTATGTGACGCTGCAAGCCCTGCAACTATTGCTGAAGAATTCGTTGCTCAAATTGCAGTTATTTCGCACCCAACAGTTATTGCTAAAGGATACACTCCTGTATTCCACGTTCACACCGCTCAAGTGCCATGCCAGTTTATCGAACTTATCGAGAAGACAGGCGCTGATGGCGTAAATACTAAAAGTCCAGACTTCTTGAAGAATGGAGATCTAGCTAAAGTGCGAATCAAACCTATTGGCAACCTAGTACTTGAGACACAGGCAAAGAATCCTAAGATGGCGCAGTTCGCTATCAGAGACGCTGGAGCTACTGTTGCTGCAGGCGTTTGCATTGAAATCACTCCTAAGAAGATTTAATTTCTTATTTTCTTGACTATAGTAATAATTAAAAGCTCTTTTATTGTTAGTTCTCCATGAGTCGTGAAAGCACTTCTCGTGATTTGCTTGGAGTTGTAATTGGCTCTGCAGTTTTTCTAGGAGGACTAGGCCTTGCAGTTGAGTCACTTATTGAATCCGGAAAGTATTATTTTTCTGAAAATAGAGGACCAGTACAATTATCATCAATTCAAGAACCTAAAGGGACAGGCGGAATTTATGTGCCCAATGTGAAAAGATACGCCATTGTTTCTGGAGCTTGTTTCTTTGTTGGCGGATTTGCTGGAGGACTATATGAGTGCTATATCCATAGACGCAGAAGCGATAACGCTGGAACAGTGAAAGCAAAAGTAGCTATAGCACCATAATGCTTAAAAAGATAAAACATATTCAGAGCATATGAAAGTACAAGAGAGGACAAAACAAGAGGTTGAAGCAAAGCTTGCAACCATGGGCGATTATGTAAAAATAGATTATTTGCAACGCGCATTGGGATCGGGTTTAGATTTTGAAACTCGAAAATTTATTTTACTTTCTTTGTCTAAACTTTACGAGTCGAAAGGGATGTATCTCGAAGCAGCTAAGCTAATGAAAAATGCTGCTGAAATTAATACGACGTTTAAATCTAAGATTGGCGATTATATGAAATCTGTCGAATTGTATATTCGCGGAAGCAGCTACACCGAGGCCGACTTTGTATTTGCTCAAGCTCTTGCTCTTGGAACTGAAAGAGAAAAGTCTGAACTGAAAAGCGTTATGAAAAATTATTATTTAACACAAGCACGAAATTATGTCAAAGTAGATAAGAGAAGTTTTGCTAAAAAAGCTTATGAAAAATTATTAACTTTGGAATTGCCGCCTCAAGAACGCAAAGATGTTCAGAAAGAATTACTTGTTCTCTACGAGAAACTAGGGAATATTAGAGATTATTACAAGCTTAAAGAGGGAATGTAATATTTTTACTTTTAGAAAGCCAGGGAATGGTAAACGTGGCGAGTTTATATTTGTTTGCTCATTAAAAAACTAGTTTTTTTAGTATGAAAATATTTAAATAGACGTCGGTATCTTGACGTTTGTAAAAAAGATGGTGGCGAAAAGTAATAAAACAAATAGCGAGCAAACTATGCTTGCCATCGAGGAAGATGAATATGCTGACCTCGACGAGCTTGCAGAAGGACTAGAATCTCTAGAAGAGTAAGTTGATTTTTTCTTTTTTTATTTTTATTCCCAGTAGTTTTCTTAAGAATTAGCTGACTGAGCTTATAGCAAAAGTTTAAATATGCTGTTGCCTCATTCTAGAAGTTACACTCACTTGTGAGAAGTACTCGATATCACTATCACGTTCACTATTGGCCTACAAAGCCTTAAGACTGGTTACGACGAAAGTCCTTTTCTCGAAGAGTAATAAACACACACTATGGCAAAAATAAGTCCAGTATCGATAAAATACATGATTTACGCTAGCTTTCATGCAGAAGGCCCTATTGAGAAACCTGATGTAATTGGCGCTATTTTTGGTCAAACTGAAGGGCTTCTAGGTGCAGAGCTTGAGATGCGAGAATTACAGAAAGAAGGACGCATCGGTCGAATCGAAGTAGATTTGAATATGGTAGATGGCAAGACTGTTGGTGAAATACGTTTACCAAGTGCATTAGATAAGTCTGAAACAACTATTATTGCAGCTACCCTTGAAACTATTGACAGAATTGGGCCTACTGAAGCTAAAATCGAAGTTAGTAAAATTGAAGACGTTAGAGGAAATAAACGCGATTATATTGTAGATCGTGCTAAGAAACTTCTGGAAGGACTTGAAAATAACGAAGGCTCTGGAATTGCGAAGAGCGTTCGTGAAGAATCACGCGTTGCTAAGATTCAAGAATACGGAGAAGATAAGCTGCCATGTGGAGATATCTCGGGAACTGATGTCATTGTTGTTGAAGGAAGAGCAGATGTTGTTAATTTAATCAAGAATCGCGTATATAACGTGATTGGCATGACTGGTGCTAAATTACCTAAGGATATTGCGCGACTTGGAGAGGAAAAAGAATTAACTTTGTTCGTGGATGGAGACAGAGGCGGTAAGTTGATTGCTCAAAACGTCATATCTAATGCAAACGTTGTCTATATTGCGGTTGCACCTGATGGAAAAGAGGTTGAAGAACTTGAGGGCAAAGAAATACTCATGGCCCTACGCAAAAGAATGCCTGTAAAGGAATTTCTTTACAAGCTTAAGCGCGGAGGCGATGAAGTTGAGACTCACAAGGAAGTAATGCCTTCTGCTGATGAAGTAAAGCAAGCTATAAAAAAAGTGTATTCTGAGATAAAAGATACCAAAAAAGCAGCAGTCCTTAATACAAGACTTGAAGTCGTAAAAACTGTTTTACAAAGCTCTGTAATGAATGCCATTGAGCGCGCAGAAGAGCTTATTGTTGCAGTTGTTATTGATGGATCTGCAACTTCTAGCATTATTCGTGTTTGCGAAGAGCGAGGCGTTCTGTATCTGGGAGCACGAAACTTCTCTTATGTTGAAGGCGCTAAGATTAATTTGATTAGCTTGTAGTTTTTACTAAAGATTTATAAAATCTTCTTGGAGGGTTTTACATTATGAATAGACCCATTTATAATAACGGAGAACGGCTTAGATATGTTGATAGGGCAAGCAGTTTAATTGTCACAGTTGCTAGAGCAGAGACTCAGCAAGATCGAGAGAGCTATATCTTAAGAGTTGAGAGAGTCCTTGCTCATACAGGGCATTCTCGAAAACCAGAAGTAGGACATACCTTTGCTTTTGATATCGATCGTAATGAAATGCCACATCTTATCGAAGGCGCATTATCTCGTCTTTGACGTCGAGTTATATTTAAATACAATATCTGCTTGTTGGGTCTATGAAAAAGGATAGTGTGATGATCTTACTCTTCATCTTTCTTGCTATTGCTACTGTTTTTGCATTGTATGTTACTTTTAGACCAGTAACGTGTCAAAGCTACGAATGTTTCCAGAACTATATGGCAAGCTGTGCACATGCGACCTACCTTAATGAAGAACCAGAGGCATCATGGAATTATGAAATTAAGAAGCGTGATAAAACGACGTGTGAAATTGAAGTGACTTTGTTACAGGCAAAAAAAGGAGATCTTGATCTCGTTAATTTTGAAGGCCATTCCATGACGTGCAAATACGCACTTGGAGTCGTTGCGTATCCTGACAAAGACATGTCTCTCTGTCATGGATTGTTGAAAGAAGATCTTCAAGGACTGCTAATTGAGAAACTTCATAAATATGTTATAGACAATTTAGGACCCGTTAAGAATGAGTTATTTGCCACAAACAATCAAACTCCGGCAAGCCAATAAGCCTTGCCAAAAACGACATATCCAGAAGTTGAATAACCTTGTTTGGCATCTACTGACCACATCTTAAAATCGAATATTGTGTTAGCGCAATGTTCCTGACAGAATTCTTCAAGAAAGTTCATAGAATCATCTAGAGCCTCTGCTTTTGATCTAGGTTTAAGACCATCTGCTTGGATGAATCTTGCAAACAAACCCTTATAGGAAATTTCTCGACCCATTAATTCAATATCTTTTGCTTGTCTACTAAATAATCCAAATCGTGTCATGAATGGCAGGTTTATTAATCTCTTTTTATAGTTTATTGTATGAGCATTAGAATTGGGCCGGCAGGTCTTGGGCCTGTGAAAACCGCGATAGCAACCCTTGAACAGTACCATACAAAGGGATTTCGTGCGTGCGAGATTGCATTTACTTATGGGGCATATATCAAGAAAAAAGAAGATGCGCTGGCTATTGGAAAGAGGGCGCGTGAGCTTGACATCTCGTTAAGCATTCATGCCTCTTATTTTGTTAATCTCAACTCACCAGAAAAAAGCAAGCGCGAGGCAAGTAAAGAACGTATTTTAGAGTGCTGTCGTGTGGGTCAATGGTTAGGAGTAAAAAGAGTTGTTTTTCATCCAGGCTATTATGGAGACGATAAAACAACTAGCAGCGAGACTATTGGAACAAGCGTTAAAGAGATGAAACGCGTTCTTGAAAAGGAAAAGATAAACGTTCTGCTAGCACCCGAAACAATGGGAAAAGTGAACGTTTTTGGGAGTTTAGAAGAAATAAACGCCCTAGTTACTGAAACAGGTTGCGATTTTTGTATTGATTTTGCTCATATACTTGCCCGAGACAAACACGTGGACTATGAAAGAGTTAAGAGATTGTTCCCTTCGCGCGAATGGCATGTGCACTTTTCAGGCATTATTTATGGGGATAAAGGAGAAAAAAGTCATAAAACAACAACTAAAGAAGAATGGACTCAGCTACTGAAAAACGTGCCAAAAGACAAGGAAATAACCATTATTAATGAATCTCCGAGTATGATTGAGGACTGCGTACAGGGACTGAAGATCGCACACTCGCTGGGCCTTTAAGTTTGCTTCTTCTGCGTGTTCTATCAAGGAAAATGAGCTTTGCGCGGGCACGTTCAGGACTAATACGACACGTATTAAGCACATCTAACATGGATTGAACGATTTCATCGTATGACTCACGTTTGTACACTCGAAGCTTATCTAAACGAGTCTTTGTTTTTTTATCTAACTTTATTGTCGTCGTGGTCATGGTATACCTAGCTATACCGGAGTATAAATGCTTTATATATTTATCACTCTATAATAGTCTCTTTATTGTTGTCACCGTAAAGTTTATATATGCGCTTTTGGTAGAACTTTTAATTAAATTTATACCTAAAACCATGAAATCACATAAACTTTTGGTTTCGTTCGTGGCACTAGCCCTCCTAGCAATCGTAATGACTGCTTCAGCGAGCGCGGCTTTTGCTTCGATTAATAGGGTTACGGTAAACGGCATAGAAAACTTCAGCGATCAAACCGCTGCTGTTTTTGCTGGTGAGACAGTACCTGTACGTGTTGTCATTGATGCATCTCACGATGCAAAAGATGTACGCGTTATAGCTCGTCTTATTGGCGCAAGCAGTCTATCTGAAGCTTCAAGTCGTTTTAATGTAATTGCAGGCGGACAATACAGTGCGCTTGTTAACATTAAGATGCCTTCGAACATTGACCCAAGTGAAGGTCTGGTATTGGAAATAACTGTTGAAGGTAAGCGTGTCCTCTCTACTGATGAGAACGGAAACGACAAGACTCAAACAGATTCTTCCGAAACTAAGGTCATCAAGCTTGAAGTCCAGAGAGAGTCTTATTTTGTAGACATTCTTTCTGCTGATAGTCAAGACCAAGTCCAAGCAGGTAAAATCCTTGCTCTAGACGTGGTATTGAAGAACAGAGGCTTTGAATACGCTCGAGATACCTATCTGCGAGCATCTATCCCTGAACTAGGCGTTTCTAACACTGTCTACTTTGGTGACTTATCACCTCAAGACAATGCAGACGCTAACAGAGACGATGCAGTACAACGAAGAGTATATCTAACTATACCTTCAAATGCAGCTGCTGGTTTGTATACAATACAACTTGAAGCCTATAATACGGATTCAAGCACTAAACAAACTAAGCGCATTGTTGTATCAAGCGCAGGCGATGAAAATCGAGTAATCTCGCCGGTTACAAGCAAGACGTTTGCTGTTGGCGAAGACGCCATGTACAGCGTAACGATTGTTAACTCTGGAAATACGATAAAGGTCTATGATATCATTGTTGATGCTCCAAAGGGAATCACCGTTGCAGCAGACCAATCAATGATCGTAGTACCTGCTGGTTCCAGCAAGACTGTCGATTTGACAGCTAATGCTGCTGATGAAGGCAATTACAACTTCGTTGTAAATGTACATTCTGAAGGCCAGCTAGTAAGCCAGGAAACACTTGCTGCAGTAGTTCAAGGCAGTTCAATGAAGGTTAGCCCTTCTGTTGTCTTGACTGTTGTACTTGCTGTAATCTTTATTGTTCTGGTTGTTGTACTTATTGTACTTCTAACTAGAAAACCACAAAAGGCTGAAGAGTTCGGAGAGAGCTACTACTAAGCCGATTTTTTTATTTTTTATTTTTTAATTAACAATCTCTCCATTTTTTATTCTAACATAGCGTTAGTTCTATAGCGTGCAAAAAATAAGGGCAAATATTATTCGCTAGGTGAAACTGGAGTTTCTTCGTAAGGAACAGAAACTTCTTCCTGTTTTTGTTTTTCGCCTAAATCAAGGCTTAATATTTTTGATACTCCTTCATGCATGCTTACACCGTATAGCACGTTGGCATCTAAGATGATAGCATCATTGTGGGTTATCGTGATATACTGGCCTGAACGCATATACTGCTTCAGTAAAGCCGAGAGGCGTTCTGAGTTACGCTTATCCAAGGCGGCGTCAATTTCGTCAAAGATGTAGAAGTGGTACGGTTTGTACTCTTGGATTGCGAACAGTAGTGAAAGCGCGACAAGAGTCTGTTCACCTCCAGATAGAGACGTGACGTCAAAATATTTGCCTTTCGCCATACGGATCACTATGCGAACGCCTCCGGAGAATAACTCTTCTGGGTTCTCTATTTCAAGGAACGCCTGACCTTTAGTTGAAAGCCGTGAGAAGTTACTGCTGAACAACTCATTAATTCGGTTAAACGTTTTCATGAAAGTACGTTTCTTCTTGTTATCGATCTCTTCTATAATCTTCATTATCTCTAGTTTTTCATTCTGAAGAGTTGTGACCTTTTCCTGAACACGATCATATTCTTGCTTTATTTCATCATAAATTTCAAGGGCACGCATATTAATCGAGCCTATAGTCTGCAAGCTGGCTTGAGTTTTTTGAAGGCGTTCTTCGATCGCATTTAAGGAAGCTTTAATCAGTTCTGCACCTGCGTAATCCCGTAATTCCATCTCGAGAGCTTCCCGCTCTGCATCAAATTTAGCATTTCCAACCTTTAGATAATTAATTTGATCCTCTACTTGGCGCCATTGGCCTTGCAAAGTTGAAACTTCATAACTGGCCTTTTGTATTTGTTCTTGTGAGGAGTCCCGTTCTTTGAAGAGTTTCTGGAAACGCGCGTTTAACTCTTCCTCTTCCTTTTCCTTTTTCTCCAACTGTTCTTGTTTTATCTTAAATGAGGACTGAAATTCCTTTATTTCGCTCGACAGTTGCTCAATATCGCGTTTACCTATTTTAATAACCTCGCGCATTTTTTCCATTTCGCGTTCTTTGTACATCAATGTTTGATCTACATCTTGCTCTGTGCGTGAGGAAATTTCTTCTATTTCCATTAAAGTTGTTGAATATAATTCATCCATACGGCTTGCATCCGTTGTTTTCTGTTGTAATGCCTCTCGACGTTCGACTAGCGCGACTACTTCCTTCTGCATTACTTTGTCTTGTTCTATAAGGCGTTTAAGATATTCTTTCTTTTCTGCTAAAATAGTATGATGCGTTAGTTCTCTATCGATATCCATATGCGTTTTTTCCATTTCACGCATTTGCTTCAGTAATGTGTCACGTTCAGCACGCGAATTAGCGATGTGTTGTGCTTCTTTACTTAGCACATGTTGTGCTTCTTTTATTCTGGTGTCTGCATCACGATTTACATGTGCTATATGATCAGGAGTAATATTGCTTTGGCAGAGAGGACAGACGTCA
>CAZRZR010000024.1:0-468 GCA_964604715.1 Candidatus Woesearchaeota archaeon
AAAGAGTAGTCGACAACAAGCCTTGTCCCTTCACGAGAGTAGGAAATAAAATCAAAAAGAAATTCAGCTGGAAGAACAGTCAAGCTAATATCTCCTGTCTGACTGAATTCATCACAAGTAGCTTCAAGTTGCAAGGGCTCGTTTCCTGCATGTGTATCACGAGGCACTACAAGACTAACATTTAACCATCCATGTTGGCCAGATCCTAAAGACACCGAATCACTGCTAGATATCCAAGAGGCATAGCTACCAGAGCCCACAATATAGCATCCGTTCAAAAACGTATTACCTGAATTGACTAGTTCAACAATAAACGATTCTTTTGCTCCTGGCCTCAGATTAAGTGTCGGCAACTGGGCAAACGTCAAACGAGGCACTACAAGTGAACCAACATTAACAGAAACACCACCTCCTCCGCCACCACCTGAGCTTCCACTGCTTGCCGTTCCAGAATCTCCAGAAGATTGC
>CAZRZR010000024.1:478-12609 GCA_964604715.1 Candidatus Woesearchaeota archaeon
AGAGGTCTGACTGTTGCTGTTCCCTCCTGCATCAGTAACTGTCACAGTCAAAGCATAATCGCCATCATCTGCTACATTAAAAGAAGTACTCTGGCATTGAGGCATAACGACCACAAGCACTGAACCGAAACCTACCTTTGTCAAAGAATAAATACAGGTCGTAGTAGTCGCATCAACAACAGACAAATTAATTGGAATATCTTTTTTACTTGTGAAGGTACCCGCCGGCTCGCTTACTGCGATCGCTGGCTTAATCTTATCGATGATAATACTTCTATTCATCGTCTCTGAAGCTTGTGCAGCAACGTCATTACATTCAACTCCCCAGTTGTAATTTCCATCCGAAATAGCCCCAGTGCTAAAACTGTTGAAACCGCCATTAGTAGGAGAAGAATTGGTGTCAGACGCTCCCCACGAACCTCCGAAATTAGCAAGTAAACTGCACCCAGTAAGTTCACTGTTATTAACATAGTAATTAAACTGTACCGTAGAGTTGCTTACAGCCCCATCATTAGGAGAAATAAGAAGAACGGTAGGCGCACCAGTATAGACATCAAAAATAGCTTCCTGCGCCGATAACGTGCCATCACTCGCATTTGCATATAACGTTAACGTGTGAGTTCCATTCGTCGCTACACCAAATTGCGCATTTGTACATCCAGGTAGTGTAATATTTCCAGAACCATCAAGAGTATACCAACAGGCCGCAGGCGTATAAGGCCCTACAGTATAGTTAATCTCTATCGAATCATTATACCCATAAACGCTTTCAGACACAGGAGAGGAAATATTGATAGCTAATGCCAAAGGCAGCACAGTATAGTCAACGCTTGTTTCAATAAGAGTACTAGTCTGATTAGAGAACACGGCAAGATACTGGAAATAAGTTTGATTACCAACAATCAAATTAGAAGGAGACTCAAGCAATATCTGATTCCACGCGTCTCCAGAGCAAGAAGCATCATCACAAGAACGAACAAAAAAAGTCAATGCAGTGCCAGCCCAAGAAAAATTATTCCAATGTGCTGGAGTAGTAGTATTGAAAATCCTGCTTGTAAACGTCCCAGTTAAATTGTCGCCGTCTAGCACAACTGCAGAACCATTAAAAGTAGTATTATGAAAAGTCCCAAGATTAAAGTCGCTCGCCTGTGTATCCCCTAGTATTGCAAACCCTGTCAGATCATTAAAAGAAAAAACCAACAGCAGAAAAGCAACAACTAACAATAAAACACCAACCACCCACTTTTGTGCCATGATTGATTTCAGCAAAGACATTATATAAAGATTATGCGAGGAAGCTATATAAACAACCAAAGGCTAAAAAATAAATGAACGCCCTAAAACTCACTTTGCTTGGCACAGGAAGTTCAATGCCTACGCACGCTCGCAATCATTCAGCAATGTTACTCGAATACGAAAACGAAAATATCTTAATTGATTGTGGAGAGGGCACACAAAGACAATTCAGATATGCGCGCCTTAATCCTTGTAAAATAACCAAAATACTAATAACGCATCTCCATGGAGACCATATTTTAGGTCTTCCGGGCTTACTTGAAACGCTTGCTATGTCAAATTATGTGAAAACTCTCAAATTATACGGTCCGCGCGGGCTAAGGAACCACATTTCGCTACTCGAACATCTGTATGGAAAGTTTCGACTTTCTTTACAAATAAATGAAATTTCAAGCAATATAGTCGTAAATGAAAAAGATTTCCAAATTGAATCTCGCTCAATGCATCACGGCATTCCAACAAACGCCTATGCGTTTGTCTTAAAAGAAAAAAGAAGAATAGACAAGCGCAAATTAATGAAGCTAAAACTCCCTAACTCTCCTCTCATCAAACAATTACAAGAAGGTCGAGATATAGTACATAACAAAAAGAAAATTAAAGCAAAAGACATCACGTACGTTCAAGAAGGTAAAAAAATCGCGTTCATTCTTGATACAGGAGTTACCCCCGAAGCATTAAATTTAGCAAAAGATTCTGACATTATAGTGTGTGAAGCAACGTATGCTCAACCAGAAGAACAAATCGCACAAGAGCATAAGCATCTAACAGCATCACAAGCAGCAACAATAGCAAAAAAATCTAAAGCCGACAAGTTAATCTTAACACATATATCTCCCCGATATGAGCACAACTTATCTATCTTAGAAAAAGAAGCCAAGAAAATATTCAAGAATACAACGATTGGGAAAGATCTACAAGCATTTACATTCTAAGCCAAAAATTAAACTTGATTAATGAGATCCAGACGGGGAAATATAGATTATTGTATCTCCACGTAAAAACACAAGACCAAGATTCTTAGTCATAGCTCCGTTGTGCATTTCCTTTGTATTATCCAATACAATGTTGATATGAATATCGAAAGCTCGAAGTGTTCCTACGAACTGTCGATCGTTCTTCAACTGTACAATAACCTCCTTTCCACGAGAGGCATTCAGGAGATCAAGTGGTCTCTCAATACTGTTAGCCATAAACTCTTTCATTTCTCGCACTATTTAAAGATTGTTGTCTCGTACAATATTTAACTCTAAAAATTAAAAGAGTTTTAATCATTCGCAACGCCAAGAGCGCCAAAACCTATTTAAACCATGAATTTTAACACGTTTCATGAACAAAGGAAGAAAAATCAGCGGCGCAAAATATCATAGAAATCGCAAATCTCGTTTATATGAAAAGCGCGGTCAAGAACGTCACGTTACACTAGGCGAAGTAAAGCGCAAGGTAGTCAGGCGAAAGGGCGGCACTAAAGTACACGTTTTGTTAAACACAAACGAAGTAAATGTACTAGCTGGCAAGCACGTAAAGAAAACCACAATCACAAACGTTGCTGAGACTCCTCAAAACAAATTCTTAGCGCGTCAAAATAGACTTATGAAAGGCGCAATTATTGAAACTCCTCTTGGGAAAGCAAGAATATCCAATCGCCCAAGTCGTGAAGGCGTTATAAACGCAATACTTATCAGTTCCTAATTCTCGACGATAAAAAAAAGTAAAAACCGAAAGGTTTATATATTCAAATACCACAACTCTTTTAAACTTTTTGGTAAAATAATGAGCTATATCAAGCGTTGTCCTGAATGCGGAAGTATTAACCTGACCTATGACGATCAGAAGGGTGAAATCATCTGTAATGATTGCGGCTTAATAATTGAAGAAAAAATGGTCGATACCGGTCAAGATACAGGTGGCCAGTTCGACAAATCAGAAAAAAAAGGCAGAGGCGGCGCACCATTATCTATACAGAAATTCGATAAAGGCCTTACAACAAACGTAGGAGAAATCTCAGATATCTATCGCCTTGATCACGGTCAAACACGTAAATTCTTACGTTTGAAAAAGTGGCAAGAGCGAGTCTCAACATCAATTGAACGAAACTTAAGACTTGCAATGGCAGAGTTACGTCGTGAAACCTCCTTCCTTAACTTGCCATCAGTCGTTAAAGATGAAGCAGCTCGTGTTTACAACTTCGTTCTACAACGAGGCCTAGTCCGAGGCCGTTCGATGGAATCAGTAATCGCCGCATGTATATATGCAGCCTGCCGTTCCTACAACATTCCAAGAACGTTAGACGAAATTGCTGCAACCTCAGACGTTGCAAGAAAAGAAATCGGCCGCACATACAGATTTATGATCCGCAAACTAGGAATTAAAGTACGACCGAGCTCTCCTAAAGATTACATCTCTAGATTCTCATCGATTCTACACTTATCACCAAAAACACAAAATGAAGCCCTAAAGATTCTAGCAAAAGCAGATATCTCTGAACTAACGTCTGGTCGAGGCCCAGCAGGCATTGCAGCAGCAGCACTATATGTTGCAGCCTTGATGAACACTGAAAAACGAACACAGCGCGAAGTTGCGGACGTCGCAGGCATAACTGAAGTGACCATTCGAAATCGCTACAAAGAATTAATTGAACGACTAGGCATTGAAGACAAGCTTAAAGAATTCGAACAAAAGAAAGCTGAAGTAGCCACTAAATAGTCTATTCTTCTAGATTATAATAATCTTTAAAACCAGAGCCTATAGTGCATAAGCATGAAAGAGCCTACAGTAATAAGTTTAGGCGGATCATTAATGGTGCCGGATAGCATCGATGTACGCTATTTGGGCGAGTTTACTTCTATCATACGAAAGCACGCAGCTAGAGGTCGCCAATTTTATGTAATTGCAGGAGGAGGAAAGACAGCACGCAGATATATCGAGGCCGCAGATCTTGCGTCTCATACGGAACTAACAAGCGACCAAAAAGATTGGATTGGTATAAGCGCAACAAGACTAAACGCACAATTGCTTCAAGCTGTATTCGGCGATATCGCAAGACCAGAGATCATTCTAGACCCAGCAATAAAAAATAAAACGGACTATCCAGTCATTGTTGGGGCAGGATATGAACCAGGGTGTAGCACAGATCACGATGCAGTACAAGTCGCTGTAACTCACGGAAGCAAACTTGTTCTTAATCTAACAAATCAGGATAGAGCATACGACAAAGATCCAAATCAACACAGCGATGCAAAACCAATTGATGCAATACAATGGGGAGATTTTAGAAAAATTGTGGGCGACAGATGGGCGCCTGGTCTAAATAGTATCTTTGACCCCATCGCAAGCAAGCTCGCTAGCGAGAGTCGAATAAAAGTAATTATTGCTAAAGGAGATAACTTCGACAATCTTGAAGCAATACTTGACGGACGCCCATATGTCGGCACGACCATCGGCCCTAACTAAACATTTAAAACCCATTCTATTCTCGTTCCCTCAAGCGGGCGTGCCAGAGCGGTCTAATGGGATGGATTTAGGCTCCATTGGCTTAGTGCCTTCCTAGGTTCGAATCCTAGCGCCCGCATTAGGCAGAACCATTAGATGGGACACGCAACGAAACATTTATTAAAAAAGAACAACTTATTTTAAAGTGAATTTGGAAGGAGAGGTAATCGATAGTTTAAAAGAATTAAAATTTCTACAAACAACAGATAAAGACCTCATTGTAAAAGCTCGTTACGGCCCTTCTATTCCTACAAAAATTCCTATAATACTTGAAGAAAACCTTTCATGTTTTGTAGCGGCGATCATTGGAGATGGGCATCTAACTAAAAATAAAGCGCTAACAAGATTAGATGGATTTAACAAGGGATTAATCAGTGATTTTGAAAAAATAGCAAAGATACTATTTGATAGAAGCTTTGGAGTTTATACATGGAAAGAGAAAAATAAAGAAAGATACTGTTTAAGAATGGATAGTCTTGCAATATTTAATTTATTAAATAAAGTTTTTGAAATCCCAAAAGGCAATAAAAGTAACATTGTTAGAGTCCCTAAACAGATTTTACAATCAAATGCTTCGATAAAAAGCGCATTTCTGATAGGTCTTTTGCTTACCGAAGGTGGAAAGAGAAGAAGAGGGTTCGGACTTTCGACATCGAGTAAAGGACTATGGGAAGACCTAATAAAGATATTCGAAGACATTAACTTGAAGATATCCAAAGACAAATGGATCTATAAAAAATATCAGAAAGAGTATTATGGATTGTCTTTTGTTAAAGATAGAATAAACATAATTACTCAAAACTGTAAAGAAAACAGATTAAATGAGATGCTTATAAGATCTAAAAACTTCTTTCCATAATCTCCCTCAAACAAGTTTTGTTACTCCGCTCCAATTAAAACAAAACACAAGTTTTAAATACCCCAAAAAGATCGAATAATATGAAAAGAAATGGATTACTAGGATTACTTGGCGCAACAGTAGCAAGTCTAGCAGGCTGCGGTTATGATGCAACAAGCAATACATTGCCAGTCCAAGATGGAAGAGAAACACTATCATTGGGTAGTGCACGAGTCGATTACATTAATGCAGTTCATGATAAATATGCAGTAGTACCTAGAACGCCAGACACTGTTGTAAATATGAATATTCCGGGATATGGCGAATTCGTTATGCCTAAGAATTTACTAGCAGATGGAAGATTAATTCCTGACGGCAACTCAACAATGATTAGAACTCCAAAGGCAGTGGAAATGAGAGCAAACGGCGAGTCTAGCTTCCTCGTTAATGCGTACATTGACGCAGACCATAAACTGGTAATTAACACCGAAGGCGAACCTAAAACATCATATTTTGTCGTAGACACTCGAGTTGTAGACGCTAAAAGAGAAGGCAATAGCGAACAAGTTGAAGCAAGAGTTATGAACTATTTAGCTCAAAAAGCCGATACAATTACTGTAGGTAAAAGAACATTTTTAGGAATCCCTACACTAGATACTGAAGGAAGATCAGCACGCATCTATGTTGACACGAACGGAATGTATCCTCGGTATGAAGAATCACACGTACCTGGACAAAAGCCTTCTGCAAAATTAGGAATCGTAGGAACAGGATACCTTATACATTCGGGCAGAGAAGTTGCTAAGAAGAAAGAATCAACTCTTGAACAGCAATTCAACTTGCTTCTAGACCAAAGCGGACCAGTTAATTAATAATTCTTACGGCGAAGGATTTCCTTGCTGACTAACGACAATTAAACGCTCAATAGTTTCTCCAACAAGTTCATCCTTAGAATTTTTACAACTTACACGAGTAGTGTAAATTGCAGCAGTCGAACTATCCAGATTTAAAGTGTAAGGACTAACAGAGGAACTAAACTGATCGTGCTTTAAGTCCCCAAATAATACAGGATCATACGTCACATTCACGACAATACTAGAACACGTGTGCTCAACTTTCAAATAAAACGGATTCCCTAATTCCACGCCGTTATGTACTATTCCAGAGGCATTGTAAAACTCAACGCTAGAAATAGAGCCATTAGTAGTAGGCAAAGTGGACTGTATAGAAGAAGTTGCAGTCACAGAAGTTCCATCAATCTTCGCACCATTCAACACGTTATAAAGAGCGAGATCGATTCTATCTTTTTTACTTGGAAAAATAGTAATTGCCCCATCTACAAGACGACCAATCTCATCATCAATAAATATCGCATTATACATGACTTTGCCGTTCAACAAATAGACATTCGTGTTAACTGTGCCGTCAAAAATATAATTCTGTTGTGTAGAACGTGCATCATACGTTCGTTCAAGATGAAACCCTTGTTGAACCGGCGCATTAACACCACTGTTTGTCGTACCTGGATTGATATTAGCCTCGATAGCCGGTTTTTTACCAAGATTGGAAGCTAAGCAAATATTCTCATAAACCGTGCCTTTCAAGAACAGCAAGTTTGCCTTCTGATCATTAGAAACAACTTTCAAAGATAACGTATCAATTTCACTAACAAGTTTTTCTCCATTCGTAACACTAAAGTCGCTCGTTCCTCTAACCTTTTCCCGTAAAGTTAAAATCTCTTTATCTGCTGCATCGCCAACGACATATCGCTTATCGTTTGCAAACTGTTGATCAAGTTCCGATGTAATAACAGTAAGTGTCTGATTCTTCACATACTTGTCTTCTGCATTAATTGCAGTGTTAACGCTCTGTGCATCAAGCCAGCAGCGTATTTTTTCGTCTCCGCAATTCCCAACATCTACAAATCTTCTCGGATCAGTATGCTGACCAGGATTATCGGTGGCGCATATTCTAGTTATACCTCGATTATAGATGGCAGGATCAATAGCTTCCTGAGCTACCTCTTGAGGATTAACATTAAGCACCGCGGAAGGATTTACGCTTCCAGCAACACATTCTCTTTCACTCTTAATGTCATTAGCTTTAATCTGCTGACTCACAACCTCGTCCTTAATGAAATCAAGACCTGCATCGGTAGTAACTTCTTTGAACCCGCATTCTTCTTTATTGTTAATGCGTACGCACAGTTGCTTATATCCTTCAGGCGCCGTAAAGTCCTTCGTCTGAGTAGCATACTGGCCTTTAGAAACAAACCCTGAAGCAACTTGAATAGTTTGCGTGGTCAAATAGTAGGATGTTTGAGGCGGATCTTTCAAGTAAACAGTATAAGAAACGCCTTGATCGTTTCCAGCAAAAATGTGGTAAAATACCTTATACTGAGATGTTGCAGGCACAGTCGCGTCGCTATAAGGAATTGCACTGAACCATGCATGGAACTGCGGCGGACTGTCGGGCTCGATAAGTGACTCAAAGCTCGCAGAACTCTTAGAAGAGATAAACGCGCGACATACCTGGGTTCCAGCATCATCTATAGATCTGATATTAAATGCTTCTAGCGAATTAACAGCATAACTTTGTGTGAAATAATTAACAGACGCTTGCGCGTTATCCCATGCGCTTTGTACAGTCAAGTATTCTCCTCCGCCATGAATCTGATTCTGCCCGTAAGCAAGTTCAACTAGTTTAGGCAATAATACATTCGCAAGGGGTGCTGCCTGTCTCCAGAAGAACTCACACAAATACACTGAACTAATTTCGTCACAAATGCCAACACTCCTGCCCGTATCGACACTTTCCTGCAAGCATTGTTGGTACGATTTCAAAATACTAAGATATCCGTCTATCCCTGCTTTAATACCAGACAAGCATACTGGCACAACGATCCCCTCTTTAGCATTAGGTAAACACAACAACGTAGATCCAATAACTCCGCTTTGAATTACGTCAGCGACTGGATATTGACCTCCAAAGTTACAACGACTAGAAGGACAAATAACAGGATCACATACATTAAACAATATCTTACATTCATCAGGATCCATAAAGTCTTGGCATTGCGTTCCAGGTACGTTTACTGCAGGCGAGCCTACAGCGACACTCTTTCCCTCAATACGAACAAATGATTTAGCTCCTTGGCTACGCTGTTGCGCCGCATCTTGCAAAGCCCTATAAGCGCGATCAACAACTTGTTTCGTCTCACTTTCACTCAAACATGAGAATTTATTCAAGGCAGCCCCAGTTTCAAGATTAAATTGCTGACAAACATCATCATCAAACCCGCTAACAAAAAAGTCAATCTGATGATCTCTTCCGACGTTGCAAACCCAAAAGCTAACTGGCTTTCCTGAAGATTCAAAAGCCTTTATAGAACCAAATGCAGGTAGTGTTTGACGTGTAGCAACGTACCATCCCTCTTGCGTATCAAATGGTACAACAGCAGGTAATCCTTTATATGGTTCAGTTTCATAAAATTGCACTTGTGGGTTTTCAATAGTATTTCTACAATCAGCGCGGGAAACTTTCTTAAAAGTATTGAACTGCGCATTAGGGATACTTGTGACAGGTACGGCACTTAGGCCATTCCCTGACCCTTGTAATTGATAGGTTTTAGCAATTCGATAGTTATCTCCTTGTGTTTGTTCTAAAGTTACCAGATACGGTTTACCATCAAAAGTCAGTAGCTGCGCAGGCTTACCTTTATCCGCAACATCAACGCCTTCTATCTTGCTGAAAGAAGCATCATCGAGTGTGCCTCCAGTATACTCGCCTGCAACTGAAAATCTACTTCCATAAACTCCTACCGATTTCCCAAGATCGCTACTACCAAGCGCGGTCGATAAACCACTTTGTGCTTCAGTACCGCGTTGTCTATCAGAAATAGAAGCACCTATTCTTTCTAAGTTGGAATTAGCAAGCTCTTTGCTCACATCAGAACTAGCCCTTTGCTGCAGATCTAAATACAGTTTCAAATCTTTAGCCTCCTCATAACTCAACAGTCGTTTCTTTTGTCCGCTTTCATCTGTAACTTCCTTAGTCAAATCTTTGACATATACCTCGTTTCCATCTGCAAGTTTGATTTTTCTATCTCCATACGTACTCAATTCTTGATCTACAAATTTATCTTTGGCAGCCTCTCCATCAACATAATCTCCGAACACTCCAGAAGATTTCTTCAATCCGCCTTCGATATTCTGTATTTTCGCGTTATCCGCATTGATCAAAGCATTCATTGCTTTTACATCGTCATTAATCTTACCAGAATTCTCGGAATAACATCGGCTTACAGAGCCATCATATTGCTTTGCATTCTTCTGACACCACTCAGTCCATCCGTCTGGACCACGCATAACTTTCTGTCGCGCAAGCGCCTCTCCATTTAGACCAGTAACAAAATTCTTAACAGTCAAAACACCAGCGGTGGCGAAACACGCAGCCTTCATAGTCTTAACAACATTACCTAAGTTAGTAGACAAACGATCCCATTTTTCAATAGTCTTGTTCAGTTCAGAAATACGTTCTTTAGTTCGTTCAGGCGTAAGCTTAATTGCCCGCTTTTCTATGCCTACACCGATACTAAAATTAACGACTGAATTCGGGGTTGCACTTACAGGCAACACTCTTGCACGCACATATTGTTCTGATTCTATGTCTTCAAGACGCAAGACTTTGCCATTACATACCTCTTTGGCGCGAGCATCACTGCCACTAGCCCCTGTCGTGCTTCCAAGAATCAAACTAACAGTAGAAGAACCTGTGCGCGCGCCTTGGGGCGTAAAGCAAAGAGCGTTAACATCAACTCTGTCTGCATCAACTCGAGTAAGAGTAAAGTTTCCAACACCCTTAACTTCTTTTGTATCATATAAACTAATTTCAAAAGGCTGACCAGAACCCAACGTGAAAGAAGCTCGAGAACGCTTCGAAGGTTCTTCAGTATCTAACAATCGTATTGTCTTCAAACCATTATCAATATTAACAACTGCAATTGCATTAGTCGAGTCGTATTGATACTCCCTATCAAGACGCGATTGGAAGTAACTGCTATTAGTCGAACTAGGATAGGTCGTCAAATAAGTGTTAATAAGCTCGACAGCACTTTTTTGTTTTCCTAATCGCTCTGCAAGACTAATTGCTCTTTCCAATGCCTGTTCTCCAAACGTTCGTACCTCTAGTTCTTGAGCGCCACGAGATTTCTCAAGCGAGTAATCGTTCGCAACCTGTCTGTAAGCTGTAACGGCATTCTTGAAATATGCTTCAGTAGTCTGATCATAGTGCGCTTCATTCAATACCTCTCCTGAGACAGAACGTAACTCTCCAATGTTAGCAGTTCTGGACTTAGTCCCTTGTAATATCTTATATCCTGTGATAACATTTCCTTGTCGCACAGGCTCTTGTACAATCCAAACTGTGCCATTGTTTACGCTTTCAGATCCATTGGTGAGATAAACTTCATCTCCTGCCTTAAATTCGCGAGCAGAAAGTCTCAGAGTGAAGCGCTCAGAACCGCAACTCAACTCGATACGATTAGTCAAGTTTAACTCAGAAACGACTTTATCAATGCGGCACTTTCCATTTAGAAAAGAAGCTCCCTCATATAACTCAAGGATATCATCGTCCACCTGTAAACGCACAACTTTCTGAGCAGTCTGGTAACCATCAAACGCAATCTGCACTCGTCCTTCACAGTACGACCCAGGCAGATAGATAGGTGCAGAAGTCGCACCTCGTTTAACCGTTGCACTTCCTAATTTAACATCTCCGCCATATAGAGAGAAGCGTGCAGTGTCTGCAGTCGCATCTTCAAGACGTACAAAGAATTTTCCTTGTAAGAAGCTTTGTTTATTCCTCAAAGATTTCCATTCTTCATCACTTGTCTTCTGCAGTAAGAACGAGCTAGTTCCAATTCCAAGAGTATTTCCTGCATAATAATCCATTTTAGCTTGAAGCGTAAAATTAATGAAATCAGGCAAAGAGCTCTCGTTAGCTTGTTTCTTAAGCACTACAACAGCATACCCTACATTGTTCAAACTAGGGCTTCCTAACAATTCGCTGCTGGTCCTTAAAGCGGCCTGAGCAGGATGAAAACCTACACCAACAACGCTAGACGGGTATTTACCAGTAAAGCTTATGCTCCTTAATTGTTTTATATCAATCAGAGGGTTTAGCCTTAGTGCATCAAGCTGACAAAAGACAGGCACATTCTGCTCCGCCAACAGGTCGCTTCGCACAACTGAGGGTTGACATCCAAGAGGAGCCACCTGAACCAACAAATCCTGTCGAGCCTCACACGAATCACGTTCTTGTAATATAGGCCAATAGTCTTGAATTTGCGCTCCAGAATAATAGCCTCTCAAATCAGGATCAACTTGATATTTGGTAAATGTCGCACTTCCTGTCACGCCACCATAAAAAGATCCCGCAGCGAATACTGGCACAGCTAGTGTCAGAATAAAAACCAAACCTAGCCACGTTCGATTAATCATGTGAAACT
>CAZRZR010000025.1:0-11903 GCA_964604715.1 Candidatus Woesearchaeota archaeon
AGGGCACGCACTAATCGCTGCAGGAGAAACAACAGTTACCGTAAAAGGCCATGGAAAAGGTGGAAGAAACCAAGAACTTGTCTTAGGAGCACTAGAGTACATCAAAAAAGGCGCAGTTATAGGTTGTTCCACAGACGGAGTCGACTTCATCACTGAAGCAGCAGGAGGCATTGCGGATGAACAAACAAAAGAACATGCCAGAAAATCTAATCTCAGAACCTCTCTGTTTCTAAAAAACAACGACTCCTATAATTTTCTAAGAAAAGTTAATGGTATAATAAGCACAGGAAAGACAGGCACAAATGTTGCGGACTTAATGATTGCATTAGGTTCTCTCTAAAGGCACGTATTTATAAAATCCTTCTTCTTAAGAAATATATGAAAGGGGTACATCTAGATAGTCTTCTTACAAAAGGCAAATGCCTATTCCTAGCATATGACCAAGGTCTTGAACATGGGCCTACAGACTTTAACGAGACTAACGTAAATCCTAAAAAAATAATCAGCATTGCGAAACAAGGAAAGTTTAACGCATTAATTGTACAAAAAGGGATCGCAGAACAATATCGCGAGGAAATAAAGAAATCACACGTTCCATTGATACTAAAGTTAAATGGAAAAACAAATCTCTCTCAAGGCGAGCCCCTTTCTACACAACTATGTACTGTAAACGAAGCTATCGAGTTGGGCGCGACAGCGGTAGGATATACAATCTATATTGGTAGCGAGCATGAACCTATAATGTTCCGCGAATTTGAATCTATAGAACGTACAGCTCACGTTCACGGTCTACCGGTAATTGCATGGATTTACCCTAGAGGAAAAACCGTGGATGGCAAACCTCCAGGAGAAATGATGGCATACGCCGCGCGTGTCGCTCTCGAAATAGGTGCAGACATGGTTAAACTTCATTGTACTTCAAGTCTACAGGATTTAGCTTGGACAGTAAAGGCGGCAGGCAAATGTCGAGTTGTTGTCGCTGGAGGCATGCAAGAAAAGGAACGCGAATTTCTTAAGCAGGTTAAAGACTATATGACTACAGGCATTACAGGTTTCGCGATAGGTCGAAATATCTGGCAGGCTAAAGACCCTCTCGACTTAACTAAAAAAATCAGGAAAATTATCTGGCCATGATCATAATAAATACAAAAAATTACAAAACAGGTCCAGCACTCTTGAAGTTAGCATGCCTTATTGAACAGAATCACGTACGTGCTGCGCTTGCAGTACCTGCCACTGATCTAGGATATCTAAGCCATCACTCTAATCTTACGATATACGCTCAACACGTTGACCCTACAACGTCTGAAAAGAGCACCGGACACGTCTCAGTAGAAAGTCTCCATACATATGGGGCAACAGGAACATTACTTAACCATTCTGAACATCCTTTATCTATCAAAGAGATAAAACAAGCAATTGAACAACTAAAAAAGAAGAACATGACTGCAATGGTCTGTGCCAAGTCGCTTGCTGAAGTAAAAAAGATAATTCCGTTAAAACCAACAGGCATTGCGTTTGAAGATCCTTCACTTATTGGCACAGGAAAGGCAATAACGACTCATAAAGCAAAAGCATTGAGACAATTTATAGATCTTGTTAAGGACAAACCAAGCATGAATGGATGGAAAATAATTCCGATATGTGGAGCAGGCATATCATCCGTAGAAGACATAAATTCAGCTTATGCAATGGGTTGTGGAAGCGTTCTAGTTGCCTCCGCTATCGCGGCATCAAAGAATCCCTCTGTTCTATTAAAACAAATACACAAGTGGCAACAAGAAACCGGCTACTAAATTATTCTAGATAGATTTAAAAGTCAACAACAAGAAAAGTCTCAATGTCAACACTATCAATAAGCCCTAGTGAAACAGCCCAGTTCTTAAGAGAACATGGTTTTGTAGCGCCTGGGAAAGTAGAATCGTTAATCTCTGAAATGCCCATCTTAGTAGTACTGCCTTGCAACGTACGAGTAGTAGAACCACTATCTAAACATCCCTATGAGCCAGCACTTGCAAGAATAGAAAAGCCCATTTCAATGATAGAGCGAGATAATAGTCCAGAGTATTGTCTAGACTTTACAGAGCCTTATGCCTATTTCGGCATACCTAAAAAAGCCCGGCCTTCACAAATTTTATACCTCGGAGGTGGAAATTCAGGAAAATTGCGCACTAGCCATAGAGTAATGCTTCCGTATTGTTTCACAGGAGATAAAAGAAAAATGGACGAACTATTCCCCATGGATGAACTATATCGCCTTACTGCAGCACCTTCCCATCCAATTTTCCGTACACCTACTCAGATAATATAAAAACGCTGGGGTAACCATAAACTTATAAGATAAATTCTTCTAGTGGTCAAATGCACATTATAGAATCCTCAAGAGCAGAATGCGAACATAAGGCTGCAGAGACAATTGCTATGAAGCTAAACGAAATTGTTTCAAAGAAAGGGCGCGCAGTTTTTGGTATCTGCGGCGGCACAAGTGTAGAAAATATCTTTAGACTTTTATTGACAATGGAAATTAATTGGAATCAAGTCCATATTTTCCTTGTTGACGAAAGATGCGTCTCTTTGCATAGCACAGATAGCAACTACCGTTTAGCCTATAACGCTTTCATTAAAACATTGGAAGAACAGCATAAATTATCTCAAGAAAACGTTCATCCATTTATATACGAAGAAGGTCAAACTGTAGGTAGCCTGCGTAAATATACCACTAAGTTAGCCCACTTTGGAGGTACATTTGATCTTATTCTTCTGAGTTCAGGAGAAGATGGCCATGTTGCCGCACTCTATCCAAAGCACAGATCAATAACAAACGAAACAAAAGACTTCTTTATAATGAAAGACTCTCCAAAACCTCCTAAAGAACGTATGACTGCCTCACGAAAATTGCTACAAACTGCCTCAGTTGCCTTGCTGTTATTTTTTGGAAAAGAGAAGCAAAAAGCATTTGAAAAGTTCAACACTCCAATAAAAATAGAAGAATGTCCAGTAAAACTAGTTCAAGTTATTCCAGACGTTCATATTTTTCGCTCCTTAGACTAAATACTGCGATAATAGCTAGCGTAATCCTTATAACCTTACAATCCCATAACCCGTGTGTCTATGAACAACCCTATGATTCTATTGTTTGGCGCTACAGGAGATTTAGCAAAGAAGAAACTCCTGCCTGCACTCTTCACGCTTTACAAAAAAAAGAAACTAATTGATACGCCAATTGTTGCAATAGGTAGACGCCAATTGACTAAACAAGAATATTCTGAAGAGATGCATCTCCAAGAGCTAGAGAAGAAAGACTCTGCGGCATTCCATATTTTTCTTAACAACCTTCATTATCATGCGGTAGATATTAAAGATAAAAACCCTATTTCGTTTATCAATGTAGTGCACGATCTTGACAAAAAGCACCAATGTCAGGGGCGTAAAATAGCGTATCTTGCTACCTCCTATGAACTGTTCAGCACAATTCTTGATTTCCTTAAGAACGCAAATCTTCTCGATGCCCAGAAAACGATTATCGCCTTTGAAAAACCATTTGGATTTAATCAATCTTCTGCAAGAAAGCTTCAAAAGGACATTGCAAAAAGAGTTCACGAGAAAAATGTCTATAGAGTCGACCATTACCTGGCTAAAAATATGGTGGATAATCTTCTTACATTACGACTTGAAAACCCTTTATTTTCGAATTTATGGTATTCAAAGTCTATAGATAATGTTCAGATAATAGCTGTTGAAAACTTTGGTGTCGAAGGTCGTGGAGAATATTACGACCAGTCTGGAGCTATTAGAGACCTCGTGCAAAATCATTTGTTACAGATTATCGCTTTAGTTGCAATGGAACTTCCAAAAACGTATGAAGCAGAAGCAATCCGCAACGAAAAACTTGCGGTACTTAAAAAACTTCAAGTTCCACGTGCAAAAGAGATCGTTAAAGGCCAATACGAACAATATACAAACGATTCTACTATAAAACCAAACTCTCAGACAGAAACATTTGTAGCATTTAAAACCCTCATCAACACACCACGATGGAAAAACGTACCTTTCTATGTGAAAACAGGCAAGTATCTCGATAAAAAGTGTTCTGAGATCAATATAGTACTGAAAAAGAACAAAGACCAAAAACAAAACGTGATAAGCATCCGCCTAGGACCAGATCAAGAAGGAATAGCCCTGCAAATAGTAAATAAGGCCGAGAGCAACAAAACTCGCCAAGTCTCTCTAGAATATTGTCATAAATGTGAATTTGGACCAAATACTCCAGAAGCATATGAACGCATTTTTAGTGAGATACTCAGCGAAGACCAGACCCTTTTTCCACGTTCAGACGAGGTAGATACAAGCTGGAAATTTACAGACAAACTCATAAAGGTCGCCAAGAAAACGCCATTACATGTCTATAAAAGAAATATCTCAGATCTCCAAGCCTCCAAAGAATTACTAGCAAAAGACAAACGCGAATGGGTTTATGTTGAGCGCAAGATCACAATATAGCTAATTATTTCTTTCTTTGAGCTTTGTTAACGTATCGTATACGTTAGCTCTATGCATTTTTGTTCTTTTTGAGACCTGTGTGGCAGTAGATTCCTTATTTTTTATAAGATCCAAGTAAACGGTAGTCTGCATCTTGGGTATGCCCACAGATTCAAAAACCTTTATTATATGTTCATCCGTCATATTTAGCTAGGCAACTCAACTATATAGTATTATGGTTTAGGAAAATCGACCAAACGTTTATAACAAAGGTAGTTACTTAGACAAAGGTTAAAAAGAGTATGAAAGCATGCGCATTATCTTCAGGTTCGTCTGGCAATTGTTTCTATGTTGAAAAGGATGACGCCGCAGTGTTAGTCGATGTAGGGATCAGCGCACGGAAAGTAATAGAACGAATGAGCTTGCTCAAGTTAAATCCAGAAAAAATAAAAGCCATATTTATTACACATGAACATAGCGACCACATCGTAGGCATAGACGTTCTTGCAAGAAGACTTAACGTGCCTATATTTGCAACAAAAGGTACTATAAAGCACGGTTTTCTGTGTTCAAATAACGATTTGATCAAACCAATAAATAACAATGAGTCTATCAAAATAGGTGTTCTAAAAATAGAAGCATTTACTAAACGTCATAAAGCTGCCGAGCCAGTGTCTTATTCTATACTAAGCAGCGGCAAAGTAGTATCAGTAATTACAGACGCCGGTTACGCATGCGATAATATCAATAAAGGCATTGCCCAGTCGGACTTGTTATTCCTAGAATCAAATCACGATATCGCAATGGTGGAATCTGGCCCATACCCTCCATTTCTAAAAAAATGGGTAACAGGCGATTCAGGACACTTGTCAAACACCCAAGCAGGTTTAGCCGTACTGGAAAATGCAAGACCAAGACTAAAGAATATCATCCTCTCACATATAAGTAAAACAAATAACACGCCAGACGTTGCGCTCGAGACTTTCAAGTCTCTGGTTAAAGAAAGGAGCGACCTAAATCCAAATGTATCCGTCTCTCTGGATCATGCGCCAACGCAGTTATTCTATATTTAATAAAAATAATTAAATAAACTCTTAATTATATCCAAAATGGATTTCTTTCGAGGTTGAAGCAGTACAAGAGTGACTCCTGTTGCCACAATAGCCCCTATCAGCGACCTCACAAAATACTTTAAAGCAAATGAAGGCAGACAAAACTCAAAACAGTAGATTTATTAGAATAATCAAAGTTAAATATAAATGAGGCCGATTGTTATTATTGAACATCTTGAACCTAAACTCTGGCCGTGGTGCCTAATTGAATATGAATCCTTATCAAAGGCAGTAGGCAAGTCAAACGTCTGGTTCACTAATATATCGAAAAAAGACTCTAGAAAATTAGCAAAGTTCGGAAAAGTCTTTCACAAATCGGTTAGAAAATTGAACCTTAATTTATCGAAAGCATGTGTGCTTGATCCCTGCGCCTCCCAGACCCTAAATCCAAAAGAAGCACAAATCTTCCAGTACTTTATCTTTGGAGGCATTCTTGGAGATGAAAAACTGAATGGTAGAACAAAACGCGAGTTAACACATTTTATTGCTAAAGCCCACAAACGTAATATTGGACGTGAACAATTCAGTACGGATAACGCAGTATACGTTACAAATGAAATAGTCAAAGGCACGCCACTTGTGAAGATGAAGTTTCATGATACTCTTGAATTACAACTCAATGACATCGAGTCCGTAATATTGCCGTATCGTTATCCTATTGTTAAAGGCAAACCAAGAATAAGTCCAAAGCTCATTACCTATCTAAAAAATAAAAAAGAGTTTTAAAGATGAAAAAAGAGATACCGCTTGTAGTCATAGGTCTAGGGGCCCTTTTCTTTTTCATTAACTTAGTTGAAGATCTGCCTGAAAAGAATACCTGGTACAATCTAGATTTAACAGTGAATCAATGGATACCGTCTATCCAAACTAATTTTTGGATAACTATTGCAAAGATAATAGGAGTTATTTTTGACACCACTACCTTACTTATAATAACACTAGCCGCGGTGATATATCTCTGGTTCAAAGATAGAAAAAGAAATGCTATTTTTCTCACTGCAGTGATGACTTTTGACGCGTTATTCCTTATCATAGCAAAAAACATTATTCACAGGGATCGGCCGCTAAACAGGTTAGTTCTAGAAAGTCAATACGCATTCCCAAGCGGTCATACACTAACTGCAGTAATCTTTCTAGGGCTTTTCGGATATCTTTTACTGCACCACACTAAAAATCCCCGCCATCAACAATGGCTTGCATTGTTCATCCCTCCTCTAAGTTTGATTATAGGGTTCAGTAGGATTTACCTTAATGTACACTGGGTAACGGACGTATTAGGAGGATATGCATTAGGGATATTCATTCTATCTTTATGCTTTATAATCTTCAATAGACTAGAGAAACTGAAGAGATAACTACTTCTTCATCTCTTTCTTATGTTCTAAAGGAGTTCGTCCGCTATTGCTCATTACTGTAGCAAACGCAACATCAAAATCATTCTTTGTAACGCTGAACGTAGATTCTTTATCGCCTGAACGATAATGTCTCTTTATGGCTTGTAATCCTGCTTCACGGCAAATAGCTTCAATCTCAGCTCCGGTCCAGCCATCACTCTTCTCAATATATTCATCCAATTTAACATTTTTATCAATCGGCATAGTTCGTGTATGAACAGCAAAAATCTTCGTTCGAGCATCAGCATTCGGCAAAGGAAGTTCAACAATAGAATCAATCCTTCCTGGACGTAATAAAGCAGGATCAATCAAGTCGCGTCTGTTTGTTGCCGCTAAAATCATTACTTTCTCAAGTTCCTCTACTCCATCAAGCTCAGTCAATAGTTGATTGACCATTCGCTCTGTAGAATCAGACAGGGACGTCCCTCGAACTTTAGATATGCTGTCAAACTCATCAAAGAAAATAATACATGGAGCAACTTGTCGAGCTTTCTTAAAGATCTCACGAATATGTTTTTCTGACTCGCCCACCCATTTACTAATTAATTCAGGCCCCTTGATAGAGATAAAATTAGCGTTTGCTTCTGTAGCAACTGCTTTTGCCAGCAATGTCTTCCCAGTCCCAGGAGGCCCTGAAAGCAATACTCCTTTAGAAGGCTTAATGCCTGCTCGCTTAAATAAATCTGGCCGTACAAGAGGAAGCTCAATTAACTCCCGCAACTTCTCTTTTGCATCTTCCAAACCGCCAACGTCTTCCCATTTAACATGAGGCTTGACTATCATAACCTCTCGTAACGCGGACGGCTCAACCATCTTCAATGCATCAATAAAGTGCTGTCTAGATACTTTGATCTTATCAAGAATCCTTGTAGGCACTTTGTCCTGCAAGTTCTTCAAATCAGAAAAATATGGTTTAATAGATTTAAGTGCGGCTTCTTTGCATAGGATATTAACATCTGCCCCAGTAAAACCCATCGTACGAGAAGCGATTTCATTCAAATCAACGTCAGAATCAAGAGGCATGCCTCGTGTGTGAATCTGCAAAATCTCTTTGCGCCCCGATTCATCAGGAGAATTTATACGCAACTCTCGATCAAAACGACCAGGACGTCGTAACGCTTCATCAATATCGTCAGGCCTATTTGTAGCAGCCATAACAACTACTTGACCTCGTGACTTAAGACCATCCATCAAAGTCAATAGCTGAGCAACAATACGTCTTTCTACCTCTCCTTGAGACTCTCCACGTTTTGGAGCTATGGAATCAATCTCATCAACAAAAATAATAGAAGGGGCATTCTTTTCCGCTTTCTCAAATACTTCTCTCAGATGTTTTTCTGATTCACCATAGTATTTGCTAACAATTTCTGGCCCTGCAATAGAATAAAACTGCGAATCAGTTTCATTAGCAACTGCCTTGGCAAGCAACGTCTTTCCTGTGCCAGGCGGACCAGTCAGAAGAACGCCTTTAGGCGCCCCTACTCCAAGTTTCTGGAAGACTTCTGGGTGTTTCATAGGCAACTCAACCATTTCTCTAATAAGTTCAATCTCGTTCTTCAAACCACCAATATCTTCGTAACTCACACCAGTAGATTTGCTATCTTCAGATACTGGTTCATCTGAAATTACTAATCTCGTCTCAGGTCGGACAATACTATTCCCTTTTGGAACCACTTTAGTAACGCGATAGCTTAATCGTGTTCCAAACACATCAATAACTAATTTCTGATTCAAGACAAGAGGCACGTCCAACAACTTGCCGTGGAAATACTCTGTAGGGTCATCACTAAAACGAACTTGCTGTAAAGGACTTAAAGTAATGCTTGTACCTGCGCTTACTGAAGCAACACGAACAGTTACAGACTCACCAATAGAAACACTGCAATTACCTCGCAACGTTCCATCCATCCTAATAGTTTTAGATTCATTAACGCTTGAACGTAATACGCGTGCAACACACGCCCCTTTCTGGCTAACAATTTCAATCACATCGCCTGAGACTACGCCGAGTTGATCCATAACCTCGGAATGAATGCGGGCAATACCTTTATCAACGTCTTCTTGGCGAGCTTCAGTTACTTGTAAGCTTAGTTCTTTATCTTTTTTTGTCATACCTTAAAAGAAACCTCCAGAATACCGTTACTAAACGTGTAACTCATGCTCTTCACATTTACAGTAGAAGGCAGGGTGCGCCGTATCTTGATGCCTTGCATCAGTCGTTGAGCCAAATACTCAGGCAGCCCTTCAAGTTCTCTTTTCTGTGCTTTTATCTCTAAAACCTTATCACGCACAGTCACATTAACCTCTTCTTTAGTAAACCCTGGCAATTCAACAATTAAAAATAATCTTTCATCAGTATCAATGAAATCTACAAGCCTGTCATCTTCTCGTGTCTGCACTTTTCGCTGCACGCCTTGCTGACCAAAGAATTCTTTAACAAAATCATCAAACGAATCGTCTTCAAATAATCCCATAAGGTTCTCCCAGTAAAAAAGGAAATAATCTATTTAAATACTATTCGAAAGCACAAAATAATAAAAAAGAAAAAATTTAATGTGTAGGATTCATATCGTCCCACACTTCCATTACCGCCGATTTGCCTGCAAACCGGCCATGGTCACGGGTTTGTATCGCAGCAGATCGTCTGCCGCCTCGGGACCGCGCAGCCCGAGACAAGTTGGTTTTAGTTCTGTGTCTCATTCTAACCAGTAGTGTAGATTCTATAAATAGCTGCGTCGTATAAATTAAGACTTCCTCTATTGCAAATAGCGCGCCTTTATATACTGTCAAAAGCGAGTTTTAAGATATATACAATGGAAAAGTTTAAACAACTAGGGTTGAGTGAAGACTTACTAGCAGTCATCAAACATAAAGGGTTTACCGAACCAAGCGAAATTCAATTGAAAACTATCCCTCTTGTATTAGAAGGCAAAGATGTGATAGGTAGTTCCGCAACAGGCTCGGGCAAGACTTTAGCGTTCGGAGCAGGAATTCTAGATAAAATGAAGCGCGGAGCAGGAATTCAAACATTAATTCTCACCCCGACAAGAGAATTAGCTGAACAAGTTGCTTCTACACTGAGAGTATATGCGCATAATAAAGGCCTTAGAATAAAAGAAATCTACGGCGGAGTATCAATTGGCCCTCAAATACGAGACCTAAGGATGGCAGATATGGTTGTTGGCACTCCTGGACGGGTTTTAGATCACCTGCAACAACGCACGTTGAACCTTCGCCACGTCAGATATCTCGTGCTCGATGAAGCAGATCGCATGCTTGACATGGGGTTCATTAGAGACGTAGAAAGTATAATTCGATCTTGCCCAACACAACGTCAAACGCTCCTCTTCTCTGCAACAATGTCAAAAGAAATTCAGCATATAGCTAAAAGATATATGGTAGACCCAATTCATGTTGAAGTAGACAATCAAGTAGATCCTTCACAATTACACCAGAGATATTACGATGTCCCTCAAGACCTAAAATTTTCGCTCCTTGTCCACTTGCTTAAGTTGGAGAAGAACGGCGTCGTGATGGTGTTCTGTAACACGCGAAGAAATGTAGATCGCTTACAAAAACACTTATATGACGAAGGCATTGACGCGCGAGCTATTCACGGAGGCCTATCACAGAACCAACGCTCTCACACCTTACAATCATTCCATGAAAGACAAACAATGATCTTAATCTGCACAGACGTAGCCGCTCGCGGTTTGGATATAAAGGGCGTTACGCATGTATACAACTTCGACCTTCCAACAGTCGGCGCCGATTACATCCATCGCATCGGAAGAACAGCGCGCGCAGGAAAAAATGGCATCGCAATTTCGTTTGTCTCGACAGGGGACCATAGCGAATTTAGACAAATCTGCCGTGAGACCTCCGTAACCCTAGAAAAAACACCGCTTCCAGAAATAAAACGTATTCCCGTTTCATTTAGTTCAAACGCTGATAGAAAAATGGCTCGTTCAAGCGGCAGAGGCGGAGGACATCGAGGAGGCCACAGAAATCAAAGACCTAGCCGAGATCATGGTCAAAGCCGAAGTCGCAGAGGCCATCGCCCTAATTTTGGTTACAGGCGATAAAGAAGAATTAAAACCCTTGAGCTCTAATTCTTTGTTGATGCCCATAGATGGCTCGTAGAAACGCATCAACCACTTGTTCTTTTGAGAGATGTGTAGAATCAATTACGCAATCATAGTGCTTTAGATCTCGGTGATCAAATTTATAGAATCGCATATATCTCTCAGCATCATTTTGTTCACGCCATTCGTTTTTTGCAATCGTTTCATCTAGAGTATCGACAAGATCTCCATTGCGAGCCGCAGCATTTACTTTCATGTCCTCGAAAATACGTCGGCCCCCCTCTCTTGGTTCAATAAAAACATATACCTTAAAGGATTCAGGCAGAAAGTGAAACTGCGTTCTACCTCAACAAATATGCTCTTACGCTGGTTATATAAAATGCGTGCCTGGGCGGCCACCGCATTATCAACATCAACATCTGTTCTAGGATCGGTCAACGCATACTTATTGAATTGCTCAAGAGTCATTCCTTTTCCTCTTGCCATATCTCTACGTATTTGTCCGACATATAGACGCTCAGCTCCAAGAAGTTCACAAGCAGTCTTAGTCATAGTACTTTTGCCACTTCCAGGACTCCCAGATACCGTGACTAATACGGGAAGCACTATTTGTGCAATATATTCATTCATATATATTTCTTAAACAAGTCATTTATAAAGCTTATCTCATAATTTGGCGAAACCGTTCAAGCTTTAATTAGCTTTTTATAAAAATTTGAAATTTAATACACCTCTTTCCCTATTTATAAAAATTAATTAGGCAGATTTATATAAGATTTTTTTCTATTATTATATGCGTAATTCTTTTGTAAGAAAATACTTACCAGAATTTG
>CAZRZR010000026.1:0-10526 GCA_964604715.1 Candidatus Woesearchaeota archaeon
GAAATTGCGAGAGAAATTAACGGACCTGGTTGAGCAGTTAAAAAATAACGGAAAAAAATTTTGAAGTTAGGGCTGGTAAACTCTTATTGTAAGGATATAAAAACTCTATTTTTATTGTGTTGCCATGATTATCGGTATTACCGGCCTTCCATGTTCTGGTACTGATACTGTTGGGCGTTTTCTTGTTGAAAAGGGTTTCATTTGGTATTCTTATTCTGATCTGTTGCGAGAGGAATTGCGTGCAAAGGGTGAAGAAATTACTAGAAAATCTATGCAGGATCTTGCGAATGCGATTCGCGCCACTCAAGGATCTGATGCTATGTCAAAGAAACTTCTTGCAAAGATGGAGTCAGGAAAAAATTACGTAGTTGGTACAATTCGCAATCCGGGGGAAGTTGAGGCTTTGCGTAAGAGAAAAGATTTTGTTTTGTTAGGCATGCACGCCTCTCCAAAAATAAGGTTTGAAAGAATGCTCTTGAGAAATAGGGAGAGCGATCCTTTAACGTGGGAAGATTTTTGTAATTTAGAACTGAAAGAGCAAGGCATTGGACAGGCTTCTTCTGGTTTGCGTATTTCTGACTGCTTGAAACTTGCAGATAAGGTTATTGTTAATGAAGGTACGTTTGATGAACTTAATGAGGAAGTTAACAACCTACTTGAGCAGCTTAAGAAGTAGTTTTATAAGTCTCGCTTTTGTCACGTTTAGATGTTAATCGGTTTGGTTGGGAAGCTCATATGGTAAAATCTATAAACTTTCAATATTAGGTGTTTAGTGGAATTTAATATTTGGGATTTGGAAAGAGTTCATTTAAGACTAGATGCAGAATTTTTAGACAAATTAAACAAGAAGATTCGTCTTGATTTTAAAAGCAAGGAGAAATTTTATCTTAAATTCTTCAATAATGGTGATGTTCCTTGCGCCACTTTTAAAAATCTACTAAAAAAATCAACAATGAATAATTTTTTCGCCCCTCTTGAAGTTTATTTACGAGTGGTAGATTCTTTGGGCATTGAGAGAAAAGAACTACAGCGAAAAATAGTTTCATACAAGACTGGGGGCGGTGTAAATCATATAGAAAGCCCTATTCTGCCTGTAAAGGTGAATCCGGTTTTTCACATGATTTTTGCACATAACGTGGGTGACGGAACTGTTATCGATCCTAAACATGGGCGGTTACCTTATTTTGGATATAGGCAATTTAATGAATTTTATCGAATTTCTTATATTCGTAAATTGGAATTCTTGTTTGGAAAAATATTTTATAAGAAAGAATACTCTTTAACTTCTCCCCGGGTTTATTCTCTTCCAGTTATCTCCACTTTGTTCTTTAAATATTATGGCCTTAATAATCGAGGATTTATGTCTGAAACTTCGCGTATCCCGCCCATTATTTTTAACGAGGGAAAAGATTCTATGTTGGCCGTTTTAATTGCATTTATTATCGATGAAGGGCATGTAGATTCTACACAAATAAGAATTGGTTTGAAAAATAAGTTGCTAATTGAGGATCTAAGTAGTATTTGCAAGTTATTGGGTTACGAATATACCGTTACTAGTGGAAAAGGAGATTATAGCGATTATGGATTACTATATATTTTGAGAGAAGGTACAAAGAAATTATATTTTGATTATTTATGCTTATATAAAACGTATCCGATAATCGATTTGGGATGGAAAGGGGATAAAATAAGGAGATCTTTTGAAATTATTAATCGACCAATCCAAAGAACTGTTGGAAATCGGGAATTTATACTATCTGTCTTAAAAAATGAATCTCTCTCTGTAAATCAAATTGCAGACAGAATAAACATGACTAGGCAAGGAGTCAGATACCATATCCATAGTCTTTTAAAGGAAGACAAAATAAAACTAATTAATGATGAGAGTCTTAATTGGATTTATGGAGCTGTTTAAATGCTTATAGGTTTAGTGGGTCGTCCCAATACTGGAAAAAGTACTTTTTTTAAAGCAGCCACGCTGATGGACGTATTGATTGCTAATTATCCGTTTGCTACTATTAAACCGAATCATGCGATGGCTTATGTGAAGATTAACGATCTTGCTGGGCATTTCAATCGTGTTTCAAACCCGCGTGAGGGATATGTTAAACAAGGCTGGAGATTTGTGCCGTTTGAATTGATGGACGTTGCGGGTCTCGTTGAGGGTGCGTCTGAAGGGCGAGGATTAGGAAATCAGTTTTTAGATGATTTGGCTGCTGCTGACGCATTTATTCATGTTGTGGATATGTCTGGAGAAACAGATGCGGAGGGTAAACCCACTGAGAATCACGATCCAACACATGACGTGCGTTTTATTGAGCGAGAGCTTGATATTTGGTATTTAGGCATTTTGAGAAAAGTATGGCTTACGTTTGCTCGCAAAGCAGAAATGGAACATGCTCAGCTTGCTAAAGCTCTTGCAAAGCAATTTTCTGGATTAAAAGTTACCGTTGGGGATATTGAGCACGTGTTAAATCATGCAAAACTTCCTTTGGAAAAACCTAGCCTTTGGACAGAACAACAATTGGGAATGTTTGCTACTGAATTGCGTAAAGCAACTAAACCGATGATTATTGCAGCGAATAAAGTTGATCGTCCGCGAGGAAGAGAGAATTACGAACGTGTAAAAAAGGAATTTCCATATCCTATTGTGGCTTGTTTTGCTGATGGAGAGTTAAGCTTGAGACAGGCAGACAAGCATGGACTGATTGAATATGTGCCTGGAGAGAAGGATTTTTTAGCTAAAGGAACTTTAAGTGAGAAACAACGGGATGCTTTGGAGTCTATCAGAAAAGTTATGCATGAGTTTGGTAGTACTGGCGTACAGAATGTGTTGAACCATGTTGTGTTTGATGTACTCAAATACGTTGCAATTTATCCTGCAGGTTCAAAGCTTGAAGATAGTAAAGGCAATGTCTTACCGGATTGTTTCTTAATGCCTCCTGGCTCCACGGCGCTGGATTTTGCATTTAGGTTGCATAGTGATATTGGTAGAGATTTCGTCAAGGCTGTTGATGTAAGAACAAAGAAAGCAGTGGGTAAAGATTATATTCTTAAGTCAGGTGATGGGCTAGAAATCTTGACGAAATAACGTGTTACTTTTCTTTTTGTAAGAGGGTAACAAGGCGATCTACTGCTTGTTGTTTTGAAGGTGTTTCGTGCAAGGTCATTTGTCTTGCATGATATTCGGTACACAAATATAGTTCTTTATCTGGTCCTGTAAATCCTATTCCTTGTGCTCGAATCGGTATCCACTCTTCCGGCCAGCCAGGCATATCTTCTCCCATGGCTCTGAGCACGTCTTTCCGTATTCCGCACGTAGGTTGTTGTGTACACGAATTACAATAATGACGAAGTACATAATCGCCTGATTCATATGTTGGTCCTGCCCAGCTGTGAGGAGGAATTTGCGTCACGTTCGCAGGTAACTGCGGTAATGCAATAGATGTCATGATTCAATTTTTGCTTTATCGTATATAAATATTATGTCGGTATATTTATTATAGGCAGTATGTCTTTTATTGTATGAGGGTACAGGCAGTAGCATTACTACACGAATGGGTTTCTAGCGAGAGTTTGCGCAAACATTGTTATGCGGTTGCTGCAGCCATGGAAGGATATGCAATAAAACACGGATTGAGTGAGAAAGAGATTGATGAATGGTATATAGCAGGGTTGTTACACGATATGGATTATGAGAAGTTTCCAACGCTTGACAAGCACCCGTTTGAAGGCGTACGTGTGTTGGGGGAGAAGGGATATTCGCATGAAATTATTGAGGCTATTCTGGGACATGGGAATCATACGAACGTGAAGCGTGAAAGTTTAATGGCTAAAACGTTGTTTGCCGTTGACGAGTTGTCTGGATTGCTAGTTGCATTGTCTAAAGTGAAGGCAGATGGATTTGCTACGATGACTGCTGAGTCGGTTGAAAAGGCGCTAAAGAAAAAAGGATTTGCTGCTGCGATTAATCGCGAGGATATTGAACAGGGAATAATAGAGCTAGGTGTGGAACGCGAAAGTCATTTTACCTGTGTCATTCAATCGTTGAAACGCAGTTTTAAATAGATTATATTGGATAGAGAATTATGAGCGGTGATGAGTCAACTATCTTTTCGACGTATTTTTTGATAGCAGTTATTGTTTTTGGTACTTTGGGTCTGCTGCTGATCGTTTTTCATGAAGGGATTTTTGATCGCGGTCTTGGATTATTTCATTCTAACGCTTCAATTCAGAACGCTACTGCTGTTTCAATACAACACGTAGCTCAGCGAACTGGCTCGTGCGTAATTAATGCAGTGCGCTGGGAAAAAGATGGGAAAGAGATTAGCACCCTAACGCGGGGAGATGATGCTGAATTGTTGATTGAAGGATTAGGATGTGATGAAATGCCTTTGACTGTTATCGTATATAGTCAAAACGCTTCAAATAACCGTGTTGTGGAGTCCTTTTCTCAGGTACGTTGGATAAACGGAACTGCGGTAGTATTGTGGGGTAGCGAGGCTGAAGGAAGTTATTATTTTAGTGCTGAACTTGTGTCTAATGGATCTATACGTGCAGAAAGTAATATTATACGAGTAACTGCGCTTTTATCTACGCGTGATCCTTTACTATGCGTCGGTTTTGGTGATGATCGCGATTATTTATATGACGTGGATTTTACTTTTTCTAGTAAATCTAATGGTCGTCAGACATTCACTGCTTCTTTGAATGGCACTACGTTGCGTGTGAACACAGAAGAAGATAGGTTCTTTTATGACAATAGTAATGGCGTTTTGGATATTACTTATGATTTAGTTCCTAGCTGTGGCGGAATTGATATAGTGTATCACATTACCAATCCAAGTTCTCAGCCTCAATCTCTGCCAGACTTTTTATTCGGAGGTTTTAGACAGGATAAGGTCAATCCTCGCTATTTGGAGTTAAGAAGAGGAGGGTTTTTGACTGCAGCACAAAACGCGAATAATTTCTATGCAGACTATTATCCTTCTACTTTTGTTTATTCTCCTGTTACGGTTATTGTAAGTGATGGTCTAGCCCAAGGGTCCTCGATCAATTATCCTTTTCTGGAATATAATGTTGAAGTAATTCCGCAACTTTTGTGGTCTTCTGATGGAAAAGTTGCTTATCGCCATTCTTTGGTGCATCCTTCTTCATCTGGCCCTATACTCGCGACCATTGCTGCAGGATCTAGCCAGACGTATACCATTTCAGTACGTTTCTCTCCTTCGCGGAATTGGTTGCTTACTCTTGATCCATATAAAAAATATTTTGATCAGACTTATGGTTCTCTAAAAAAGAAATCGAGTAAAGATATGCGCCCCGTAGGAGGAGTAAGTGAAGCTTTCACAGAATACGTGAATGATACTAATCCTAGAGGTTATAATTATTGGTATGTTTCAGGTAAACGACTCGATATTGACGGATGGGGTCCAGAAGTTACAAGATTGCTCGGCGTTCTTGCTAGCAAACATTACCAACGTTTGATGATTTGGCAAACTGCTGGTATGTACGATCCACGAATATGCGATTGTAATTTTCCTTCTCAATATATGGACTGGTTGCCTAAACTTGTTGAGACGCAAGGCGAACTTGCACGAATTAAGGATGCTGGAATATCTCTTGGTTTTTGGTGGGGTCGCAGTGGCCAGGTCGTTATGCCTGTCGCGTGGCCTCCGGCGTCTGTGTCTTCAATTATTCCTGCTAATTACTCTAATTCTGAACATCGTTCTTATCTTGAAAATCAGTTTAATTTAGGAAAACAAAGAGGCGCTGATATGATTGGTCTTGATAGTTTCGGTTTTATGGAGCCTTATGGAAGAAGTAAATGGTTGGATGAAATGATGTCTTCATCTCTTGACTTTGTACACGAGCACGGTGGGGCAGATATATTTCATACCCGTGCAGCTAATTTCTATACTGATGAGTATGAAAATGGAAAATGGATGACTCTTTCTGGGCCGTCTGTGCTGAGCTGGTATTTGAATCCTAATGCAGAGATATGGGCTTACGAAGTGGCTTCTCCAAGTGAATCCGTCTTGTTGGGGCAGTCCGGAATGAAAGCACGAGCTGAGAAGCTTGCGAAATGGGGATATACCTATGTGGATAATGGATTATTTCTTGATGTAAGTAATTTAGATGTGAGCGTTAGCGAATGCCTTGACCATAAAGATAATGATAACGACGGAGTTATAGACTGGCCTCGTGATCCTGATTGTACTGATGAGTTTGATGAAAAAGAGTAACGCAATTCTTAAAAAGCTCGTAATTAATGACGTGTGAGGTAAAAAGAGATGAAATATGAGGAAGCGCCTGACTTACAGGCTCGAATGGAAGCGATGGTTCTGGCACTAGGTATGAATCATATTGATACGAATCGTGTTAAATGCTATAGAAGTTATGGCTCTAGCACAAAACGAACGCTTGCTCGATGTCATACCGTCGGCAAACTAATGCAAAAAGCCATGAATGCAAAGGCTCATTATGCTATTGAATTTCTGGAAAAGTTCGAAAAATTGTCTGCGGAGGAAAAAGATAAGGTGATAATTCATGAATTATTGCATATTCCTAAGACATTTGGAGGCGGATTTAGACAACATGACTATGTTTGCGAGAAAAATGTGGATATTCTTCATAGACAATTTGTTTCTCTTACGGGAAATAAGACCAGATTTTTCTGATATTTGTAGGAGAACGTGTTTTCACGAAACGCTTATAAACTCTCAAGTTTTGGAGAAGGAGAGTTATCCTTAGGGGAAGGGTTCTCTTACAAAAAGTGGTGCACAAAAAATATACGTATAAGGACGGTAAACGCTATGGTCCATATGTGTATGAAACTAAACGTGTTGGCGATCGCGTTGTGACTAATTATCTCGGTCCGGATTCTGCTGGTTGGAAGAAAAAATTGCTTCTTGTTGCAGGTATTATTGTTATTGTTGCTGTTTTCCTTTTACTGGTTTATTTACCTGCGCCATCTTCAACTGGTCGTGTTTCATTTGACTTACAAGTTAATAGTTATCTTCCTGGACAAAAAATCTTGGGAGTTATCAATCTATTTTTCAAACCAGGGGAGTTCGTTCAACAAAACGCTATTGTTCGAGTAAAGCTGGGGGATCAAGTAAAGGACATACCTGTTTCTGAGTTAATGCATACTAATGTTGTTGATAACGGTAATTATTATGCTGAAGGCGTACAACTTTCTGGTTCTGGTCCAGGTTATGGTCAAGAAGGTGAAATTATTTCTTCTCCCTTTATTGATGCTGAACTTCGTGTGTATACTCCTAGTTCGACTGATGATGTCTCGCTAAGCCCTGGCGAATCGGACGCGAGCGTTGTAGGAAATTCTGTTTCTAATGCTGGTTCTGAAAGTTCTGGAGGGTCTTCCCCGTCTGGGTCTTCAGAGGTTTCAAACGCTGGCGAGGGTGTATCGGAACAGGGAACTGGCGAGGTTTCTTCCGATTCTTCAAATGACCAACAGACTGAGGCTAATACTCCAAGCACGACGACAGCCAAAGAGCATAGTTCTTCTTCTTCTTCTTCGAGCGCAAGCAAGCCAAGTGATACTCCTGCAGACTCAACAAGCACAGACTCAGGATTAACTGGAAATGTTGTATCTGACGATGAACAGATCATTCCTATTCGCGTTTCTCGTAACGAGCCTTATAGCTACAAGCTTGAATCTGGTCAGCGTGCTGAAATTGTTGATGGTAGCACAACTATTGATGGAGAATCTGTTTCAGATAGCGTTCTCTCGGTCGATGTGAGTAATGGTGAGGCTCAAGTTACCACTTCTTACTTTACTACAGTACATGGATATGGTCCAGAATTTTTAGGTAAAGAGCCTGCATTTACCGTGCACATCGATATTGATGATTTAGGTTTGGTTGCTCAAGAAGGAGGAGACATCAGTGTCGAGCTTATTGGAGACGATCAAGTTATCGCTTCTCATAAGGAAAGTATTGCTGTTGCTGAGCCTACGCTTGCTGATGTGCCTATTGAACCTGTTGAACCTGTTGCATTATCTCCTCCTGTAGTAAATGATCAAATTCCTTCGGTACGTCTTTCGCCTGGAGAGGTTGCTACTGTTGACTTGTCTCTTTACTTTAATGATGCAACATCTTATACCATTGAACTTTCAGAGGTTACTGGTACTATTGAAGGATCGCTTTTGACGTTAAGTGCTCCACAGGATAAGCTTGCTCGTAGAGCAGTAGTAACTGCATCTAATGACGCAGGTGAAGTAGCTAGTTCTTTCCTTGTTGTTGTTTCTTCTGGATCAATATCTTATAAGACTGAAGGAAGAAAAATCGTTGTAAAGGCGGGAGAACAAGCACCACCTGTTGAGTTAACAACTACTGTAACTTCAGATGAACCTCTCAGCAGTATCAGCTTGCCTGCAAGCGCAACTAATATCGAAGTGAATAAGGAAGTTGATGGGGAATTGGTTAGTGCTGTAGAGCCTTCATCTTCATCGATCACTGGCGGCGGCATTACTGGAAATGTGATTATCGAAGTTGATGCAGGTAAGAACGCTAAAAATAGTTTCAAACATATCTTGAAGAGGATTAAAGCCGCATTTACTGGAAATGTTGTTGCAGAGGATTCTGGAAATGAGGCGTTAACGCAATCTGTTTCATTGCCTTCCACATCCGACGATGGTGCAAGCACCTATGTTGTTACTTATGAATTGCCTGCGCCTAAGGCGGAAGTAAAAGATACTGCTCATGGACAGGAGCTTGTTGTTAGCGGACCTGATGATTATCATTATCCTGAAGTTATTGTTTCTTCGGATATAGCACGTTTCAAGGTTAAAGATAAAAGTCAAATTCAATTATTCTTGCTGACTGATGACTCAGACGTTTCTCCTGAACTTTTGAAAGATCCTTCTGATATTGCTGATACGTTTGTTGATACTGTAACGGATACAACGCTTGCTGAACCTGATGAAAATGGAGTGATAACTTCACCTAGTGAATCTTCAACAGCAGCTGATACAACTGTAACTGGAAATGCAGTTGCTGAATCTGCGCCTGAATTAACTAGTACGAGTGAAGTAACTGCCAGCCAAGAAAAAATACGCAAAGCTGTTCCATTCGATGTATATGATACGGACGGTGACGATTTTCTTGATTATCTTGAACTAGCAACGAGTTTGAGCGAGCAAGAGTATGAAATAATAATTATTGTCAATGCGAATCATCTTGATGAAACTCGCACGTTTATTTCTGATATATATGATTCTGTTAAAGAATTGGATGGGAATTGGAGCGAGACTATTCCAGATGGACATTACGTTAGGGTTACGTTCGAGAAGAATTTAACTTCTGTGAATGATATCACTATTTATCCTCGTGTCGTGTCTGGAACACCTCGTATCGAAGTGTATAAAGCCAATAGCGATGTGTTACTTGAGCAGTTTACTACTATTAATGATAATGAATATAATAAAATTTATCTGACTAATTTAACGTTGCCTGAAGACACGTTTGATTTACGTATAGTTGGGGGCGCATGCGAATTTGACCATATTATCGATCCGTTTGCTGATAACGGATCTGCAGTGCAATATATCCAATCATGCGGTAACCTTACTACTACGGGAGCTACTTATTACATGAACGGGAGTTTCACTCCTTCAGGCGGCAACGCTTGTATTAATGTAACGGCTGCTAATGTGGTGTTTGATTGCGCAGGGTATAGCGTCACAGGATCAGTTTATACTAAGCCTATTGTCTTTACTAACCAGGATAATTTAACCGTCAGAAATTGTAACCTTAGCGCTTCATCAACGACTGGAGGTGTAGGAATTCAATTAGGAGGTACTGCAAGCTATGCGGTTGTCAATAATAATACTATTCATGGAAGACTCGGTATTCAACTTACGGGCACAGGTACAAATATACTCATTGCAAATACAACTGTATTGAATAGTGGAGGTCCTGGTTGCACAAACGCTATTTCTATTACTGGCGCGCCTGCTAATTCCACAATAATTAACTTCACAGGGTCTGCGTGTTCAGGTAATTTGATTGCGGCTGCGACCAATACTTTATTCAATATTACTATCTCTCAGAGTAGTTTTAGTTCTTCTGGCGGTGCTAACTCTGTAAATCTTCAAATTGAATCGAGCGTTATTGACGGAAATAATTTTTCTAGTTCGTCTAATGCCGGGTTTACTCTGGCTGCAAACTCTGGTCCTAATAATGTTATAAAAAATAATATCTTTGGCCGCAATTCTGGCGCAGGAGTAAAGCTCTTGTCCGACAACAATACCCTTTTATTTGTGAATAATACTCTTTTCGGCAATTCTGTCGGATTAAACGTGACTAATTCTCTATATGGTAACTTCACTGGAAACTATTTTGATAACAACACCATAGGTATAGCAGTTTATCCTGCCGCAAGAGGAAACTACTTTTCTAACAATGTAATTAATAGATCAACTTCTATTGCACTAAAAGTTGAGGGCGTATTGGGAGCGAGTCCAGTAGTTGAAGGGGCAACCGTAGAGCCTTCGAATAATACTT
>CAZRZR010000027.1:0-9970 GCA_964604715.1 Candidatus Woesearchaeota archaeon
ATTCTTCATCGCTCGGAGCGTCAGGAGCTATTTTCGGGGTTATAGGTGCGTTAATTATTGTTAGGCCTTTATTGACTGTTTGGGCATTTGGTTTGCCTATGCCTTTGTTTATCGCAGGTATCGTCTGGGCTGCAGGGGACGTGATAGGAATTTTTGTGCCTTCAAACGTAGGGAATATTGCGCATCTTGTCGGACTTGCATGCGGTCTTGCACTCGGCGTATTGTATAGGGATTGGACCACTCCTCGAGTACACAAACAACGTGTACAGCTTGATGAGCATAGTGTTAGACAGTGGGAAGATAGGTATCTTAGATAGTCTTAAAAATATCATAAACGTGCTTAATACATGAAGAAAGGGTCGTGGTATTACTTTGTTTTAATTGCAGTGTTTGTTGCATTTTGGATTTGGGCAGCAATCAATCCATTATACTTTGATGGTTGGTTACTTGAAAATTATCTGGTTTTTATTTTTGTTCCTATTATTTTGATTTTGAGTTATTGGTTTAGACTTTCTAAATTATCTTATACGCTTATTACTGTGTTTATGATTTTACATGTAATTGGTTCGCATTATACTTATGCGGAAGTACCTTTTGGATATATGCTTCAAGAGTGGTTTGGTTCTTCGAGAAATATGTATGATAGGCTTGTGCATTTCTCATTTGGTTTCCTTCTTGCGTATCCGATTCGTGAATTGTTTATGCGTGTAGCACATTCTAAAGGATTCTGGAGTTATTATTTGCCTTTTGATGTAACACTTGCTTTTTCAGCAGTCTACGAAATTATTGAATGGCTTGCGGCTGCAAATGTTGATCCTCAAGCAGGTCTTGCATTCCTAGGTTCACAAGGAGATATTTGGGATGCGCAGAAAGATATGCTTGCTGCAGGTATTGGAGCATTGATTGCAATGGTTATCACGGGAATCGTGCGAGCGTGTGTTGATAATAATTTCGTACGTGAATTCAAGGAAAGTTTCAGGATTAGCAAGCAACCACTGGGTGAAGTGAAGCTTGAACAGTTGATTCACAAGAAGAAATAAGTTTTCAATAGAACTATATACGATATTTTCTAACTCTTATGATGGAATTACATCTTGCCTCTCTGGAAAACGTTTCGTGCTGGGCGTTCAGAAGTCTTTGCCATGGGGCTACTGATTCGTACACCGGAATGCTTTCCTTGAACTATCTGTTAAGAAGAAACACTGGCTGGAATGAAATAGATTTGTTTAAAATAGAGGGACAGCGACAATGGATTCAAGTAGCTACCTCAAAAGAAAAAGAATGTTCCCAATTTATTAAACAATTACGTTCGGAACTAGAAGAAAATCCTTTGAAAGATAATGTGCATGGTATTCAATTAAATGCAAGTTGTCCTTCTCCAGAAATTATAAAGATTGGTCAAGGGCCGGCTTTGATTAAGAGACCAACTAAAATGGGCAATTTACTTAGGGAACTGTTAAATCAAGATGTTTTTAAGATAGGGTTAAAAGTGCGTCTTGGGCTTAACGCGGGAGAGGTTCGACAACGTAAAGTTTTGTCGTTGTTTGAGGAAATAGAAAAGATCGGCGATCCTAACTTTAATCGCGTTACTGTTCATTTTAAGCACGCTCTTGATCGTTCAAGTACACCGTATGACTACTCTATTCTAAAAGAAATGAGTTCATTTAAAATTCCGTTAATTATTAATGGAGGAATCAAAAATCTTGAGGATTTTAAGGAGGTTACGCGTAACGTGCGTATGAAGAACATAGCCGGATTTATGGTTGGCCGCGGAGCTTTAGAAAATCCTGATTCTTTTTCAAGTATACGTAAGTCTTTTGATCTGGGCTTTACTACGAGCAGAGGGCTGAAGAAGATTGGAGAAGAGTTTGAACAGTTATGTAAAAAACACATGCCTAAACCAGTTTACTTAGAAAAAATAAAGAGTCGTTGTCCATGGTATCCGCGAAGTCTGGTAATTCCTAAAACTTCCGTCACTCACAAGCCATTTGCGTATTATGGTTGAGTGCCCCTGCCGTCGTCCAGACCGAGTGAGCATATTTGATGGGATTGCGGATTTATTGTTCGTCCTTGTGATATATGTCTAATAGAAATAAGGTATCTGAAGTTTTATCATATGCATAGGAAAGACGGAAGTGGCCAACATATACTTCTCTAGTTCCTTTGCGATCATAGCGCATTGGTTTGCCCAACTCAGGATTTACAAGAAGTTTGTCAATTAATTTATTTACTTGCAAACGGACCGTGTTATCTGCTTTATTAATTGCTCGTTCAAATACTTCAGAGGTTCTTAGAGAAACCATTTTTCAAACGCCTTTTGAACTCTTCGACAGAATATTTTTTCCCCTTTCCTTCATCTATTTCTTTCCAGGCTTGTTCAACTCGCTTTGCTACTTCAATATCTTCTCTTAACTGTTTATTCATTTTATCGGCTCGCTTAAGTATGATTTGATCGTTGTTTCTTATTACCACTATTTTGTCTCCTTCATTGAAACCTTCTCGCAAGTCTTGTGGTATGACTACTTGACCCTTCGAGCTCATTTTAGTTATATCTATTTGTGCCATAATTGGTAAGAATAGTCTTACTATATAAATATTTCGCTTCAGTTATAAAAGATGCTCAAAAAATGGCTGGAATAGGCCACCCGATTTTGGTGGGTGGAGAATCAGATTATCGACGTTAAATCTGCTTTATTGTGTAAAAAAGTCACTCTCTGTATTCTCTCTGTCCCTCCGAGCCTCTCTGGGCGTGCCTGGGCTATTTTACAAAAACATTATATATCAGTTGGTATTTTTGTTATTATGATTAAACCTAGAAGAACTGATGTGGTTGTTGGAAGTTTAGACGAACTATTGAGTCATGTCGGAGAGTCTTTAAATAAAATCATGAAAGATCCTCAGACTACAATTGATAATTATGCTTACTCTTCTCTTTCTGTATCTGGAGATTTAAGGTCTTATAGCTTGGAAGATATTGAAAATAGTCTCTGGTTATATCAAAGATAAAGTTGACTGTACTAATCTTTAAATACTTTAAATAAAGATTTGTTTCTATGGCTGAAGCAGATCCGGTTGCAATCCTTAAGGAAATTGCAGATATTCCTACTGCACCATTTAAGGAGCATTTGGTGCAGCAACATCTTTTCTTGGATATGGCTCAACAACATGATAACAATTGGCCAACTCAACTCTCGCGAACTAAACATGGAATTGATGCTTTATATGTTCCACAAGACTATCGCTCTGATATGCCTCTTCTTGTTTTAACCGCACATACTGATCATCCTGGCTTTGACGATGTAAAACCTATCGGAGACGGAACATATAGCGCACGTGTTCTTGGAGGACTTAATGAAAAGTTGCTTGTTGGAGCAGAACTATTTTTTCATAGACATCTTGTTCCGCGTCAAGCAGGTCTTGGGACAGGATATATAGAAGAACTTTTACCGAAAGAACCAGATTTCCCCGATAATATGCGAGTACGAATAAAACCCGATCAAGGATCATTAGAAAGAGCCACTTTTGGAACGCTAGGGTTTTGGGGACTTAACGACTGGCCTGCAGATCGTCTAAATGGTCCGGTAATGGATGATTATGCTGGAGTCGCTGGTGTTCTCGCAGCATTTCAGAGAATTATGAAGGATAAAATATCGTGTCCGACACGAGTGATTTTGTATCGCGGTGAAGAAGAAGGATTTTTAGGATTACACGGACATCTTGATCAGTTTCCCTTAGGAGAACTGGCGATTGCGTTATCGATTGAAAATAGCCATTATAAAACAAAACCTACACCAGAAAGTACTGAAATAGTTCCCGTTGTATCGCTGGGCGGAGGCGCAGTCATAAGAACTGGAGATTCGAGAACTCCAGAATATGACGCTACGGCTCTTCGTTTGTTAAGAAGTGCAGCCAATAATGTTAGTTCTCCACACAAATTCCAAGAAGCACGTATGTGTGGTGGAGTCTGTGATGCATCATTGATGTATGCGCGAGGTATCAACGCGGCAGGAGTTTGTTTACCTTTGAAGCATTATCATAACAACGGTGAGCCTGAAGGAGAAAACCGTTTTATGCCGGAAGAAATATCTCAGAGTGATTTACGAGGATTAACTGAACTATTGGTAAGTTCAGCAGAATATCTTGCTGGTAATCCTAACGAATTCATAGAGATGACTCGACCGCAACCAACCGAAGAACATAAGGCAATGCTTGGACGTATTCAAATGAGATATGATAGGTTTAGCCCGTTATTTAACTGCTAATTTCACTTGGGCTTATCATACTATCTAATGATCAGAGAATCAGTAGCATAATTTTTTGGTTGGAAAGTGTGTATGTCTACATGGGGCTTTTTTTGTTCTGATGGCTCAGGTTTAAAATAATGATCAATCGTTTTTATTGTTGTTAACGTAAATGCAACTCCTACCAACGCGCCAAGCATAAAATAAGATTTTCGTATGTGTCTCATGGCTGTTGCCCCATCTTGATGGCCGAAAGAATATGCATACATCGGATGAGTAGTCGTACGAATATCACCATCGTGGCAACGCTGTCCAAAATCGACTACAGCTCTTTCTTCTAGATCTTCCATTTGCTTAGATAACCTAAATATATAAATAACTATCTTTTTCCTTTTAATCATGGTTCAAAGAGAGACCCAATATAGAAAAGATCCTATGACTGGAGACGATTATATCAACTTCGGAGGGGAAAGAGTTCCAGTTTTTCGTGGAGGATATAGTGTAGAAATGAGACACCCTAAGTCAGACCTTCCATCTCCCAGACAAGGAGAAGCGAGATTTGTTGTTCCTGCTGACTCTGCTGCAGAGGCAATTAGAAAAGCAAGAAAACTTTATCCAGGATATAAGGTTGTAGATATTAAACAAGATAGGTAAGCATCATCTGTTTGCTGCAATAATCTTTAAATAAAGCAAATAATTTTATAGAACATGAAGCGTTTAACGAAAAGTCTTTCTTCGCTCGTTACAGGTACTTTGATAGGGGTAACGGCTGGTTGTGCCACTCCAAAGCATCCGTATCAAGGAGTATTTAGTCCTTCACGATGTATTGAAGAATCTTATGATGCTTCACTCGTGAAGAAAGAGCCTAAAATAAAAGACGATGATATTTACATGTCTGCAGTGTTAAAAAATCGACATAGTTATTTTATTTTGGGTACTTTCTAATTACACTATGACAAGTAACTTTTTAGAAAACTTAGATTTAAGTTCTCATAATAGGCCAATAATTACTTTTTGGAGCGATAGATCGAAAGAGGCTGTACAACTAGAAAATCAATTATGGGGAAGAGGATATGATATTAAGAGTGCATTAACTGGTAGCTCTGAACCCCTAGTAAAATATGGCTCGCGCTTTTATTCGGGATTTAGAAGAATTGAGGCTGAATTTTTGCAATAACGAAGATTTTTATAGATGCTAGAATTATGTTTATAGGGAAAAAGATAATAATGAGACCATTAAGAATGTTGTACATAGGAGATGATGCTCAGGGCAGAGAAATATCAGGTTTTCTTAATAAAAAAGATATAGCTGTTGATGTTTGCCGATGCGAACCGCACGAATATAGAACTTATGATGTTCCAAGCTTGCTTACTGCAGAAGGTCATTGGAGAGGAAAAAAAATGATTGAAAATTATGTAAGGATGCTACCTGCTTTTGCCTCTTTAGAGACAGTATAAATAGAGTAATTCTTGGCACAGAAGCACAACTTTAAATATGGTTCTTCTTAGCTTTTTACATGCGTTCAGAATCTAACTACTCTCCTGAAACAAATGAAGTCCTAAAGCAATCAGGATTTAATGCCTTAGTCACAAGATACGAGTTCATTCATACTCCTCATCTTCTTCTTGGACTTCTTGATGTATCTCGGTCTGTACGAGATAGCTTAAATTTTTTTACTGGGGATAGGCATAGCGATTTGAAGGTAAGAAGAGCAGTACACACTCTTATCGAACCTGGAAGTGGAAAATTACCTCTGAGAGATGAATGCTCGAATTTACCTCCTCATCCTAACGTGCAGAGGATATTTGAGCGTGCAGAAAATGAACGAGCTTATTTTTTTAGCTCTCGTTTAGAACCACTTCACATTCTAACAGGTCTTGTGGCGAATGGTTTAATAACGGAAGGAGATGTCGCTTTTCGGGCTCTAGGCATGCACAAGTACGCTTCTGAAAAATTTATACAGTATATACGAAGCGAAGCTTTACGTGGACGTTTGTCAGCAGAAGAAAATACCTCTATAAGCATTTTTGATTTAGAACAATGTTAACAATAAAACCAAATTTGAACTTTAGGTACAACAATCTTTAAATAATGACTAAAAATGGAGATTACATGGCTCTCGTTTTAGAAAGGAAAGCTGAATTGTCTCCTGTCAATAGCGGACTCGCTGATTTATTAGAACCTGCTTATCGCGCAAGTTTTGATGTTTCACCCAATTCTTTACAAATGGCCGGATTAGCTTTCAATGAACAAGACTTAGCAAACTTACGCGGATTAGAGGAAAAAGGTTTTGTTATGGTTTTTAGAGGTAAAGAATATCTAAGGGAAGGATACAAAATAACTCGCGAAGGAAAAGAATGGTACGAACGCAATTTATGTTTGCAGGCTTAATGAGATGGTAAAATATACTGCTCCCTCTAAATCAGTTAGTTCAGCTACTCCTTGTCCTTATTCTTCATCTAATGTCAGCAGTCATGCTTATTCTCACACTGGTAAGTTGGAGAATAGTACGGGATATACTGCCGGATATAATTCTCAACCAAATTATTCTGCACGATGGAGTCCATTAGACCGATCTACTATAACTTACAATCATGCAGCAATTCATCAAAGAGATAAATATCTTTTTTCATTACCGCCCAGAGAGAGTACATCATCTTTTAGACTTGATCCTATAGAAGGAACATGTCCGCGCTGCGGCAGAACAGTTGGAAATGCTAGTTATCATAGATGTAGCTAAACTATTTTTCTATTTGTAATAGACTATATTGAAAGATGATTCTGATGAAAGTTAATTTACAAATTTAATCAAAGTCCCAGTCCCTCGTACATAGCCTTTTCCTCTTCGAGTTTCTTAGCAAGAACTTCATAACGCTGTTCACGCCAAGGTGCATCTGGGGGGCCTCTTACGTGAGGACTCGTCCAAGAAACTAGAGCAATCCTTCCTTGATCGTCCCTAAAATGGCGATTATGTCCTCTCACATACACACGCCACTGTAAACTCCAAGATCTCGCCGCTTTATTTTGTAGTTCTTCAGCAGTCTCATCTTGAACAGTGATTAAATGAAAAGGCCTTTTGTTGAGGGGCAGAAAAGGAATTTCGGCGTCTGAATAAGGAACGTACTTTCCACGAGCACGCTGTGTTACATTCACGTTGTGAGAATTGATGTAATTGACCATATTAACACAAAAATTAGGCAAATACGCAAGCAAACCAAGTGCAAAGTATTTTCGAAAGGAAGTAAATCCGCTCATTTGGGACGGATCTTCACTATAAAGTTTATCAAAATGGTCCCATTTATCTGCACCTTTCCGATAACGCATCATATCTTCTGCTGGAAAAATTTCGCACAGAACATCTGAATCTTCATCGCCTCCTTTTACACGTGAGGTTATATGTAGTAAAGGACGAGACAACCCTCCATCGTTTGTTGGAAGTGCGCCAATGAAGAAAGTAGCGTTAATAGGATTGTCTATCTCATTTTCTTCTGTATAACTATAAAGATTTGCCACATACCCTTCAGATCTTATTCTATCTGCTCCAATAGTAGTGGCTATTTGTTCCCTTAGTTGTGCTATTTTAGGTTTATGTAATGAAGCCCCGATGAGAGTAACCTCTTTATCTTGAAATGGCAATGGATATTTAATAGGGCGGACAAAATCAAAGAACATATTATCAAAAGGTAAATGTCCCTCTTCCATGTATTCAAACTTTTCAGGTTCTTCTTCAAATAAGCTATCGAGGGTGGCTGGACCTATCAAGAATGGTCTGGCTTCATTAATCATTCTAAACTTATATGCCCAATTTTGTCTTTGCTCGTAAAATCTTGCTGCCTGATCGGTAAGGTCTCTGCGAAGAGCTAAAAGTTCAAAGCCAGCAGTGTTTTCTCCTCGCCTATTTGTATTTACTGTCTTTTCAGTCTTTTTTAGCTCGCCATATGCTTCCCTGTGCAAATGCTTAGCTTCTTCACTGTTGGCCTTCCATTTTTCCCATACTTGATCGTAGTGCCATGGACCATGAAGTCTTCTTTCTTGATTGATCTCTCCGTTTTCCATATAACTTCGCTAAGGATTGCGTTTTTAAACCTTGCTTTTAAGCCTCTAATCTTTCCCAGGCATCTCTAAATATTGACCTATATTTTTCGCGTTCTTCAGAAAATGCACAAATTACATGTGGTACTGGTTGTCCGTAAAGAGGTAAGCGGCAGGTAGGCTCAAGAGGATCTAGAATAGAAGGATCATAAAATTGTCCACTAAACTCTTTCTCGTGTATTCCTAACACAACATCCGAGTAGATTGCTTCAAATTTTGGACAGGGTAAGAGGTCGCCAAGATTATAGAGGTAGACATTTCGCACATCATACACAACGTCTCTTTGTTCTGCTTCGGTTTCAAAGCCGCATTTTCTATTAAAAGGTTTCCCTATATGAACTCTAAAAGTTATGATCTCTCGATTTACAGCTAGCACTCCTTGACTTATTTGCCCCATCATGCTAAACCATTTACAGTGTGGGGCAAGATACTCGTTTGCGAGTTGCACTAACGGCTCTTGCGGATGTGGTTTTAGTTTGGTCATTTTAGATACCCAACTATGTCAGTTAGAAATCTCTCACGAAATGCCAAAGTATAGTCTGGTAATTTCTGTAAAAATGATGCAGAACTAACGGAAGAATAAATCCTGTCTATTTGGCGATCAACTTTCTTTTTTAAGGTAAGTTTTTCTTGCTCTTCATAAGGGCTATGTTCATACATCGACACTATTTTCCAAGGCGCAGGTAATCTTCCAGACTGAATCTCCACATTTGCACACCATTCAAAACCATATCCTGCTTCTTTAAGTTCGGGAGTCCTGATCGTTTCTTCTATGAATTGGGCATTATATTTTTTTGCCGCTTCGCACAGTGAACCTGGCGCAGTGCCCGATAGTACATGGAGGCAAGTTACTGGTGCTGCAGCACTTTCTGGAGAAGCGTTAATTATAGGGGCTATTATGTTGCGGCAATAAGATGTGTTATTAGCTAATTCTGCTACAAGAGAATGAGGAGCCGAGCTCAGTGCTGAAATTAGACTTCCTCTTTTTAGTGCTTCCTCTTTGGGAATTTTTATCGCTTGACGGGCAGCATTATTGATATTTTGAGCTAATTCATCCGCGTCACAGTACGATACTCGTGCCAAAAAAAGAACCTGTTGTGGCGTAGATATTGTTGGATCATCGGTTCCTAAAATTGGCCTCGCGTAGAGATGGCCTTCATAAATAGTCTGATATCCAGATATATTATTTAACTCAGTCATATTAGAGGATGCATCTATCCATATAAATAATATCTTGATAAAATTATTCTTATAGGAATATTTATATATAAAGAAAAAATATAGCCAATGTGGTTTTTGATATAACTCATTTAAGAAAAGTGAGAACACATCTTAATTTGACGCAGCATCAATTTGCTCAACAGGCAGGAATAAGTCAAAGTATGGTTGCAAAGATAGAAGCTGGCAAACTAGATCCAACTTACTCTCATGTACTTAAGATAGAACAGACTATACAACATTTAACTAAAAAAGAAGAAAAAACTGCTAAGGAAGTCATGCATAAAGGAGTTGTTTCTATAAATTCTCAAGAGTCTTTAAGTTACATTATTGCTCTTTTGTCTAAACATAGCATTTCACAGATTCCAGTCATAGAATCGAATCGTGTGCTCGGGTTAATCACAGAGTCTCGTTTACT
>CAZRZR010000028.1:0-9777 GCA_964604715.1 Candidatus Woesearchaeota archaeon
ATTTCGTGATGGTCTAGGATGAATACTTCCGTTTTCTTGTCTTTTAGATAGTCTAAACTTCCTGAAGCTAGATCTAGAAATATTAAGACTTTATTCTCTGGAAGCTTATCGATATATTCTTTGTCTAAATTCTTAACTATATGTGTAGAGAACTTTTTATTCCATCGCTGCAATGCGCGTGAGAAAATTGCAGCAGAGGTTATACCGTCAGTATCATGATGGCTAATTACTTGGATTGGTTTCTGTCCCGAAAGTATATCTATTTTTACAATTGATTCTTTTATCTTCTCTATTAACACAACGGTCTACCTCTTTAACAAATTCTTTCTTGCTGTACTCTTTGCAGTATTCTTTGTTAGAGAACGAGCTGCTTTATAATCATGTTTGTGCTTAGCGGAGTGTTTTTGCAGAACTTCTATTTTTTTGTCGGTATTGATTGTTTCGCTGTCGTTGTATGCCTTTGTATCTCTAAGGATCTTGCTTACCTTTATGCCAAGTAGTTTCGCTCTTGGTATTCCTTCTTGGTCTCGCAGCACTAGGCCAATCTTTTCAGCAGGCATTCCTTGCTTTGCTAATTCTATGATTTTTGCCTTGATTTCTTCTGGCTTCGCAGTTACCCATGTTGCCTTTGTTTCTGACATAAGACGTGAAGTTTTAAAGGGTTTAAGAAGCTTACGGTTAACGGGAGGTTAGATTTTCCAAGGTTCTTTGCATAGATTCTATTGCTTTGTCTATCGCGTGTTCTGTCCAAGCTATTTCTCTCTCGATCTCTAATTTTTTTGTATCTTTCGAGTCTCGCATCACTCTTTGTAAATCTTGATATCTTCTTAAATTTCTATATAGTCTGCAAAATAGATTACATAAGGGTCTTGTTCGTCTAGGCCTTTTAGTCTTGAATGTTGTATCATTATTATAGCCCCACCAGGATTCGAACCTGGGTTTACGGCGCCAGAGGCCATCGTACTTGACCACTATACTATGGGGCTACGTGATTGAGGGTTTCTGAACCGTTAAAAAGGTTTCTAGTATTGTTCCTTATATCTTCCACGAGATTCGACTTTTTCAAGACGTTTAAGCACTTCTCGCGAGTTTTTTGATGTCTTGTATCCTGAAAGTATGGATTTCCAAACTTGTTGCCATACCTTTGGGTGACGAGCTTCTAGCGCTTCCTTGAGAACATGTAAGTCGACTGCTTTATCTTCTACTCGTGAAGATTGAAAACCTAGTCCAAAATCTATTATATGTATCTTTTTTGTGGTAATGTTGTATATCATATTACTTGTCGTTAGGTCTCCATGTATTATCTCGGCATTGTGTAATTTAGCTATATGTCTTCCTATCTGTTTTGCTATAACTGCTGGATTTTTTATTTTATCTAGAACGTCTGCGAGCTTTTTTCCTGCTACGTGCTGGAGCTCAATTTCTTTAGTTTGTTCGTTTACGTTTAAGACCTTTGCACTGGGCACGAGATGTGAGACTTTTTCCATCAAACGGGCTTCAGTGCGTGTTCTCAGCTTGCGGAGTTTTTCATCAAGCTGAGGATATCGATATCCTTTGACTATACGTTTTTTTATTATACTCGAAGATTTTCTTTCAATAATTGCTTCTGCGCCTTGGGCGATTATTTTATTCATATTTTGCTTAAGTTTCCTTTCAATATCTTTACGTTAATTGCTCTTAACTCATCTTTCATGTTGTCGGGAATATTATTTAGGATTAAAATCTTCTTTCCGTGATTAAATGCCATGCCTATTTCCATTATTGAATTTATTCCAATATAGTTTCTTCTGCTGTTCTTTTTGTAATTTGCGACAAGAATTGCATCAGATTTTTTTAAATTCTTGTTAAAATCTCGCATTGCTTTTAATTTTATATTGCCACGATTTAGATAATATTTATTTGGTAATGGGGCTATTGCTTTATGGCCTAGGTCTTCTAAAGCTCTCTTTAGCTCAACAAATTTTGAGTAGAATTTCATGCTTCCGATGATTGTAATTATCATTTTATTATTTTTATCCACTTATCGAATATCTCTTCTAGCTTTTTTAGATGCTCTTTTTCTCTAAAAGTATGTTCTGAACCTTCTATGATGTGGAGCTCTTTCTTACTTTTTAATTTAGAATAAAGTAATTCTTGATCATCGACTGAAGTTGATTCGTCATTACTTCCTACAACAAGAAGTACCGGCATAATTATTTTACTTATTTTTGGTAGAACGTCGTATTTTAGGCCATCTTCAACATAATTCCACTTTAATCTTTTAAGTTTGCCGGAATATGAGTTCCATTCTCTGATTCCTGATCTTTTCCAATCTTCTATTATTTCCTTGGGATATTTATCGACATTTAGTTTTCCTGACACCACTGTAGATGTTGGAGCAATTGCTTTCACCTTTTCTGGGAATTTCTCAGCATATAGAAGAATGCAAAAACTTCCTAAGCTATGTCCTGCAAGTACAAATGGTTCTTTGTACCATCGTTGGTTTTTTGCCCATTGAATAACGTCTTCTAAGTCGTTAAGATATTGGGTTACTGTTGCCTCTTCTTGATTTCCTTCACTTTCTCCCCAAGCATTAGTCGTGTCAAATCTTATAACGGTGTAATTTTGCTCTTTGAAGGCGTTTGCCATAACTTGGATGTGTGGCTGCTCTTTGTATCCTGTTAATCCGTGCATAATGAATACTAATCCTCTTGGCGCCTTATTTTCTTCTACAAGAACGCAAACGCTTTTTCCTATACGGTTTTTTATGAATTGTTTCACCATTAGAATTTCATCTTGCGACCAAACTTCTTCGCAAGTTTCATCATCGTCTTTTGATCTACGGCTCCACCTTCGGCTATAGCGGACTGTGAAGTAATCATCTCTTTGAGCATTTTGTATTGCTTAATGAGTGCACGAATCTCTGAGGTCGTTGTACCTGAGCCATGCGCTATGCGTGCTATCCTAGAGGTTTGTTTTTCTAGGAGTTCAGGGTTTTCTATTTCAGCTTGGGTCATCGAATTGATTGCATGCTTCCATCGTTTTACTTTGTCTTGCTGTTGGACCATTACTTCTTCAGGTATTTTTGCTTTGCCTAGGCCTGGAATCATGGACATTATCTTGTCCATCGAACCTAGGTTTTCCATAGATTCTAGCTGAGATTGAAGGTCTCGCAAGGTGAATTTGCCTTCTTCGAGATTTTTCCTTGTTTTCTCAATTTCTTTCTGATTCGTTACAGATTCGATTTTTTCTAGTAATGATTTGAGATCTCCCATGCCAAGCAAACGTGACAAAAACGATTCAGGATCGAATAATTCAAGGTCATGTGGCTTTTCCCCGGTACCAATGAAGATGACTGGAACTTGTGTTTCTGCACAAGCGGTTAATGCTCCGCCTGCTTTTGCTGTCGAATCCATACGTGTTATAATTACTCCAGTAATGTTGACGGCTTCTTTGAAAACTTGAGCTTGTTTTTTAGCTGTTTGACCTACGTCTGCAGGTAATACGAGGAATGTTTCTGTCGGCTTTGCTTCTTTAGCGATTAGCTTAATTTCTTTTACTAGCTCTTGATCAAGGGCGTCTCGACCGGCGGTGTCGATTAGCACTAAGTCATATTTGTCAAGCTCTTTTGCGTACTTTTTCAAGATTTTGATAGGATTTTTTTCTTCAGGTTCTATGAACGCGGGAACATTTACTTTAGCACATGCTTGTCTTAGTTGCTCTGAAGCTGCAGGACGATGTACGTCTAGACCAATTGCGCAGACTTTGGAACCTCGCTTTGCATAATAATGTGCTAATTTAGAGATAGTAGTGGTTTTACCTGCTCCGTATAGCCCTAGCATCATAAAACGATTATGCTTTTCTAATACTAACGTTTTCTTTTCACCTAGAAGGGATTTTAGTTCATCATGCAAGATTTTGATAAGGTGCTCTTTCTTTTCGATGCCTTTGATACGCTCGTCAAATGCTGATTTTTTCAATTTTTCTGATATTTTTAGAACCAGCTGGACGTTTACGTCTGCTTCTATTAATGCGCGTTGCAGGTCTTTTACTATGGAATCTACTAGGTTTTTATCTAGAAAGAGAGCATTTGCTATCTTATCTGTTGTTTTCTTTAGGACGTTTGATAGTTTATCTAGCATCTAAGAACGAGCCGTTGATGGATTAATAAAGTTGTGGTTTAGAGCTCTTCTTCACTTATGAGTGGATGAATATCTAACGCAACTTCTTCATAAGGATGTGCCGCCTTTAGCGATTTTATAATTGATTTGGCTTTATCTCTTGGACAGATGAACTCAATTCTTTCTTCTTCGACCGACTCGAGTTGATTTGCTTTTCCAATATGCGGTCTCGCTTTATTATTGGGTTTAAATCTTCCTATTCCTTTGCTTGAAAACGTGCAATATTCATAGTTTCCAATTATTCCGCCTCCTGCTTTGCCGATTGCTTCTCTAACTTTGTCTGTATGTGTGAGTGGAACGAATACTACAATTTTTACTTGCTTCATTATTAATTAAGGCCTAGATTTTCTAGGATGAGTGATTTCTTGAAGGGTTTGAGGTCATCGTAGGTTTGACCCATTCCTAGGAAGTAAATTGGCTTATGGGTTACCGATGAAACTGAGAGCGCTGTACCGCCTTTTTCATCTACATCTGCTTTTGTAAGAATAATCCCATCGATTCCAATTGTTTCGCTGAAAGTACGCGCCTGCTCTGTGGCATCGTTGCCTGTAATTGATTCGCCTACGAATAGCTTCAAGTCTGGTTTTGTTACGCGAATGATTTTTTCCATTTCTTTCATAAGATTTTCTTTGGTATACATACGGCCTGCAGTGTCTACTAGAACGACTTTGATGTTGTGCGATTGGGCGTATTTCTTTGCATCAAAGGCTACTGCTGCTGGATCTGAACCGTATTGGTGCTTCACAACTGGCACGTTGAGACGAGATCCGTGAGTTTCTAGTTGTTCGATAGAGGCTGCACGGAACGTGTCTCCTGCAGCCATAACGCATGAAATATTGTGTTGTTTTAGGTAATGTGCAACTTTTGCTACACTTGTTGTCTTTCCTGAACCGTTGATTCCAAAGAACACTATGGTGTAAATCCCTTGATGCTTTTTTATATCTTCTATAAGGCTAGAAGGTTCTTGAAGTACTGAACTAATTGCATTTTTTAGGGCTTCCGTTATTGTTTGCTCGATCTTATCTTTTTTTATCTCTTTATTTACTAGCTGGTTTTCTAGAGACGAACGTATATTGTCTACTGCATCAAGGGCTACATTGTTTTCCAGCAGTATTATTTCAAGTCCTGTGAAGAATTCGTTGAACTGTTCTGCAGTAAGCTTGGATGTTGTGAATTTTTCAGCAAATCTTGAGAAAAATCCTTTTTTTTCGGTAGGGCTGGTTTCTGAGTCTTTCTCTTTAATTGCTTCGATGTCTGGCTCGTATTTTAGTTCACCTGGTTCAAATTTTAGCGGTACTTCTTCTTGAATATTGTCTGCTATTTTTTTCAGTTTCTTTTCAGAAGGAGTCTTTTTTTTAGAGGGTTTTTGTTTAGCTTTGTTAGTTTTAGGCTTCTTTGTAGATTTTTTCGGCTTTTCTTCCTTTCCAAAAAATCCCTTGAGTTTCTTCTTTAGCGACTCGAACATTCTCGTGTATAGACTTGGTATTTATAAGACTTTATACCTTAATTTTGTATTCAAAATAATGGTCGTAAGGAATAGACCAAGCAACTGTTTCTTTTTCGGTTGCATTTTCCATTATTTTTCTAAAAAGTCGTATCGAATTGCCGTGGGCAGATATTGCAATGTTTGTTTTTTCCTTTTGTGCCAGGGCATATAGGTCTTTAATGAATTTGCGGACACGGAGTTCTACGTCCGCGAATGATTCTCCTTGAGGAGGTCGTGTACTGAAGCTTCTGTGCCATGCATCGTAGTTTCTTATTCCGTTGCTTTTTACAACTTGTAGGTGCGTTTTGCCGGATAACGTGCCGTAATCTCTCTCGATCATTCTATCGTCCGTATATATTGTTACTTCTTCTTTACGACCTTTGAGAACTTCTTTGAGGGTTTCTTTGGATCTTTTTAAGGTTGTTTGGAAAGCAATTCCTATTTCTTGATCTTTCAGTCGTTGAGCTATTATCTTGGCGTCGTCTCTTCCCGCCTTTGTTAGAGGAGCGTCGTGATGTCCGGTGAATCTATTGTCTCTATTAAATGTGCTTTGACCGTGTCTGAAAATGAATACGCTTACATAAGGCATTTATTGATTACACGTGCAATCTTTATAAAGTTGTTTTCAAGCGAACTTTCTGTTAGGGTCTTGTGTAAAACCGTTTCCGTTTATTGCATTACATGTTTTTTCTGCAATATCGCTCGAACGAAAGAGTATGAAGCAGGGATTAATATTTATCATGTAATGATATTGTTCATAGATATTTTCTCTTGCTTGTTCTGTAAAAAGCAGATTATACGCTCTTCTTGGCAAGCAACCATTTCCCGCTATTGTCGTTGTTGCGGTCTGATTGTAGAATAGGCAGTCTTGTTTTAACCCATACGTTTGGGTATTGGTTTCCTTGAAGAGTACCAGTATGTATCCTTGTTCGATCTTTTTCTTAAACAATGCTTGCGGAGGAATAGGGCTTGCCTGAATTCCTCTGTATGTGAGGTCTACCCATCTATTAGAAAGAATAGAACATTCGGAAAGATTATGTTCTTTTAGATATTCTAATGGCTTTTGATAGTATGAAGGGTCCGATATTGTTTTATGGGTTATTGCTATTGCTGAACCAAAACTGAGAATGACTATGATTGCTAGGATTAGGGGCGTTCTTTTGCTTTTTCTTTGTAAGTGGACGTATCCTTGATATGCAAGATAAATGCAAGGCAGAATAAGAACAAACAAATAGCGAGAAGTCTTGTAAGGAGTAGTGAGGTATACTAAGACTCCTTGAAGCGCTAACAAGACCATAAGAATGCTAGTCTTCGATATTTTTAGGGTATTTTTGATTTTGAACGAATACGCGCCTAAGATTATAAGGGGAAGAAGAAGATTTGCCACTTTTAGCAAATCTATTATTTGAGGTGTTCCTGAGCTACTACTCTGATAGGCAAGGTTAATGGCATAGAGGTCTGCAAAACTCGTAAACATATTTCCATAGTGCGCATAGTTATAGATTAGCCACGGGGAAATAACTAGAATAACTAGGGAAAGGCTTTTCATTATTTTTTTTATATTGCCATGTAGAATTAAGAAAGGTATAATTGTAAGATTCGTATAACGTGTTAGGAAAGCTAAACCTAGAAAAAGCCCTGAAAAGCTGTTATTTCTAATTATCAAGGCCAGGGCTAACTCGATAAATGAAAGAGATAGTAGTTCAGTTCCTTCGTGAAGCCCATAAAATAGGAGATATGTATTCAGGCTCAATAGATAGAATACTACTTCATTGCTTTTGAGCGTTCTGGCAAGGAACATGGTCGAAATACAGAATATTGTTGAAACTACCAGTATGAAGCATATCTCTGCACCTTTCATTCCCAGTAACGTGTTGAATGTTCCTAGAATAAAACCTGCGAGAGGAGGTCTTAATGGCTCGAAATAGTTTCCTTGAGAGAATAAATACTGGCCATTAAGCGAATAAGCATTAAAGTCCCAAGTATGAAGCGCAATTCTTTGATATATGAAGAATGCCGTTGAAAGTAGATAAAGTGAGCCAATAATATACTTGCTGGTTTTCCTTTCCATATGCTTTGATGTTTTGATAATATAAAGCCCTTACCATAATGGTTATATAGATGAACTTTACACGTTAAATTATGCTTGATTATAACGAACTGTACGAATATGTACGAAAAGAAAAATATGGTGAGCAGCTACAGCCGCTTTCCAAGCAGTTTATTACTGACGTTGCGGAATTCTTTAATCTACGAAGAAAGCAAATGGCCCATTCTTCAGAGCTTTTCTCTGAGGAAGCGCTGCGTGAAAAGAAGCAGTTTGAGAATTCTTTAGCTATTTTCAGAGAACTTATTAGAATACGGAAAAAGAAAATTCTTAATTTGGTTTTTGTTGCTTCAGAGACAGGTATAATGAAACGAGACTTCACCACTATGCTGACTTTTGAGCAGGAGTTATTTGAGAGGCTTGTTAGTGCAATCGGAGATGCAGATAAGGCGTTACAGAATTCTCTTCATGGTTCCTCACAGACTGTAGCACCCCAGCAGAAAATGATTATTGTTACGTCCCCTATTGCTGAGTTTGTTGATATGAGTGGTAGTCCTGTTGGACCGTTTGATAAAGGAGTATTGGTTAATTTAGATGCAAAGATTGCAGATATTCTTATTTCCGAAGGAAAAGCAGCTTTTGTGGATAATGCTTAGAAAGGGGTTGGACGCACCCTTTTACGGATGCGTCCGTTGGTGTTTTTCTAAGGTGGTGGTTTTCCCTGTTTGGGGAATATACACCGCGCCCCGCAGGGCGTGGTGGTGTTGTTTCGTTGTTGTGTCGTCATGGTGTCTCCTTTTTAGGTAATAACTTGAGGAAATCCTTTTATTAATGGGTTGTTAAGGATTTTTCTTGAGTGAAGTTGCATAAGCTTTAAAAGTCGTAAAACGTCAATTTCCTATGGCTTTGCTCTATCTTGTTCCACGATGGTTTTTCGGATTCGATGTTTTTCTTGAGTTAGTTTTTGCTCTTGTTACTTTAGGTGTTTCTTTATACTCATTACGCATATACTATTTATCTGGACAAAGAGAATGCAAGGTTTTTGGAGCAGGGTTTTTGCTTATTTCATTTGCTTACCTTATTTGGTCCGGGCTTAATTTGTTTATCTCTGCTAGGTTTGGGGACGGTGCTCGAGAACTTTCTTTTGAACAGATAACGTACTTAGGTACGATGGGCGTTTATGCCTACGTGCTTTTCTTTACATTAGGCTTAGCGACTCTGGCCTATATGACTTTAGGAAGCAAGCGCCAGCTAACATATGTACTTGTTGCGACACTAAGCGTGCTCGCCATAGTATTCAGTTCTTATAAGGCTCTTGCATTTTATTTCATTTCGTCTTTCTTATTGCTGTTTGTTGTAATGTACTATGTTGATCTTTATAGAACTACTAGGAGAAATTCGAACTTTTTTGTTCTTGTGGCTTTTGTACTACTGTTTTTAGGCACGGTTGACTTTATTTTTGCAGCACTACATAATGTGCACTACGTTATTGGGCATATTTTATCATTAATTGGATATGGCTTTATTTTAGTTAGTTTTATTTCAACGTTACGATCATGAATAAAAAGCGAAACAGGTTGGAGGTTATTCGGGATATTTTGAAGGTTATCTTAGAGCGAAATGGAAAGATAAAACCCACACACGTGCTGTACAAATCTAATTTGTCTCATCAGATGATGGAAGAATACCTTAATGAATTAATTGGAAAAGGATTTGTAGTTGAGCATCGCGGTAATGCTGGAAAAACATATTCGGTGACTGATAAGGGCAAGATGTATTTGGACAAATACCGGGCCATATCTGAGTTTACTAATAGTTTTGGTCTAAGCTAGGGTTTTTTAATAGAGGAGTTCTTACTGTAGGATGCATCACAGGCCTCGTATTGTTTCTATCTTTATTATGCTCGGAGGATTTACTGTTTTAGCTGTAGGCTTGCTTCTGCTTATCTTGCCTGGGCCAGGAATTCCGCTTGTAATTTTAGGCCTTGTTTTATTGTCCTTGGAGTTCTTGTGGGCAAAAAAGTTGTTGAGAAAAGCAAAATCTTTCGAGAAAGATATGGAAAAGAAGATTCGAAAACGATTCTA
>CAZRZR010000029.1:0-9649 GCA_964604715.1 Candidatus Woesearchaeota archaeon
TTGCCAACACCCCATAGCAATCATTAAATACCACTTTGAAACTCCATAATTATGGAAGTTAAAGAAACTGGATTTGAAGGCCTGTTTGAGATACACCCGACCGTGTTCAACGATGAACGAGGGAACTTCTTTGAAAACTATAATGAAGGCAAATTAAAGAGTCACAATATTTCCTCTTATTTTCCGCTTGAATTTCAGTCTTTGTCAAAGAAAGGAGTAATTCGAGGCTTGCACTTTCAAAAACACCCCTTTGCTCAAGGCAAACTAGTCCGCGTTGTTAGGGGAAGCGTGCTTGACATTGTAGTAGACTTAAGAAAGAACGCAGGCACATACAAACAGTGGAAGTCGTTTCACCTTTCTGATAAAAATAATGCGATGCTCTGGATACCTGTGGGATTTGCACATGGATTCTTAGCGCTTGAAGAAAATACAATCATGACCTATAAATTAACTGCACCTTATCACAAAGACTCTGAGGGAGGAATTATTTGGAATGATTCTGAATTAAATATTGATTGGCAACTTGAGAAATTACACGTACACCCTATTGTGTCCGAAAAAGACCAGAAACATCCTACGCTGAAAGATGCCTATTCTTTTTGAAATCATGAAACCAATTATAGTTACTGGAGGCGCAGGATATGCGGGATTTACAATTACTCAACGATTGGCTGAGCGATATCCTGAAAGGAAGATTATTGTGTTCGATAGAAATCAAAGAGCATGTATAGAGCTAATGCCTTCACTAATAATGAAGTTACCCAATATAGAACTCGTGCCTTATGAAAAGGCAGACATACGTGATACAAAGAGCTTCGAAGAGACGCTGGTTAAATATCGCCCTGAGGCAGTTATTAATCTTGCAGCTAAAGTAACCAATTTTTCTAAAGATCAGCAAGGCAAAAACGAGGAATGTATGGCAACCAACCATGAAGCTTTGGTAACTATCGCTGCCTTAAGTAAAAAACATAATGTTAGAGCATTCGTTCACCAGTCAAGCGTTTCAGTATATGCCCCTGGAGATAAAATAAAGGAAGATACTATGCCTGGACCTTCTTCAGTATATGGACAATCTAAATTATTGGGAGAGAAAGAGCTTATGTCTTTACACGATAATTCGTTTAGAGTAATTACCTTCAGAGCAGCTACAATCATTGGATACAACATTCATTTCAAATATGAAACGATGGTTAATCTTATGTGCATAAAATCCATATTTAAGATTCCTTTTACTATTTTTGAAAGCGCACTTGATAATGATAAAACGTATTTGGATATAGAAGACAATGCTCGTGCGATTATCTTTGCTTTAGAGCACAGTGAACGGCTTGGAGGAGAAATAATAAACTTGGCGTCTTTTGATGCGACTCTACGCGAGGCACTTAGTTGCATAAAAGATGAACTGAAAGAAGATTTTCCCTATACAATATTACGCGAGGAGAAAAAGAACAAGCAAGTTTATACCATAGACTTCGGAAAGTTAGAATATTACGGATTCAAATCAAGAAGAACTTTTAAAGAAGTAATTAAAGAAGTTATGATTTATCTTAAAAAGACGAGAGAGTTTTATGGACAATCTTTATTGTCTTAACCGAAGTTCTTTTGTCTTTATTATCTCGTCAACAATTTGCTCAGGGCCTTTATTAGAAGTGTCAATAACTAAATCTGCTTCTCTTTCTTGTGTAAGATAATCAAATCCATATATTCTAAGCCATTCCTTTCTGTGAATATTTTCGCGCTCCGTTAGGAGTTTCCTTGCCTCATCTACAGAGATATGATCTCTCTGTGCAGTGCGAGAAGCTCGAGCATCAAGAGAGCCGGAGAGCCAGATTTTAAAATCAGTATTCTTGGTCATTCTAATAGAAAGTTTGCCATCTACGATGATTGATCCTCGGTCTATTAATTCTTGTTGTAGCGTTTCTATGACTTGATGGAAACGAGGGTCCTTCCCTAGATCTGTCTTCCACAAATTGACTGCCGCACTTCCTTTAGAACTCGCAGGAAAAATAGGAATCGTTAGGCCTGACTTATCCAGGATTCTTTTAAACAGAGGATAATAATGTTGATGTTCTGCCTGTCCTTGCGCGATATCTTTCCATAGCTGCCCCGCACTAAAATATGAAACATTCAACTTTTGTGAAAGTAATTTTGCAACCGTTGTACTCCCTGATCCGGGCAAGCCTGAAATTGAAATTGAATTTTTCAGAGACGTAGAGTTAACAGCTTTAACAATTGCAGAAACCTCTTCGTCCATATTCATGGTAGTTGTGTCTAAGATTAACTTATACAACTTAGCTTCTCGGTAGTCATAGTTGTAAAGACGTTTTCCCGTATCAAACTCCCATTGTTCACGTTTTTCCAAGTCGTTTCTGATTTCTTCAATAGGCTTGTGAGGAGAAGATTTTTTCTGACGGTCGATTCTTATATCTAGTGATGCTTTCAGAAAGATTACTAGTGCATGATTTATGCCCTTACAATTTTCTGCACTAAACCGAGAATCCAATATTAAATTTCCTTTTATCGCAAGATTTCTCACCTCGTTGTTTAGAATAATTATTTCTTCTTCTGGAAGATTATTGAGATAATGAATAAAATCGTGATCGTAATTTTTATTCTTGACTAAAAACGCATGCCTTTCCCTCAATAATCCTCCTGTGGACTTTACATCCCAATTAGAAAATTGAGGCAAGGCATGTAAAGCTTTAGTTAGCACAGACTTTCCACTCCCAGGAAGACCTGCAATTGCAATCACCGAGATCATATGCTTTATACGCAGTATATAGGCTTTGCACAGCCCTTGTTTAATTGAACAGGTGTTGATGCCATAATGCACGGGCATCGATATTGCTAAAGATAAAGCTTTCGGAGAGCTTGTGAAAATATTTACTCCAACCAGGTAGTGCACTAAATTTATATAGATAATTTACAGGTTCTTATCATGCAAGATGCTCAAGGCGACGGCGTAGGTACTTCGACTATGCCTGCAATTGATACTACTCCTGAAATTCGTTACGTTAATGGACGAGCAGCAAGCATAACTACCTATTGTAATGTTAATAACTGGACTAGATCCGAGCACACTACGAGACTTGATGAAAAAGGGAATTATTTAGAATCGTGCTTTGATGAACATCACTGTATCTCTAGAAATAATGAACCCGTCTCTCGCGAAAGATTACAAGAACTTGACCACCATAATCCCCATTGTATTCCTGTATTGAGCGTTCTTGGTACAAGACGAGATCAAGTTGAAGAATTACTTTACGAATTAGGAATGGAAGCTAGACATATTTAGTAAATTACTTCTTATTTTAAAATTATTAGCCTTATAGAAACCTTTTTAAATGTCGCGTGACGTCTATTTTTGAAGACGGCCATAGTCACCAGGTCACACCTGTTCCCTTTCCGAACACAGAAGTTAAGCTGGTTACGTCTTGTGCGTTAGTCTCCGTCAAGAGGCGAAACACGGATGCTGTCTTCGATTTTTTATTAATTTATTAACTGTGCTCATTTAGTTATAATATGCCTGAAATTTCTAAAGAATATGTGCGCAAGAACATAGAGTTGTTTTTTAATCAAAAAGATATAGCGCCTAATGAAACAAGAAAGATCAAAAATCTTGCGATGCACTATAAAATACGACTTGGAAAGCATAGGGCGCGATTTTGCAAGAAGTGTTGCGCGGATTTAAAGACGAGCAAGATAAGAATAACCAAAAATTATAAGACCAAACAGTGTCCAATTTGTAAATACGTAAATAGAATTAAGATTTCTTGAACTTAGTAATTCGAGGTAGCAACTCCGCGTTTCCTAACATAGCTGCTCTGCAGCAATAACGATCAAGACCTAAATCTCGAAGTACTACTGATTGTTCTTCGCCGGCAGCTACACGAGACTTATATTCTTCCCATAAGTGACCAATAGGTTTTCCGCAACTAAAGCATCGTACTGGAATAAGCATAATTCTATTGCGAATAGACGCTTTTTAAACTTTTGTCTGTGAATGTTTTGGTTTATCTTCGAAAGGTACTTAAAGCCATCCTTTAAGAAATAACTATGAGTGCAATAATAGAACTCAAAAATGTAGCAAAGTACTACCCTATGGGAGACGTTACTGTCAAGGCTCTTGATGGCATTAGTATTTCAATTGAGAAGGGAGACTTTGTAGCTCTGATGGGGCCTTCAGGTTCAGGCAAGTCTACGGCCATGAATCTTGTAGGAAGCTTAGACGTACCTACGAAAGGGCAGGTATTCTTGAATGGAAGAGATATTTCAAAATTTAGCGAATCAGAAGTCGCACAGATGAGGGGATCCACTATAGGATTTATATTCCAGAGCTTTAACTTGATACCCAACCTCACAGCAAAGGAAAATGTGGCACTTCCGCTCCTCTTTCAAGGAATTGACCAGCTGGAAAGAGAAAGACGTGCTGAAGAAGTTCTGACCCTTGTAGAACTAGGAGACCGAATGGACCATTATCCGAACCAACTTTCTGGAGGACAGCAGCAAAGAGTTGCAATCGCACGTTCCTTAGCAAACAACCCTGAAGTTATCCTTGCTGACGAACCTACGGGCAATTTAGACACACTTACGGGAGAGAAAGTAATGCAGTTTCTGCGAACCCTTAATGAGAAAGGCCGCACTATTATTATGGTTACCCACGATCCTGAAAAAGCTCAAGCCCACGCTAAAACCATCTACTGGATCAAGGATGGGCGTTTAGAAAGAGTTACCAAGAAAACTAAAGGAGCTTGGAAGAAAATAGCCTGATTTGTATCAACTAGAGAGTTACAAATCCGAAAGCTTTTTAAAGGAAAAGTGGTCAAGCAGTTTATGAAACAATTTGTGTTAACACTGTTACTGGCACTTCTTTTAGTAATGCCTATAACTTCGGCAGTGGTTGTAGATACAGTCTCTGTACAGCCTTTCTCTCCTGGTAAAGAAGGATTCGTTACTATTACTATTAAGAATGTGCTTGATGAAGATGTTAAGGATCTTACTTTAACTCTTGATCTATCAAATAAGCAATTCATCACTGGAGGCAGTTCAAGTGATAGTGTTGACGAATTGAGAGAGAATAAGAACGAGGACTTTACATTTAGACTACGGCCATCGTACGATATAAAGCCAGGCGATTATTCTATACCCTACACTATTAGCTATACCTACAAAGGAGATAGACTAACCAAGATTGGAACGATTGGAGTTCAAGTTATTGCACAACCAGAACTCAGTTTTGTATTAAGCGAAAAAACTCCAGTTGTTGGAATGCAAGGAACACTTACCTTAAAAGTAATCAACGATGGCTTATCTGATGCTCGTTTTGTTTCTGTAAGGGCTATTCCTGAAGGATTTTCCATCACATCTGACGATCAAGTGTACGTTGGCAGTGTAAGCTCTGATGATTTTGAAACAGTTTCTTTTGATGCAACGTTTGCCAGTGAAACTCCTGTACTAAAAGTGTTCGTGGAATACCGTGATTTAAACAATAATAAACAAACACTTAAATCAGAGATACCATTCACAGTTTATACTAAAGAAAAAGCGATTGAACTAGGACTAATCAAAAGAAACAATTTGGGATATTATATCGGAATTGTAATTATTCTTATTGTTGTTTGGTTTACTTGGCGCACGTTTGCAAAACGAAGGCGCATGAAAGCGCGTCAAGCTAGCTAATGTTGCGCGATTTTTTTCTCCTTGCCTTACAAGGGTTGAAGCATAGAGGTGTGCGAAGTTGGTTGACTATGTTAGGCATTTTCATTGGTATTGCAGCAGTTGTTTCATTAATTTCATTAGGACAGGGGCTGCAGCAGGCAATAACCGGCCAGTTTTCTACATTGGGTCCAGATAGATTAATTGTAGAGAACGCAGGTACTGGCTTCGGACCGCCTGGCAGCACTGCAATAGCAAAACTAACAAAACACGACGTAGATATTATCAAACGCGTACAGGGAGTTGAAAGCGCGATACCTCGTCTACTGCGAGTTGTCAAAGTAGAGTACAATAAAATTGCATCCTTTGAATTTGCGGTCAGCATGCCTCCAGATCAAGAAGATATCGATATTATTTATGACACGTTTAATATGAAGGCTGCTCAAGGAAGGCTTCTCGAGGCAGGAGATAAAGGAAAAATAGTTTTGGGCAGCGACATAGTTGAAAATGACGCGTTCGATAAACCTCTTCGTGTTGGTACGCATGTATTAATTCAAGGTGAAAGCTTTGAAATTATTGGCATACTTGAGAAAGTAAGTTCATTTCAAATTAATAGTGCAATATTTATGCAGGAAGACGATCTGAAAGATATATTATCTTTAGGTGATGAAATAGACCTTATTGCAATAAAAGCAGTAAGTGAAAAAGAAACTGAACGCGTAGCACAAGATATTGAGAGAGAGTTAAGAAAAGACCGTCGTGAGAAAGAAGGAGAAGAAGATTTCTCTGTACAGACTCCAGTGCAGGCGCTCCAAAGCGTTAATACCATTCTTAACATAATCAACTTGATTGTTGCAGGTATAGCCGCTATATCTCTCGTTGTTGGAGGTGTTGGGATTACCAACACAATGTATACTTCTGTTTTGGAACGGACTAAGGAAATAGGAATTATGAAGGCAATTGGGGCAAAGAACGGCGATGTAATGTCTATTTTTCTATTTGAGTCTGGTTTACTTGGCCTTGTAGGCGGCGTCGTAGGAGCAGTTATAGGAATAGGATTGGCGTTTGGGATCTCTGCTATTTTAAAATCGTTTGTTGGCGCGTTATCTCTTGACGTGACCATCTCTTTGCCTCTTCTTTTAGGAGCTATAGGATTTTCACTAATCATTGGAACCATCTCAGGAGTTTTCCCTGCATTGCAAGCATCTCGTCTCAAGACTGTGGAGGCATTACGAAGATGATTCCAGACTTCTTGAGATTTGCAATAAAAAATCTAACTAAAAGAAAACTGCGAAGTTGGTTGACTATGTTAGGCATTTTCATTTCAGTTGCAACCATCTTTACATTGGTAAGCTTGTCTTTAGGTTTACAAGGCGCCGTGCAAGAGCAATTTAGACTTTTAGGAACTGATAAATTCTTTATTCAACCGTTAGGTCAAATTGCAGGTCCAGGAAGTGGCGGTGCAACAGAGCTAACGCTCGATGATGTACAAACAATTGAGAAAGTTCAAGGTGTAAAAGATCTTTCTTACTTTGTACTTCGAAGCGGTAAAGTTTCATATAGAGATGAACAACGATACGTCAACATTATCGGTATTCCTACAGATAGATACAGCGTTTTGGAAGAGCAAGAAGCATACAAACCTGAAGAAGGGCGCTCACTTGAAAAGGGAGATCGTGGTGTAGTAATGATAGGCAGTCAATACAAATACAACAATGTATTCAAAAAAGAATTAAGAGAGGGAGACACCATTAAAGTGAATGACGTGCAATTCAAAATTCGCGCCGTACTGAAATCTACAGGAAGCCCTCCTGACGATCGCAGTATTTACATGCCTTTAGAAGACTTTAAGGAATTGTTTAATCAAACAGAACGCATCGACCAGATTTTAGTACAGACTGACGTTGACCAAAATATAACTGAAGTATCTGAGCGTACAGAACGCAAGCTTAGAACATCTAGAGGCGTTACCGAAAAAACTCAGGATTTCTCTGTACAGACTCCAGAAGATTTGCTATCGAGCTTTGGTACTATCCTAACTATTATTACCGGCTTCCTGCTTGGAATAGCCGCTATATCTCTCGTTGTTGGAGGTGTTGGGATTACCAACACAATGTATACTTCTGTTTTGGAACGGACTAAGGAAATTGGGTTGATGAAAGCCATTGGGGCCCGTAATCAAGACATATTATTTATCTTTTTGATTGAGTCTGGATTGTTAGGGCTTATAGGAGGTATTGTAGGAGTTCTTATTGGCATAGGGATTAGTAAAGGAATTGAGTTCATCGCTGTCCATTCTCTTGGCACCTCGCTTCTTCAAGCAGCTATTCCATTCTATCTTGTTGCGGGATGTTTGATATTTGCATGTCTTACGGGGGCTCTTGCAGGACTTGTACCTTCTTGGAGAGCAAGTCACTTGAATCCTGTAGAGGCATTACGATACGAGTAAGACACATAAAAGTTTATAAACACTATACAACAGAAGAGAGAGTAAAAAAAGATGGCAAAAAAGTGTGGATTCTGTAAAGCAAGTATTGCCGATGACTCGGCTTTCGAAGTTTGTGAACGCTGCGGTATTGGTATCTGGGGTGAGAAAATGTTCAACACTATTAGAGACAATATGCAGCAAGCAAAGGTCAAAGGAGACCTTTATCAGGGCTCTGTAGGCAACGTTTCCCCTTAGTAGCAAGCTTTTTAAACTATTATTCTGAGGTACTATCATGCTTAAAAGAAAGAATATAAAGACCCGAGGGAAGATTCCATTTAGTACATTTTTCCAGAAATTTAAAGAAGGAGACTCAGTTGCACTTGTCAAGGAACTAAGTCTTAATGCAAGCTTTAATGATAGAATGCAAGGAAGAACAGGGAAAGTTGTTGGAAAGAGAGGGTCTGCTTATATAGTTCAGGTTAAAGATCTAAGGATGATGAAGCAGTTCACTATTAAACCAGTTCATCTAAAAAAAATAACTTCTTAACACAATGATAATCTCAACAAAACCATTAAGCTTAGCGGAAGTACAGGAATTGCTAAAAGAAACTGAAGATAAAAAACCAGTTCACGAATACTTGAAGAAGTATGCTAAGATCTCTGCAAGTGAAGGCAAAAAGCTTCAAGAAGAATTGAAAGAACTTAAAAACGTTAAAATAAAAGAAGAGTATTTCATAAAGATTGTAGATTTTCTTCCTCGCGATGCTGAAGAAGTTCATAAGATATTCCATGACGTTTCGCTTGATGAAGGAGAAGTAAATGCGATATTGGATATCGTCAAGAAATATTGATCATGGGAAAGAAAGACGATTACGCACTTGTATTAGACTATCTCCCCTACGGCAATCCGCTTGAAGGAAAGATGATGCCGATAGTGCAAGCGATAGGAGAACAGTTTTTCTCGCTGTTGCAACTTGCACCGGTCAGAGGATCAACTTTCGTACCTCATGAAAGGATTTATATAGGTCCCGAGAAGAGAGATAAAATACACTATATCATTGGTAGACTTCCCCAAGAGAAGCTTACTGAACAAGCTAAGACACACCTTCAGGAATTTATTTCCAAAGTTGTTAACGAGCAAGAGAAGCGCTTTGTCGACTTCTTTAATACTGCTCGCGCAATTAATATGCGACTTCATCAGCTGGAATTACTTCCAGGATTTGGAAAGAAACATATGAAGGAAGTTCTTGAAGCACGAGAAAACAAACCATTTGAGTCGTTTGAAGACAAACGTAAAAGAGTAAGTAATATTCCTGACCCAAAGAAGGCGATTGAAAAGCGACTCTGGGAAGAAATAATGGAAGAGCAAAGACATACGCTTTTTGTAAACTAATGGAACAAAAAACAGAACCTAAGAAACGAGCACCACCGCAAGAAGAGCACAGTGAAGTACTGGTAAGAATATTTGGACAAGACATTCCAGGAAGTAAAAAAGTATATGTTGGACTCACTAAAATAAAAGGAGTTTCTTGGAGCATTGCAAATGCACTTTGTATTCAGCTTAAT
>CAZRZR010000030.1:0-9343 GCA_964604715.1 Candidatus Woesearchaeota archaeon
AACAAACGAAAAAGAAACAGTTGTTCCATACAATTCTATTATAGCAATTGGCGATTTTGTTGTTGTTTCAGAGGAAGATCTTGTTTAGGTCTAGTAACTATGAAAGTCATTAAATTTAGTTATAATAAGTTATTTGCAGAAAAATTAAAAAGATTAAATAAAGTCTTTATAGAAACGAATATAGATTTTCTTAAAGTAGAAAAAGAAAAAACAGATTTCTCACAAGAAGAAGAGCTGTTAAATATTTCGTTCGTTTATAACATTACCTATAAAGACGCAGAAAAAAAGTCAGAAAAATTAGGAGAAATTAAAATTTCAGGCAATTTAATTGTTCTTGCGACACAAGAAGAAGCCAAAGAGATATGGAAAACCTGGAAAAAAAAGGACTTTCCTATTGCAATCAAAGTTTTCTTTTCTAATCAAATAATTAAAAAGTGTTTACCTAATGCAGTCAAATTGCAAGAAGAAGTAAGTCTTCCACACCACATTCCATTACCTCTTTTAACATTAGATAAATCAAGTCCTGTTTAAAGGCAGCCGACTAATTTTTCCAAAATTAAGTACTTCAAGTTTATCTCCCACAACTTTGACCTCAAACGTTTCAATCTTTAATGGCCAAGCCAAATCAAGTTCAAAATCTCTTGGGTCAGTACCTTCATTAGCAGAAAAGAAACTAGGCAGAATAATTACGTTCTTATCTTTATATTTCCCGACTAAAAAGCATTTATATTTCTCCGCTTTAGATCCTTCACGGAGCGTAATTGCCGGGTGCGCATGTCCCATAATCCAATAACGTATTGTCTTATCATAAATAACAGGAAAGTCCCTATCCCCATGAACAAAACAAAACTCGTTCCATATAAAGTAATTCTGTACACTAACCTTTTCCTTGTCAATAATATAATCAACTAACACATCGTGATTTCCCTTTATTATAACGACTTTATTAGATCGATCTTTAAGATAATTAATAAGGTCCCAAGCCTCGGTTCGCTCTCCTTGAGAAATAAACCCAAACTCATGTTTAACATCTCCTAATAAAATGACTACTGTTACAGCGCCAACACAATCAAACAATTCAACAATATCTTTTTTAATATATTCATACAATTTTCCAGGCATCATAAATCCAGAACGCTTCAATGCATCTTGATAACCTAAATGCAAATCCCCAATTACAAGGGCGCGCTCTTTTGGAGTTTCAATAAGGAGGCTTTTTCCAACATACTTAATCATCTCCCTTTTCTCCTATAATACCCAACTGTAAGGTATGCATACGCTTCAAGAAGTTAACTCTGTCTTCAACACTCACCAAGTCAGCGTGGCTCTGCATAAGTAAATTTAATCCAAAAGGTGAAACCAATGGTACGTTAACTTTTTTCACTTTAACCTTGCCTTGTTCAATCCAACTTAGTAGTCGTTGAGCATTAGGCAAATCCATTAAGTCATCCAGCACTTCGCGCCGCGCTTCACGTAAAATAGGAAATTCATTACTCAACTTTTTAACTTCGCTTAACAGAAAACCCGAGTGTACTTGTTGCTTACCTACAGATTTTGATCGCCCTTTATAAGAACGTAAAATCATCAAGCTTCTAGAAGCACAATGTCTAAACCGTCGCTTTAAAACATCCGTCTTTTCAATTGCTTCTTTAATTATTCCTTCAATATTTTTAGAAGTTAGTCCTGCGAGAATTTTATTTTCATCAAGCTTTTCCCCTGCAATAAAGAACCCATTATCATTAATGCCTATTTCTACGTCTCTATAACGCAACGACGCAGCTACAAAACCATAAGCTCGAGACAGAACGTCATTAACGCGTCTGCCATACATAGAGTGAAAAAACAAGTATTCCTTATCTGATCTAAATTTTTCAATTACAAGCATCTTATCGCTCGGAATTGCTGAAAAATCAGCTTGTTCCTTAATATAACGATACATATAAATTGCAAGACCTGGACTACATCCAATATATTCCTCAATAAAGTCACAACACTCCTTCTTGTTCTTAACTCGTTCGGCTACAAGGCCTCTAAATTTACCAATATCACAAGCAACTTCAAAGCTCAAAGGTAGCATTTCAGAGAACCAACTAGGTACCGTGGGCTGCCGTGACACGTCCGCTTGAACGTAGGCTTTCATACCTCGTGAAAAAAGATATTGATATTTTGCACCCCCTAAAACAAATACATCTCCTCTATGCAACCTCTCAAGGAAAGCCTCATCAATCGAACCAACACTAACTCCTTTAGTAGCGCCCTTGCCAATAACCACATCAATATATCCTTCTTCAGGAATAGTTCCAATATTAGTCATATAAATTATTCGCGCGAGTTTGCCTCGCTTTCCTATCTCTCCGCTTTTTGGATCATACCATATTTTCGCATAGACGTTTCGGTGTTCAAGAGCATAATCTCCAGCTAAATAACTTACAATTGAGAAAAACTCCTCCTTTGACAAGTCCCTATAACAATAACTTTTTCGTATCAACTTAAGCATAGCCTCAGCTTTCCAGACGTTTGTTATAGCCATACCAAAAACATGCTGACTCAAAACATCCAACGCATTCTTAGGAATTGATATAGAATCTATCTTTTTCTCACGCATATTTTTCATTAAGATGCCACACTCTACGAGATCATCTCGATCCATAACAACGAATCTTCCCTTTGGATTCTCATGTAACTTATGCCCTGCTCGTCCAATACGCTGCAACGCCCGAGCAACACCCTTTGGAGACCGTAACATTACTACTAAATCAATAGTACCTATGTCTATTCCCAATTCTAAGCTAGTAGAGCTAACTGCTACTTTCAACTCTCCCTTTCTCAACCTTTCTTCTATATCAAATCGTTGTGCCCTGCTCATAGAACTATGATGCGCACCAATCAACCCAGTATACTTTCCAGGAAAATGCATATCTAAATAATGTATAATTTTTTCTGTGGCATTACGTGTATTAGTAAAAATCAACGTAGTTCTATGGTCTTGTATCAATTCGTCAAGAATATGATATAATCTTTTCTGTTGATGCGGTGCGTCTATTTCAATCAAGTCGTCTGAAGGGGAAATAATGCCTATATCTATTGTTTTCACAAGCTTTACCTCCGCAATGACACAGTCGCGCCCAGTTCCTACAAGAAATCGCGCTACTTCCTCTAAAGGTGCAATAGTTGCACTTAAACCAACACGCACAGGCTCAATAACGCTCAAATCGGCTAATCTTTCAATAGTTAAGCTCAGATGGACACCACGCTTATTGGCCATAGCATGGATTTCGTCAATAATTATAAATTCCAACGCTTCAAATTTCTTACTAAACAAAGGAGTTGTAATAATGATTGCAAGGCTTTCAGGAGTCGTAACTAATATATGAGGTGCTTTTCGAGCCATCTTAGCACGTTGAGCAGCAGTAGTATCGCCCGTTCTAAGCCCAACACGGATATCTTGTAACACGATGCCCTTTTTCTCAGCAAGCTCTCTAATTTCCTTTAACGGTTGTTCAAGATTAACGAAAATATCATTACTTAACGCCCGCAGAGGAGATACGTACACAGCATAGACCTTATCTTCCAACTCCTTTTTACTCGATAAATCAACAACATAATTAATAATCGCAAGAAAAGCAGTAAGCGTCTTAGTTCCTCCAGTAGGCGCACTAACTAATACATTTTTACGATCATGGATTGTCTTTACACCATACAACTGTGTCGGTGAAAACGCCTTAAATCTAGAAAAAAACCACTCTTTTACCAAAGGACACAGTAGCTGCGCTACTTCTTCATTCTTAAACGGTTCAATATATTGAATAGTTCCAGTCATTATGTAAATAAGCATCCAAAGAACATCATAAAAGGAATGTACAGGCTAATAACTACCTAAAAATCCGTTTCAGCCAGGACGCTTGGCGGCAGTACTACATCACATACCATATTTAAAGGTTATGAAACTTAGACGATGTATTTTAATACTTCTTCATCCAGAAAAACTAATGCCTCAGTTATCTTCCAAGAAAAAAGATAAAATATCAGAACAGATTCTATCCTATCTATTTTCATCATCTCCAGAACCTCAGTACACAGTTACAGTAGCGGAAGAATTAGCACGAGACGAAGAGTTCATTAAGTCATTACTTCAAGAGTTAGAACAAAAAAAACTTGTTATAAAAGTAACCAAAAGCCCCCAAGGCGTTGAATTTACTCGTCGTCAGCGTTGGCGTCTTTCTAACGCAGCATTCGACGCATACTCAAGAATGCAACGTTCAAGACCACAATAATACTTATAATCTTAATCGCAATAAAAATAAATGGATCCTATAAAAGAAGCCTTTGCTCGAGCTAAACAAGACGTTGATCTATTACGTAGTCAATTGGACAATGTAACGCACGAACTTTCACAACTAAAACTCGCTGTCCAAGCCCTTATTGATTCTAAATCTTCAACGCAACCTTATAGCCAACAAACCAACCAACGCGAAATCCCAACAGATAAATTAACCGAACTCTCTAAACAGCCCCAATACGGCTTAAAAAGCTCGTTTTTTGATGTTTCCACAGGAAATAGGGGGGTTCCAACAAACCAACCAACAAACCAACAAACCAACCAACGCACTGGAAATGAGGGGGTGTCTTCCTCAAAAGATCGTATCAGTCGCCTCGCACAGATCTCAGAAGTTCTCGAATCTCTCGACGAACTAAAAAAAGAAGTTCGTATTAAATTTAAGCGTCTTACTAATCAAGAAATGGCAGTATTCGCTAAAATCTATGAATTAGATAACCTTGGCGCCGATGTGGACTATACTCTTTTATCTCAAACCTTAAACCTCTCGGAAATTTCGATTCGAGATTACGTTCGAAAGATCATTTCAAAGGGAATTCCTATCGAAAAACTTAAAGTAGACAATAAAAAGATCCTTCTTTCAATTTCAAAAGACCTCAAACAAGTCGCATCTCTCTCAACAATTTTTCAATTAAGAGAAATATAAACAAGTTAAACGCTACACCGAATAGTTTTATAGAGCATTCGCTATAATCTCCACAACCCTTTCCCACAACAGAAAAGCAAATTAAAGCGAACTTATACTCTCACTTTACGCACTCAAAAGCAATGCTTTATCGAAACCCATTGCCTTCTCCTCATGCCGATCAATAACTCTCTCTTTTTTACTCAAAAAATCATACAGTTCTAGTTCAAAGAGGCTCACTTTTCTCTCCATTTGAACAAAACCGTGCGAAACACTTACAAAACGTGCAACATGGCCTCTAAAACCGCCTAACAAACTCTCACTTTTCATCTACTTCTACCTCCTGTTCTTCTAATTCTTCCTTTTTCTGTGCTTTTTTACCCTTTTCTCCCCTTTTCTCTCCCTTTCTAACTCTCACTTTTGCATATTTGAGCAGTTTGTTACGAACTTCTTCACTCACATACACTCTTTTTTTACCATTAGGTTCGGTTAATTCCATGATCAGACCCTCACTTTTCTGTTTTATGGCATTTATTTGCCCTCGAATTGTAGATCTCTCTTTTCCTAATAGTCGTGCTAAATCCTCATAACTTAGCTTCATGTCCTCATCTGCATTCATTAAGGTAAATAATATCAATCTTTCGTTAGAGCTAAAGTTATTCAAAATTTCATATAAATTGCCTGTTTGAACAGGCGTTTGAACAGATTCTTGAACATCGTAAACAGCTGTTTGCTTTTGTAAAACACCTGTTTTTTTAAACAGCTGTTTGTTTTTCTCTCCAAATGACTCAATATTTATTGCTTCGCGCAAACTTCCTATCTCGTCTTGTATCGACGATAAATCTAGTCGTAGGCTGTTTATTGCATCAAACAGCTGTTTGTCTTTAGCATCTAGGTGTTTAATCCATGCCCCAACCTTATCTAAATCTTTTTTTACAGAATCAAATCCTTGCTTTGTCTTATCTTCAAGGTTATTATCTTTCTTTTTGAAAAACCAATCAAACATAAAACCCTTAAAACACCGTTATTTATAAACATTACGGTCTATAGAGCCAACTGACCGAATAAAAACAAACACCCTAACAAACACCCTTAAACACCCTCTAAACACCCCTAAAGACAAAACAAACACCTGTTTAAACGCCTTTAAACACCTGTTTTTACACTTAAAATCACCCTCCAAAGCTCAAAATTTTTGGCAAAACCAAGAAAATATAGCTAAAATAACTAGTGAGGCGCGAAGCGCCGAACGCGCGCGAAAAATGTAAAAAACACTAAAAACTTCTTAAATTAGTGAAGAAATGACATTTTTAAGCATAAAACTATTGTAAAAAAAACACTAAAACGCATCTTTTCATTAAGTAAAAAATCATAATTTTGACAAAAAATAGCCTATACTTGACGCTCCTTTTCGCCACAGCTCTACTTACTTTTTCATAAAAATTTCTCTAAAAACAAGTCAAGAAACAAACACCTGTTTTAGCACGTTTAAACACCTGTTTTACGAATGAAAAAGGCCCGAAAACAGGGAAATGTTTATATAATCCCTTGCGCTAAATATCGTATGCCTACAGTAAGCTTAGTAATTTCGGCAGGTTTAGCAATCATTCTTGGAATCGTTATTTTGATTTTTCCAAAACTCCTTAGATGGGCAGTCGGCCTCTATTTAATCGTATTTGGTATATTACAACTATTAGGACAAACATTAGCATTTTCACCATAAACTCATACTCTATGAAAGGAGGTAATTTAACATGAACACATGGCACAGTTGGCTTGCATTAATCGGAGGATTATTGGCTCTGGTTAATCATTGGTGGGGCGCAGCCTGGTATTTTGATACTATAGGTGGAGTCTTAGCACTAGTTGCAGCAATCGGTTTGATGACGAGCAAGTAATTCGTCATTTATTTTTTTATTTTTTTATTTTAAATTTTAAGAAGATATTTAAAGACAATTCAATTCAATCACTCATGAAAAAGCGATTGGGGTGGATAATTCTTATACTCGTTATCTTGATAGCATTCGGAATTTATGTTGTAATGACGCGTTCATCGGGCCCTATTTCCCCCTATAACGCTAAAGTAATTCAAACAATAGACGATTCAGCAGCTTGTGGACCAGATAGTGAGCCTCAATGTTTAGATCATAGCATTGGCCAATCGTGCACCAATGTGCGCGATGGAAACATTCCGGGCGTGTGTAAAGAAAGTTATGATTATCGCGCGTGCGTTTGCAGATAATACAAGGTTATAAGTAAGCAGCCCACGTAAGGATATATGTATACTTTAAGAAAAAATCTCGAAGTGAGATTTACAGGAAAAATAGAACGCATTTTTAATAGCACATCATTTGATGACGAAAGCTACATTATAGTAGACGGCAAAAAGATAACTGTTAAAACAAATAATGCGTGGGACCGTCCACAAGGAAAACTCATAGGAATAGACCTTTCTGCAAATAAAGAGGGCAAAAAATACATCGGCAAAACCGTCGAAGTCTTCGCCGTCAAAGATACTGACTATAAAACCCTCAGTCTTCGTGGCAAGAGTTATTACATAAAACTCATAAAGTAATATTTCAAGCGTCGCTTAAATCTTTCAGCATGAGTAAAAACAGGCAAAACTATAAAAAAACAACCCTCATAATCTGCTCATGACTCCTCCTGGTAAAAATATTCACGTCCACTTTACAGGAAAAATCGAAAAAGTCTCAGACGCTGCAAGAGTAGACGGCGATAGTTATATTATTGTCGACGGTAAAAAAATACTCTTTAACAGCGGAGCGCAATATCAATCAGTCCCGTTTGGCCCCATAGATCCCGCAATAGATTTAGGCAGCGATATTCAGGGCAAAAAATACATCGGCAAAACCGTCGAAGTCCAAGCAATAAAAGACCCAGAATACAACACTCTTTCTCTAAGAAGCCCAGGTACATACATCAAGTTGCTTGACCGAACATTCAAAGATACAAAACTTCAAGGAGTAGTCGAATGGGCCGGAGTAGATACAATGGGTGCATTAGCAACCGGAGGCTATGAAGGCCTAGGACACATTCTCCTTACCAACGGTACAAAAATCATTTACAAAGATCCAAGTATCTTTGCAGTAGAACCACATGGCACTATCAAATCAACGCCGCAAAAAGGCGACAAAATCGAAGCCTTTGTTACCAAAGTCCAAGGCGATTCCTATTGGCGAGACAACAGTCCAGCCTACACGTTATACGGTAAAAAATCGTATTATATCAAAGTCAAATAATTCTCGCGTCGCTTAAATCTTTTAGCACATATAAAACACACTAAGAACATTTAAAAGAGCAAGTTTTCTAAGCCCCCGATGACCGAAACACCTAGAGATCCCCATCCACCAAACGGACAAGAGCTCCTTAGTTTAATCGAAATAAACGAAGAACATTTACGCCCAAACAGAATTCATTTAGGAAGCTCAAAAGTAACCTATTCAATTCCAGAAGGCACAGATCCAGAGAAAGCAAGACTAAGTCGATACGAATCCATTGCCGAACAAGCTCCAGAAGGAACAAGGTACTTCACAACAGACAAATCAACACCAAGCCGATTCCCCGGAGACCTACTAGGCATCGCCCGCGGACCAATGCAGTTCACATTTACAGCAACCTATTACAGTTAAATCTTCTAAGCAAAAGCTAAAACATTTAACATGAAAGAAAAGGTTAAAAACTTCTAAATTATCAATAATCATGGACGATTCACAAAGAGAAGATTATACCGGAACTACTTGGCAAGACAGACGCAGTTATCACGGGTCTCCTGCTGAAGTTGGGCATAGCTACGGTAGAGAAACAGCAGAAGCTAATTTACTAACCAGAAAAAATGCAGCAGATCTCACAGTGCAGGAGCAGGATCGGCTATTGCGTTTATTAAAAGAAACGTCAAGATCAACAATTTATTAACAATTAACAAACATTCGTTCGATCTTTCTATCATCGCCTAAACCTTTCAGCACGCACAAAACCGCCCCAAATCCAAGAAAACTAGCCACATCAAGGTGAGCGCCGAAGGCGCGATCGCGCCCGGCCTCGCGTAGAAAGGATTAAAAACTTCAAATTATTCCAAAAAACATGAATAAGGCATTACATACATTAAGAGAAGTAGGAAGAGACCTTTCTGAGAATTGTGCTTCTGTTGCAATTTTACTTGGGGTCGCAACCACAGCTTTATACATACCAGGCAATTCAGAAAGACAAGCATCATATGATAACAGACAGAGAACTGCAATGAATCTAGCCGACACAAATCATGATGGAATTCTTTCGAACGACGAAGTCCCTAATTTTTATAAATACGGCGGAAGAATATTTATTAGGTAATTAATTAACAAACATTCGTTTAAGAGAGGTTA
>CAZRZR010000031.1:0-3468 GCA_964604715.1 Candidatus Woesearchaeota archaeon
AGTCTGACGCAGCCAAAATACGTAATTTTTTATTCATATAAATCTGTAAAAAAGAGACTATAAAAAACTGTCTTTCGCATCTTTAAAATAAAAAATAAAAATCGATATTTACCGACGATAAATCCAAGCATTTATTTCTGGTGACGCGCATTAACTACTAAGCAAGATAACATTTTATGAGAAAGCTTTAAAAGGTAACTACTTATCGGATATATGTGTTAAATCACATACATTCAACCACATGAAAGACAATTTTGACGTATTCTTCCGCCGTAAACCAGCTTTGATGCTAGTTGCACTTAAGAAGATGACCAAAGCTCGTTACGGTTCCATTCTAGCAAAAGAAGTTGACTGTACATACAGCCACGCAGTAAAGATCCTACAAACACTTGAAAGATTGGGCCTAGTTATCTTTGAGAAGAAGGGGCGCATGAAGCTTATCAAATTAACAAAGAAAGGCCAGGAAATCGCGGATAATATAGAAAACATCAAGCGACTTATAGGGTAGAACAATGCGCAGACAATACGACGCAATAGAAAGCGGAAAGCGCGGAAGAGCATATAGAATAAGAGGAGTAGGTGGAAACGTTGAATTCGAAGTATATCATGATCAACATACTGCACCAATTCTTGCAACTCGATACTCGGACGGAGTGAGAATTGAACGCCATAGCGGATCAGAGGCGCAATTTGTCTTTCTAGATGGACAACGCGTCAGATTAACTCATGCACACATAGAAACTGAAAAACCTTATTTTGCTCCAGTAGTGTTGATAGCTAAACCAACTAATGCAAAACTAACGCGATTACATAGAGCAACATATAAAGAGTTATCTCAAGGTCAGAGATCTAGCCCGAACCAAACATCACCCGACAGAACAACAGTCGCGCGCTAAAATCAATTGTCTTTAGGGTCGTTATTAAGAACATTACCAATAAATTCCCCTTCTTTCAAAAAACCTATATGGCCCCGACGGGATTTGAACCCGCGACACCTGGATTAAGAGTCCAGTACTCTGACCGGGCTGAGCTACGGGGCCTTATGCAGACGAGAATCGTATAGTTTTTAAAGTCTACTAGTAACTAAAAAAATGCCTGAAAAGTCTGCTTTTTTGCTTGAGACAGTAAGTGCTTCGATAAGAGAGACCTTATTAAAATTAGCTCAAACCTATTCAAAAAGAGAGGAAAACGAGTACATTAATTCAAGAGAAGAGATAGAAATAGCAATACAAGTAGATGTTCTTAACATTCTAGATCAAAAAGGCAAATATATAGTAAGATTGAGAGGATCAAACTCTCGCTCTAACAGTTTACCCTTTCCATCTAACATTAACGATAGGTTTCCAAGTAGAAATTGCGCCGAATTCTACAAAGAAGCCCTGCAAAACACGTCAGGCCTATTTTACGAAATCGCAGAATTTCTATAATATATATTGAATATATAATCTGAGGCATAGAATTATTTTTAAACTCAAATTAATAGATTACACCGAAAAATGAGTGGCTCAAGAAAAGTATATACTCCTGCAGATCTAACCGATATCGCAGGTACGGCAATGAGGCCAGAGCAATTAGATATTTTTTCGTTTAAAGACTTGAGTTCGATATTTGCCAAACCGAATGGAATTCCTGAACAATTAGAAGACGGAGACAGATGTACGGGCCACTTATTTGGAAATTATATTCCTCCTAGGCAAATCAGAATGCCCATGGGAGAACCTTCAGGGGAATACATAGCCGTAAAAGAATAAAAATCAAAACTATCTATAAACTCTCCAAGTATGCTCGCACTTGGTACATCGATAAAATTTCGTTTCTGACTCATCGCTAGATCTAGTTTGTAAAGTCCAGAAAAATGCTTCTCCGTGTTTGCAATTAGGACATTTGATTTGTACTTTAGGATAGGTATTCATCTCTTTCTCATTAATAACTGCGACTCCATTCACCTTGCCCATTTTCTCAGAAGACTGAATCTTAACCGTTCCTTTAGGCTTATAACCGCATTTAGCGCATGCGGGCTTCTTCTCACTAACTAAAATAACGCTTCCACATTTAGGACAGAATTCCATGGCGCACAAAACCCCGAGAAGTATTTAAACCTTGTCTCAACTCTTCAAGTCAGAGTAAAAATTGCCTGAGTTTCAACCAAGGTAAGTCTACGAGGAGAGTTCTTATTACGAAAATCTGCATAAGATAAGGAATGCGTGGTTCCACCCAAAGGAGGCTCGCAATAACTAACTGAATGAATAGTGCCTTGAAGATTTCGGCCCCCCGCATCACTAAGAGCATATTCTCCTTTGCCATCTGCTGTTGCAAGAATCCTTTCACAAAGAAAACCAGGAGAATAACAACGAGCTTGCTTTGAAGCTCCTGATTCAGACTCAGTCACATGAATTTGAAATAAATTAATTTGTTTTGTTTTCATATCTTGCCTTTACCTATAAATGCAGATTAAAAACGATATTTAAACCTAGCGACAAAATCCTCGTTGCTCGCTGGGCTTAAGACCTTCAAAGAAAATAAGTTTCAACCATCCAAGAGCAGGAATACGTGCGACAGCGTGACCAATAACTGCATCATCTCTAATCTTTCGCTCTGCATCTAACTGAGTAGGATTATGGTCTCCCTTTGTAGATAAAGGCTTAAGAGAAACAACCCTATGAATCAAGGGATATGTGTAATCCGCATTAAAAATAATAATATCTCCTTCGCGTACATCACGTCTACCAGAAACAATAACAATGTCTCCTTTATTCAACCCTCCCTGAAAAGGATATGTAGTAAAATTGCTTAACTCTATGTCATGCGTTTCATACCACACTGCATTGCGAGACCACCATGAATCAAATCCGGTTTCATGATACATCGAACATGATTCAACAACAACCAACGGCAACGATGTTCCTAACGTCCATGATAGAAAAGGAAAGAACAACAACTTGATAAATAAAAACATCAACACAAGTGAAACAAGCCATGACTGCCAACTGTCTTTTTTCAAGAACTGCCATACGCGTTTAGCATGCTCTTTCATTCCTTAGATTAGAAAAACAGTTATTTAAACTGTTTGAATCCGAAGATTTTTAAGTACTTCCAAGCCCAAATATTTATGCTAAAGAACCAATTTGCCGATACGCAAAGCACTCCAGAAGAAGTCAAAGCGAATATAGAACTACTATTCAGTTGGGCATTAGATTTAAAAAAATTACCGTATGCAAGAGTAGAAAGTGTCAAAGTATATAGCCTTGACGAACTAATAGAACTGAATAGAGAGATTGATGAGGCATATGATACGGTTGATAAGATCATATTCGAATACGAAATATTAGTAGAAAGAGGAAATCAAGACCTAGCAAGAGAATATTCACACGATAGGATAACTGATGCGGGAACCAGATGCTATATGGAAATAACGCGTAGAAGCAGGCCAATAAATAAGAAAATGAGATGGCATTTCAAAGAGTAACA
>CAZRZR010000031.1:3478-9279 GCA_964604715.1 Candidatus Woesearchaeota archaeon
GTCCTGTCATGTGTATATTTTTTGTGTCCAAGACACAAAAAAGATACACATGACTGACGTATTTGACACAACAATGCTCTGCAAGAAATGCGGAGAAGAAATGGAACGAACGCTTATTCGTAAATCAGGATCTGAATTACGAGCTGTAGAATGTCCAAAATGCAAAGACACAATAATACATCCTGCAGACCTAAGCAATTTCCAAAACTATAATAACATAAAAGATAAGACATTTCATGTTAAATTGCGTATGGTTGGTAACAGCCATGCAATAAGTATACCGAAAGAAATAGTTGAGTTTATGCACCAGCAAGAAAAGATGATGGACGATATGGTTCGACTATGTTTTGAAGATATGCGCAATTTACGAGTTAGATTCGGAGATAACATATGACAACCAGTGAATTAAAATTACGAGTATTAGAAGCGTTACAGGATGACGCGTATAAAGGCGTAGCTCGCATAGACACAGAAGTAATGAAATCCTTAGGCTTACGCAGAGGAGACATCATCGCAATCAAAGGTGAACGTGAAACAGTTGCTATTGTTGATCGCTCTTATCCTGCGGACGTAGGTGAAGGAATTATTCGTATTGATGGTCTTATTAGAAAGAATGCAAAAACAGGCATTGGTGAAATGGTCACTATCAAACGTGTCCAAGTGAAACCTGCTAAGAAAATTGCAATCGCTCCAGCACAACCCGGCATTATGGTACAAGGCGATCCAGAAATATTCAAATCAGGTCTTCTAGGTCGTGCGATGAGTAAAGGAGATATAATCTCTTTAGGCGGAGCCCAACGAAGACGAGACATCATGGGCGGAGACATGTCTGAAATCTTTGGAGATATTCAAGAAATGTTCGGCGGTAATTTTGGATTTGCAGGATTTCAACGTGTTAAATTCATAGTCGTATCTACAGCTCCAGCACAACCAGTCATAGTAACAGAAGAAACCGAAGTAGTTCTAAATTCTAAAGCAGTAGACCTATCAGATGATTCAGTACCTGACGTAACATACGAAGACATCGGCGGTTTAACTGATGAAATCAAAAAGATTCGTGAAATGGTCGAGTTACCATTAAAACATCCCGAAGTATTCGATCGTCTTGGTATAGATCCTCCAAAGGGCGTATTATTATTCGGCCCTCCTGGAACAGGTAAAACACTATTAGCAAAGGCTGTAGCAAATGAATCAGAAGCTAACTTCATTCTATTAAATGGTCCTGAAATCATGTCAAAATTCTATGGAGAATCAGAAAAGAAAATACGTGATTTATTTGAAGATGCAGAAAAAAACGCCCCCTCAATCATATTCATTGATGAAATAGATGCTATCGCCCCAAAGCGTGAAGAAGTACAAGGCGAAGTCGAACGACGCGTCGTTTCACAGTTATTAACTGCTATGGACGGCCTAAAGTCTCGTGGTAAAGTAGTAGTCATCGGTGCAACAAATAGACCTAACTCAATTGATCCAGCGTTAAGACGCCCTGGTCGTTTTGATAGAGAATTAGAAATTTCAGTCCCAGATAAAAAAGCACGACTTAACATTCTTAAAATCCACACGAGAAACATGCCATTAAGAAAGGAAGTAAAATTAGAATTTATTGCAGCAAAGACACACGGTTTCGTAGGCGCAGATCTTGCATCGTTGGCAACAGAAGCGGCAATTTGTGTTCTTCGTAAAAAACTTCCGCAGATGGAGTTAGAAAAAGACCAAGAAATTCCAAAAGAAATATTAGAAACAATGGTAATTGGTCCAGAAGACTTTGAAGAAGCTCTAAAAGTTGTTCGTCCAAGCGCGATGCGTGAAGTTCTAGTAGAAACACCAAACGTAGGATGGGAAGATATAGGTGGTTTGAGCGCAACGAAACAATCACTTAAAGAAGCAGTAGAGTGGCCTATCAAATACCGCGAAAGTTTTGAACGATTTGGAATACGACCTCCGCGAGGAATCCTATTATATGGCCCTCCTGGAACAGGTAAGACTATGCTTGCGAAAGCCGTAGCAAAAGAATCAGAAGCTAACTTCATTAGCGTTAAAGGACCTAGTCTATTGAGCATGTGGGTCGGTAAATCAGAAGAGGGCGTTCGTAAAATTTTCGAACGAGCACGCCAAGTAGCTCCATGTATAGTCTTCTTTGATGAAATGGACGCGCTTGCAGGCAAGCGCGGTGTAGAGATGGGTACAAAAGTAACTGAACGAGTGCTTAATCAACTACTTGCAGAAATAGACGGTCTCGAAGGTCTAAAGGACGTCACAATCATTGGTGCAACAAACCGCCCAGACATGTTAGACCCAGCCATACTTCGTCCTGGTCGTTTTGATAGAGTAATCCTAGTGGATGTACCGGACAGAGAATCGCGACGCAAGATTTTTGAGATTCATATGAAAGGTATGGAAAAAGCACTGGACAAATCCGTCAAGCTTGACGTTTTAATAAACAAAACAGAAGGATTTGTAGGCGCAGATATTGAAAGTCTTGTACGAGAAGCAGCACTTGCCGCATTGAGAAAAGATATCAAAGCCCAGTTTGTAACAATGGAAGATTTCGATGAAGCATTAATGAGGGCCAAACCTTCTGTATCAGATGAAACAGCAAAGCGTTACAAGAAGATAGAAGAACACTATCTCAAAATGGCTAAGGCAGGCGTAGAAGTCGGGCCAATGTATGCTGGTTAATGTTATTTTAAAGTAGTAACAAATACAAAGATTTAAATAATGCTGTTCTGGAAAAATTCTATGGATGAAAACATAGAAAGCTACAGAATTCACGAAGCGAGTAGCACAAGGGATATACGCGATCATAGGGAAAAGGAAAATGTAAAACGTTACCTGCCACGCAAACCTAGATTTATAGAAAATATGAGTAAGCGATACAACCATCTCTTTCAAACCGGATTTATGTATTGTGGAAATCGCCCCAAGGAATTTGCTCTAGAAGTTATTCGCCAAGCAGATGCAGCAGGTGTAGAAGCAGCCGTGGGAGACGATGCATTCTTTGAAAATGGTCAAATAGACCCAAATAGTTGGGCAGTATTTTGTAAAAAGAAACAATAGCTAGTACAAACCATACACTGCACTAGAAAAGTCTTTATAAAATACCGTAACACGTGTGATCTATGGAGCAGTTGAAGCACTTCGTTAGAGCACAACAACTGACGCCAGAACATATAGACCAATTCTGTACTGAAGCAGATAGGCTTCGAGAGAGACAAGACGAAAAACCGCTTGAAGGAAAATTACTTGCAACAGTGTTCTATGAACCCAGCACTAGAACGAGATTCAGTTTCGAAGCTGCAATGAAACGCCTCGGGGGCGAAGTGATAAGCACTGAAAATGCAGCAGACTTTTCTTCTGCAGTTAAAGGAGAAACACTTGAGGACAGTATTCGAATCATTGGAGGCTATGTAGATGCAATAGTTTTAAGACATAGACAAGAAGGATCTTCAGAACTAGCCGCAACAGTGTCACCGGTACCAATTATCAACGCAGGTGATGGTACTGGACAGCATCCAACACAAGCACTTCTTGATGTCTATACTATAAGAAGAGAAATTGGTAGATCAAACAATCTACGAGTTGGAATGGTTGGCGACTTGAAACACGGTAGAACAGTAAGGTCACTCGCATATTTACTCAGTAGAGAACCACAGCAAGAACTTGTGTTTATCGCCCCACACGAGCTTGCCATTGGAAATGATATCAAAGCGCACCTAAGCGAAAACGGCGTCCCTTACAGAGAAACATCCGAATTCGAAGCAGAGCTACCAACGTTAGATATAATCTACATGACGCGTGTTCAAAAAGAACGTATGGACGAAAGAACATATAATGGAAATAAAGACAGATATAAATTAGGTTCTAAACAGCTCGCACTTGTCAGAAAAGACGCGCGAATAATGCACCCATTACCTAAAGTAGACGAAATACAGCTCACCCTTGCTGCAGAGCAACAAGATCCGCGAATAGCTTATTTCAGACAGGCTGAAAACGGCTTATATGTCCGCATGGCTTTAATGAAACATCTGTTAAGCAAATCATAAGGAAACTATTTAAGGAGAATTAGATTAAAAATAGAATGAACGATTCCCAAAAGAGGAAACTGATCTGGATTATTTTAGGAATAATAGTTTTAGCCTTCTCTGTTTATATTAAAGCGTCTTTTCATTCAAGAGACATTCAAATGACTCCCACTCCTGTTAAAATCGGAGGATTTTCGTGTGTAAACACTGAAGGCCCTTGCGAAGGAAAAAGCTTGTTAGGCAAGTGTGAAACATCAGAAGGTAAAAACGGAGTATGTATAGGAAAGCTTACAAACCAATGGAAATTCGATTGCACTTGTCAATCTTCAAGTAAAGGTTCAATAGCAGAAAATTAAGCAATAATTAATTTCTCTTTTCCTTCTACCAGAAAAGTATGTTCTGCTTGCGCAACAATTCCCTTCCCTCGTTCAACAAGTTGCGGATAATGATGCAATAAACCTGCTTGCTCAATAAATCTCAATCCAAGCAAACCTCTCCCGCCAAACTTTTTATGAATCCATCGTGAACAAAACGGTAAAGTTTGATACTCTTCGGCAATAAATCCTAAAACTTCACGTGCCATCGCATCACGCACGTTTCCTTCCTTAACAAGCTGATAAATTCCAGACGGCTTTCCATCTACTACTTTTCCAGCACCGTTTGTTGTAAAGGGCTCAATAGCATAAATTCCCTCATCAAGCGTTTCATCAGATTCAGTATCATAGTTAGGAATACTCACGCCCGCATGAACATCATAATGATCTATAGCATGCCCAGTCAAGTTCCTTACAACATTAAATCCTTCTCGTTTAACGCTTTCTTCCACAGCACTGCCAATTTCAGACAGCCTTACATCTAGCTTGACACGATCAACTCCCGCACGCAACGCATTTTCAGCGGCATGAATTAATTTCTTGTTCATCTCGTCCTGTTCCAGATCAAGAGAAAATGCGGTATCAGCAACCCATCCATCAATATGTACACCGATATCAACTTTCAATAGACCGTGTGCCGTCTGCGTATCATCGTAAGAAGGCGTAGCGTGTGCAGCAATGTCATTGATACTTAAATTAACTGGAAATGCAGGTTTACCCCCAAGATCGATAATTTTCTTCTCAATACTCTCTGCAATAGTAAGAAGAGGCATTCCCTTCTTAATAAGCGACCGTGCATAAACAATTACTTCCTTGGCAATAGTTCCTGCTTTCACGAGATGTGCTTTATCAGATGACTCCATGATTGTCTCTATTTCAGCCCATTTAAAAACTAATCGGAAAATTTAAGATATCGTTCTTTAGGCACGTAATTAAACAATCTCGTACCGTTTGAATAACCAGACCCTAAAAAGTCATCTTGGTATTTGATAATATACATTCCCTGTTCCAATTCTGTAGATATTTGTTCGCCACGCATCCATCTTCTAAACTCCTCACGAGTAAGCTCAACAATGTGCTCCTTAACTCTATGTCCAAGGATATGCAAAGCATCCATACTCAAGCGTATGCCTCCCACAGCATCATTTCGTGCAAAATACGAACCTACAATTTCAACACGCGCAAACATTCCCAGTCTAACGAGTTCATCTCTACTTAACGTACCAGAAAATGCACGTATTTTCTCTTTTCCAGTCTCAACAAAAAGATAGTTAACGCCCTCAATTCCAAATCTCTCCTTAAGGAAAATAAGTAGTTTCTTTCTTTCCCCAGGATTCAGAAAACGAGTGTTCATCTAATTTCCTCCTTCAATCTAAGCTTGGAAACAAAGAACCCTTCACTATCA
>CAZRZR010000032.1:0-7931 GCA_964604715.1 Candidatus Woesearchaeota archaeon
TTGCCCTAAACTCAAGGAAGAGGACTTGCCGCCTTCAAAAAAGTGCGATGCAATAATGAATTGCCTCAAGAATATGAAGAGGTAAAAAAGATAAAAGCAGGTAAAGAAAAACCTATTAAGACTATGCAATTAAGTGAATTAGCGAGGGAATTATGAGCAAACTATTAGTTGTTGCAGGTAAACGAAAGACGGCTGTAGCAAAAGTTAGAATCAAAGAAGGAACAGGACACTTATTGTACAATGGAGTCCCATATGCTCATCTTTCTGTAATGCATAAAGCAGCATTCAGTGAACCATTGATGATTGCTGAAGAAGTCTTAGGACATGTTAAAGCAGATATGACTATCACTGCGGCAGGTGGAGGAAAAGAAGGGCAAATTCAAGCTGCTCGATTGGGTCTTGCCAAAGCACTTGTTGCATTTACTAAATCCTTAGATTTAAGAAAAGCTTATATTAAATATGACCGAAATTTACTTGTAGCAGATATTCGACGAAAGGAAACATACAAGCCTGGGGATTCGAAAGCTCGGGCAAAAAGACAGAAATCTTATCGTTAATACGATGCTTGTTAAATTACTTGGAGCGATAGATGTTGCAAGCTCTCTAGCTTTTCTATTAATGATATTTGGAATACATCCTTGGATCCATTATATTTTATTTTGCTCAGGCTTGTTATTTCTTAAGGGGCTTTTTATTTTCACGGGAGACGTACTTAGTGTTATAGATCTCGTAGCATTTGTAACGCTGATAGTTTCCATCTTCTTTATTCCAGGAACGATCTTGCTGTGGACTCTCTCATTCTTACTGCTTGCTAAGGGCTTTGTAAGTTTTCTTTAAAAGTCGAGAAATCAAGAGGATTTTGAATTTTCTTAAGCTGATCTGTAGAAACGTGCGTATAGAGCTGAGTAGTGTTAAGAGAGCTGTGCCCTAACAAAGTTTGAATAAGGCGTATATCTGTACCGTTCTCTAGCAGATGCGTAGCGAAACTATGACGCATACTGTGGCGAGTTATTTATTTGATACTTGCGGTTTTTACATTTAATTTTTTTACAATTTTTTGCACGTTACGTGTTGTAAGAGGTTTTTCTTTGGAAAACAAATAAGTATTTTCTTTTTTAGATAGGTAAGACTTTAGCTCATTAATTAATCCGTCTGAAACTATGAACATACGGTCTTTCCCGCCCTTGCCACTTCGCGCCCATCCAATTTTTTCTTCAAAGCGAATGTCTTGCGGCCTTAATTTAACAAGTTCTGAAACCCTTAGTCCAGACGAGTAAAGAAGGGAAACCATAAGGCGAGATTTAAGCGTCTCTGCTGAATTAATAAGCAGTTTTACCTCTTCTCTGCTTAAGACTTCCGGTAATCGTTTATCTTTTTTAGGAACGTGCACGTTGGCAAGAGGCTTCTTCAAAACTTCATTAAATAAAAATTTAAGCGCTGCTGCTGCAAGCATTGTTGTGCTTTTTGATTTGCTTTCTATAAGCGAAGCAAGATATGATTTTACATCATCTTCTGTGAGTGTGTCTGGTTCCTTACTAGCGAACGTGAGACATTTCTGCACGAAAAAAGCATAATTCCTTACCGTAAGGGGTGAAAAGCCCCTTAATTTTAATTCTGTTCTTAGTTGCTCTAATGATACCATGGCCTCTTAGTTGTCTGGAAAACGTCGGCATATTTAAGCATTTGTGCTGAACTGCTTTTGTAAAGAGATATGTTTTTAAAGAGCATTTAGCTATAGGAATTATGAGTCAACGAACAGAAGCATTGATGCGCATTCCTATCGGCTTAGTAAGCGGCATTATAATTTATGTTTGGATGTATTTGGTAGGCGTTTTTGTAATTATTAATTTTGTTTGGGCAATTATTTCTGGTAAACGTATAAGAGATGTTGCAGAATTATGTGAAGTATGGAACACACAGAAATATGGCTTCGTGCGATACATGACATTCTTGACAAATGAACGGCCATTTCCATTCACTCGACTTGCGAAGAACATTAGTGCTTACAAGTAAGCATGAATAAAAAAGCCTTTCTCGGCACCCTTATTTGGCTCGTTATTTTGTTTTTAGTCATATCTGCAGCAGTCTTTTTTATAGCATTTAGAAATGCGCAAACGTCAACTGAAGATATTCAAAAAAACATAACTACTATTGCTCCAGAGAACACTAGCGAGAATCAAACAGTTTCAATAAGCGAGATTCCTGATGAGACATCAGGAAATGGCCCTTGAATCTAAAACGCAGTCATTTACTTTTATAGAAACATGCGCATTGGAAAGCTTTTCTGTGTTGAAGAAGTACAGTTTAGATGTTCCAGATTCAGGAAGAGTACAGCCGCCACATGTGGGCCCGCAAGCCCATTGTTGAATATCTCCTGTATTTGTCAATGAAAATGAAAATTCAGTAAGTTCTAGTGAGCCTAATTTTCTCTCCACTAGCACTTGTAATTCTTGCGTGTTTTCATTATACGATGCGTCTTTTATAGAAAGAGGGGATGAGAGAGATAATTCTGTACATGTAAGGGCAGGCGAGAGTAATTTGTCTGGAACTGCTTTAACTATCGAACCTATAGTTAATGCTAACGTTATGCTTATCGCTATAACAAGCATTGTGCTTACTATTGTAGATATCGCTTTTTTATTCATTGTTCACACGGTTGATTATCTGAACTGGTAAGAGAGGAGCGCCCTACTGGTTGATTGTTAGAATTATAGAAATTAATTGAGGCAGCATTTGGATCGTATGGAAATGTAATAATAAGATTTTTAGGGTTGTAGGTTTCCCCATCCATAGAATCTTCCGTGCCTGGGCCGTCTGTAAAGAGAGAAGTGGTTCCGAGATTATGTTCGCGTATAACTGTACCGCTTGAAGTAACTAATTCGTAAGAAAGGTCTTTCCCTGTTTGACTAGGTGTGCATCCATTGAGAAGTTCAGTGCTTGTGACTTGCAGCTCCTCTCCAGTGTAATGAACATGAAGCAGATAATAACTTTGGTCTGAACATGAACTTATTATTGCGTTTCCAGTAATGGAAGAGCTTTTTACACGATTAATTTCTTCATTAATAAGAGATATATCCCACTTGCCGTATTCTTTAGCACTTAGCGTGCGCATCAATCCGTTTTTAATAGATCGAGAAAGGGTTGCAGTAGAACACTCCTTAAAACACCCATCGGACGTTACGAATGAATCACAACTTGCTGCACAATTTCTAGAACCTGCAGGAGGTGCAGAATTAGTGAGATATTCTTCACCCAGTCCAAATAAATGTCCTGCTTCATGACCGAAGACTTTGTCCACATTCATATTTAATGATGCGACTCCCCTATATGCTGAGCTTCTAATTGCAGGATCTTGTTTTTGAGGAACTACAATGTAATTGTATGGGCAAGCTCCTGCTCTTTCTATAATTTTTTGATTGTAACACAATAAAGCAATCCCTTTGTAAATAGTGCAATCGGCAGAAGGGTCGTAATCATCTATGTAATAAAAATTCAATGCGTCCTTCTGTTCTTTGTAGGGAGATAATGCAAGAAGAGAATTCATATAATCTCGCGCTATTGACTCGCTTGAAAAAAAGACAAAGCCTATTCCTGGACCATTTGATTTGAGCGTTTTGCATGAGCCCAGGGAATTTTGCGGTTGCAAGGTAGGGTCTGCAGTGCCCGAAACAAGAAAAAACAACGAGAGTGTTATGACAAAGACAATAAGACCTATTAATGATAATTTGAGCACAGATGAAGCCATAAAGGTTAATCATGAGCTAGACTTAAATAGATTAGGGTTCTTGGTACGGTATGAGAAAGTATAGCGAGACGCGAAGACTCATTGAACGAGTTAATCCAACTTTTTGGCTCTTTATTATAGGGTTTATTGTATTCCTTATAGGCGCTAGTTTTCCTGCGCTACACTTGATGAAAATCATTGGAGGATTTGTTGTGCTTGTTTATTTCGTTGTTGCAATAGTTTGGCTTCTGTTCCATATTAATCATTAAACGTACACGCACGGAGTAGTAAAAGCGCGAGTAAGATAGATTTATATCTAAGTTGACCCTCTTTAGACCGTGAAAATTATCCTGCTTCCGGGGCTCGGCAAGGAGAATAAAGAATGGGTGCGAGAGGTTGCTATGCTTCTTAGACCTATAGCAGATTCTATACAAGTGCATCATTATGGTCATTGGTATAACGAACGCGAATTTAACTGGAAAGAAGAGCTCAATACGCTTATACGGGCTACCGAAAAAGAGAATAAATTTATGATCATAGGGAAGTCTACAGGTGCAGCACTTGCATTGAAAGCTATTCGGGAACACGGAATTAAACCTGAGGCGTGTGTTTTTGTGAGCGTGCCTATGAAATGGGCTACTTCTCAAGGACTGCCCCTTGAACAATGGTTGGCAGATCAGAGTGTGCGTAGTTTATTTATTCATAATAAAAAAGATCCTTCTTTTTCTTACAAAGATCTTGAAAAATTAGCACGACATAAAGGACATTCCGTTATATCTTTAAGTGGCAAAGCTAACTCTTACCCTGCATTAGAGATAGCAGAGCATATAGAAGAATTTATTAAGCAGAAAAGTTAGTTTCGAGTATGATACCTGGGGTGGAAGTTAATACATGGGCAATCCTTGTTTGTGCTATTGTCTACATGGTTATTGGTTCTTTATGGTACTCTCCGCTAATGTTTGGTAAACGTTGGATGCATCTTTCTAAAATTACTAAACAAGAAGGAAAGGGAATGTCTCAAATCTACGGTATAGCTTTTGTATCTGCTCTTGTCATGAGTTTTATTATCGCGCATGTTGTTGCATATGCTAATGGCGAGACTTTTGTCGAAGGAATGCAAATTGGATTTTGGTTATGGTTGGGGCTTGTTGCACCAGTGATTTTGGGCGGAACATTATGGGAAGGAAAACCTTGGGAATTATTCTTGATTAATGCAGCAAATTATCTTGTAGCATTAGTTATTGTTGGCGGAATACTTGCGGCTTGGTAAAAAAATAGTTCTTGACTTAATGCAGAGATTTGATATATTCCTTAAGAAGCGCTAATACTGCTGCCTGCTTATTAGGTACAAACTTTATAGAGCCTGCGTTTTTGTGTCCGCCACCTTCTACAAATGCTTCACTCAATTCCTTGTGAAGTTTATGAATTAAGTCATGTACTGAGAAGTGAGCTTCATCGGTTGCACGAATCGTTATTGCATCGGTTAACAAACCAATAGACACAACTTTGGTCAGTTTACCTTCAGATTGTGCAGCATCGTGCACTAATCCAACTACTTTTCCAGGTTTAGGATATGCGCCTCGTGAAAATGTTTGCTCAATTGGAAGGATTTGGAAAGTAATCTTGCCTATTTGTTCTTTCTGAACTGCAGAGCGTCCGATCGAAAGCGCTTTTTCTTCAAGGTCTTTAATGTATGGTGCAAGTAAACCTACTAGTTGTTTCTGTTTGTCCCGAGGTTCACCAAATAATACTTCAATATATTCACGTGCTTCCATGAAACGTAGTTTAGAAGAGACGAAATCAATTACTGCAGCTATATCTCCCAGAAGGGATTTGGTGTATCCTTCCTTTGATGCAAGTTCGATATAGGCATCCATTACTGGAGGATTGTTAATTCGATCTGCCATTCCAGCCATGGCAGGAATTTCTGAAACATTGACGTCTGCGTTGATGAATCGTGCTAGTTCTGCACATAACATGCCTGCAGATATTTTTGCTCCATCTTCTCCAACAAGGAACGGATTAATATGAACCAGTACTTCTTTAGAGATGACGTCCTTCTCAAACATATGGTGATCAACTACTATAAAGTCAGCTCCGTGTACGCGACCTTGTTGAATTGCGAGCAAGTCTTCTTCTCCAGAACCTGTGTCAGTTATTATTACTAGAGGAATTTTATTTGAAAATTTAGCTGCATCTGAGAGAGAATGAGCTGTATCTTTAATAGAATCTTCAATATCATAGAATGGTGCAGCGCACGGTGCTCGAGTATAATATTCCCATGCAGCCTTTCCGCCTGCGCCATGTTGTTTTTCAATCAATGGAATAATTGCACGCTCAAGAGCATATCCAGAAGAGTATCCGTCTGCATCATTATGATGTCTCACAATAATTGGACGATTTTGAATGATTGCAAGACGAATTTCTGTTGCTGCATTGACAAATCGATCCTTGAGTTTCTCCAGTATTTGACTGTGGACCAAGAATGGAATAGGTTCGACATGTGCTCGTTTTCTCTCTGTTTCAGCAAGTAATTTAGAAAATTCGTGTTTCTCTGTTTCATTAAGCTTAGACATAGACATGATTTCGCCTTCCAACTCATCGCGAAATTCATCAAGGGAGATTATTGCACGTACAACATCTTTTTCTTCAATGTGAGGATATGAACGCACGCCTGCTCCTTCAAATCCCTTCAATGCAAGCGTTCCTGTGCCGTCTGACACGTAAAACACAGTCGGCCCTCCGGTCTGTACAACGCGATCAATTTGAGCAACTAACGTGCATGTGCTACCTTTTCCACGATTGGCTGCTTCAGCGATAGAAATTGTTGCTGATTGACCTACTGTTTGTCTTGGAGAAAATTTCTCTCGACTATTAAATGGTTTTTTTCCTTTCATATCAACAAGCGAAAACACAAGGTTAAAAAGGTTTGCCTCGCTCAAAATATATGAAAAAAGAAGTGTGGAAGGAAAGACTAACGTCTGAACAATACAACGTACTGAGAGAAAAGGGCACAGAAAGACCGTTTAGTTCTGAACTATTGAAGAATAAAGAGAAAGGCATGTACACGTGTGCAGCTTGTGGAACTCCGCTTTTTTCATCCAACGCAAAGTTCGATTCGGGAACTGGATGGCCATCATTCGATGAACCTGCAAATAAAGAACACATTGTGTTGAAAGAGGATGTAACGGGCGGAATGAGGCGAATTGAAGTAGTTTGTAAGACCTGCGGCGGACATTTAGGACATGTTTTTCCTGACGGCCCAACGTCAAGCGGAGAGCGTTATTGCATCAACGGATGCGCTTTGGCGTTTAAAAAAGCTAAACCGAAATCTTCTTAAACCCTCATTCTAAGGCAGAGTTATGAAAGGAAAGATACATTTTTACACTAGAACTGATGAAGAAATCGAAGAGCCTGGTTTGGAGGAAGATGTAGAGGCAATCCTAGATGCACCTACCGATGACGAATGATTAAGAAAAACGATAAAGTTGCTGTTGAATATGAAGGTAGATTTGAAGACGGAGAAGTCTTTGATACGTCACAGCATGAAGGACACTCACATCCCCTTGTGTTTGTTGCTGGTGCGGGAGAAGTAATTCCTGGCTTTGATAATGCAGTCATAGGAATGAAACTAGGAGAAGAGAAAGAAGTTACAATTCAACCTAAAGAGGCATATGGTGAGTATGATGCTCGTTTAACACAAGAAGTTCCTAAAACCGAATTTAATTTGCCACGAAACCAACAGACTCATGTCGGTATGACATTAATGATGCAATCTCCTCATGGAGATACAATCCCAGTGTACGTGAAAGCTGTTGGAAAAGATCTTGTAACTTTAGATCTAAATCATCCTCTTGCAGGCAAAGTATTGATATTCAAGCTTAAAGTTGTTGGAATAAACGAGACGGTTAAAGAAGAAGCGCACGCACACTGATTACTTCTTAGTTACTTTTTCTTCTTTAAGAAGATATTTTGCAATCATAAACACTACAAATGCAATTACTACAAAGTTGATTAACGCTCCGACAAATGCCCCCCACCCCAAGACTATTGGACCTAAGTACCAAACAGCTGTTTGCCATGCTCCGCCTGGAATAAATGGAGTTATTATAGGCATTACAATGTTATCAACGAGAGATTTGACAAGATTATTTGCAGCAAGGCCGATAATGACTGCTATTGCGAGGCCAATTACTTTATACTCTTT
>CAZRZR010000033.1:0-7756 GCA_964604715.1 Candidatus Woesearchaeota archaeon
GGTCAAAGCCGAAGTCGCAGAGGCCATCGCCCTAATTTTGGTTACAGGCGATAACGCTCAAGAAGTAGCATTTAAATATAATTTTTTCCTAGCCTTATATGCGTAATTCTTTTGTAAGAAAATACTTACCAGAATTTGTCTATGGGGGAATAGATGGAAGTATCACAACGTTTGCAGTTGTAGCCGGCTCTTTAGGAGCATCATTCAATTCAGCAGTCATACTTATTTTAGGCTTTGCCAACTTATTCGCCGACGGATTCTCTATGGCTGTATCAAACTATCTTTCAGTACAATCAAAAAATGAACTTAGAGGGCGCCGAGATAAAGCGCCCTTCACTAGGGCCTTGGCAACCTTTATTGCATTTGTAGTTGTAGGAATTATACCATTGATATCATTTATTATAGCATGGCTGGTGCCATCTTTCGAAAGTTATAAGTTCACAGCCGGAGTTATTCTTACAGGTATAGCCTTCTTAGTTGTAGGAGGCATAAAAGGAATAGTTGTAAAGAAGAAGATAATCTTATCATCATTAGAAACGCTCTTTATTGGCGGAGTAGCTGCTCTTGTCGCTTTCGCAGTAGGGCACGTTTTACACAGAATAATTTGAAAATAGAAAAGTAATAAAAACCTTGATTCTTTTAATTAAAGAGAGAGATGATCCATTTTTTTGAAATACGGCCACACGATAGGGATTACTATACATCTGTTTTGAAAAAAAACAAAGTTGTTGAACATCCTCAGACCCTGAATGAAAAAAATGCATTATGGGCTAAAGATGCTGAAGTCATCTCTATTTTCGTACATTCCAAGATAAATAGGGAAGTTCTTGATAAGCTTCCTAACCTTAGACATCTTATAACGCGCTCAGTTGGGACAGACCACATAGATAAAGCTGAATGTGAAAAAAGAAGAATAACAGTCTGGAACATAACTGATTATGGCCCTCATACAGTTGCAGAACATGCGTTCGCATTGATGCTAGGTCTTACAAGGAATATTGATCTAACTCTTAAAAGTATAAAATCCAAGAACCATTACGTTGATCCAGAACAGAATAGTGAATTGAAGGGTAAGACGCTAGGCATTGTTGGCACAGGGCTTATCGGAACAGAGGTCGCTAAACGCGCTCATTCGTTTGAAATGAAGATTGTAGCATGCGACCATAATGCTTCTCCAGTTCTTAGAAAGTCATATGGTGTGACATTTAAACCTCTAAAAGATGTACTTAAACAAGCAGACATTCTAACCTTACATGTTCCCTTAACAAGCGAAAACAAGCACCTTATCGATTCATCAAGCTTGAACCTTATGAAACGCGGCGCGTTCATTATCAATACCGCTCGTGGAGGACTGATAGACTCTTCCGCCCTTTTTTCCTTCATAGAAAAAGGCCATATCGCTCGAGCAGGGTTAGACGTTCTTGAAGGCGAAGAATTTATCTTTCCCGAACACCCGTTAAAACCTCGAACTCAAGAAGAAAAAAAGAAATATGCAACTGCCCGTGCTTTGATCAATCACCCTCACGTATTAGTAACTCCTCATGTAGCATTTGGAAGTAAGGAATCAATACAGCGCATTCGGGAAAAAACTGTTTCAATAATAAATAAATTATCTATGTAGATTTTATCTAAAAAGATATGCCCACCAAGGGCGTTTGATACATTCGAGAATGATTTTATTCTGCGAGACCACTAGACTAGATTTAATTGGGACTTTTATCTCAAACCCAAAGAAATAAACCGTACTATGGCCATCAAGAATCACTAGTGACGAGCTTCCTTCTATGGTTTTATTATAGACTGCGCAATTGACGTCAAGCCCATTAGTAGCAATATATTCATCAATCAATGCGCGAGAAAGAGATAATTTACTAGAAACATTTGAAAGATCCATTTGAGTGTTCTGTTCAGCAGGAGAAAGATTCACCTCTGAGGAATTTGTAGTATTTGTCTCAGGTGAATTCATCACATCCGATTTAGATTTAGACGATTTTCCAGACGAACCCGGGCTAGAAGATTCCGAATGGCCAGGGAGAATTGCTTCCTGTTCTGGTGCAGGGCACGGAATGAAGCCCGAACTAACATTTCCTTCAAATGGAATTGCCTCCCCTACCGCCCAAGCTGAAAGAACAGCGCATGAGGAAACATAGACTGAGCGCGTATAAAACAGCCCAATCGCCAACAAAAGTATTAATAGAAAGGCAAGTCCAATAAACAAATAAGTTCTTTTTCTAGACGCCTCTCTTTTCATTTTATAATCAACGTTCCTAATTATATAAAGGATTCGACAATCCGAGCGCCCGTTGCGGGAATCGAACCCGCGTCTGCGCCGCGACAGGGCGCCGTACTAACCACTATACTAAACGAGCTTAGTATCTTGATTTATTACGTGTTTTTAAAACTTACCTATTGAAAAATGTGAGAAGACATTTATTATTTTGATGAAGTGCCAGGCATAACTATGACGTAAATTTAAAGGGGAAAAGAGGCAAGTTTTTATAAAGAATTAGATAACAATATTTTTAATCTGAAAATTGTTCACTAAAATATGAGTTTTAGATATAATTTTATTCAACGAACCTCTAAGAAACTGTGGAGAACATTCTTCCCCATACCTAAGTCTCCTTGGACGATGGGAGAGGTAGAAGACATTTGTGCGATAAATCTAGTGCCTCCTGAGAAACTCAAGATCTTCTTTGCTGATTGTATAAAAGAATTACAGAAAGTAAAGGGAAATGATATAGGAGATTATTTAGAGTTTGGCGTGTTTAATGGCTCTTCTATGTCCAGTATGTACTCAACTGCAAAAGAACAAGGTTTGACATCTACACGTTTCTTCGGCTTCGATGCTTTTCAAGGTCTGCCAAAAGGATCAGAAAATGAAGATGATGGTGCATGGAAGGAAAGATTTTACGCTTGTTCGTTTGAGCAAATGCAAGAATGTTTGAAGAGAAAAAGTATCGATCCTAAAAAGATTACTTGGGTAAAAGGTTGGTATGACAAAACGCTGAATGCTAAGACAATAAATCAACACAAACTAAATAAAATAGGCATAGTTTTCATTGATTGCGATACTTCCAGCTCGTCTAAATCTGTTTTAGACTTCATCGGCCCCCTGCTTGCAGAACCTGCGATATTGTGCTTTGATGATTGGAAATTAAAAGATTTGGATATTAAAGGAATGGGCGAGTACAAAGCATTCAACGAGTTTTTAGATAATAATACGCATTTAGAAGCTACAGAGATACAATCGTATAATAGAAAGTCCAAGTCTTTCTTAATTAGACCAAATCTAACAAAAAGGAATAAGATAAGTCTGATCGGAATGCCTTCTGCAGGAAAGAGTTCTACCAGTGATCTGTTAGGAAAGAAATTAGGCTGGAAGGTTCACCATCTAGATGAGGCAGTCGAAGAGAAAAAGGCAAAGACTTGATTAGTATTTGGAAAGAGAAAGGTGCACAGTATTTCCTAAACATAGAAGCTAAAATGTTATCTGAAATATCTAAAAGAGAAAACTGCGTTATTTCGCCTGCTGGAAGCATTATTTTCTCAGAAAGGGGGATAAAATGGTTAAAAGAAAATACAACGGTTATTTTTCTTGATACTGATATAAATACTATAAAGAAAAGGTTATCTCAAAAACCTAAAGTTGTAGTGGGTGGAGAAAACAAGACTATTGAACAAGTTCATAAAGAAAGACTGCATTAATTTAAATGCAATTTAATCAGTCTAATGTATCCTATATACTTCAGATTTTATTACTCTCTTTTCTTATAAAATACAGTTTTGTAATTTCTTTGAGCGTACCAGCCGTTTACTTCTTCAAAATCTATACAATCAGAAAAATTGCCTCGATGACCCTCTTTTTGGATCAACTTTATGGGATCCATCGAACGAATTACAGCCATATGATGAATTGAACTTTTTGTGGGGCCTAATTGAAAAACCCAGGCAGCAATAGAACCCGCTTCAGGTGATTGAATGACTTCAAGACCCCTAAGAGCACTTTCAAGATCATACCCGTCTATAGCGGGCTCTGGACAAAGTTCAGCCCCTAAAAGATACCTAGCTACACTTATACAATTAGAGTCGCGACTACTTCGTGCAATTTCTACCCTTTTCCAAAATTCCCCATCTAAAGTGGTCATTTCACAGTTACAACAAACGATACATTTATAAATATTCCAGCCATATGGAAGTATGCAAAAAAACATACTATTTGCGATTGCATCACTCTTCTTAGTAGCATTAGTAATTCAAAGCGCTTCTGCCTATACGTCTTGGTATGGATATGATTCAGGGTATAAGAACGAATATTATGTAAAAGACTCTTACAATGTTGATGGCCACACATTCACTCAGCGCCAAGTTACTGAAACCCCTGATGGAAAGAAAACACAATATACCCAAGTAAAAAACTACAACAATTACGCTAGCCCATATCAAAACCAAGTCTCAAATTATTGGGCTTACGGACCTAATGGTTACAGCTATACTAAGTCATATGCAGACTACAGTTATGACGATGCGGCTCGGTACACTCGCTATGGTTCAAGCTATCATCCCTATATGTACAACTCAGACCAATATTACAACGGACGCTATTGGGACTGGAGCGGCCACTATCACGATTGCATTAACGTTCATTGTTCTTGGTAGAAAATGAGAACCCCACTAAAAATAGGCGGATTGGTTGCATCTCTCGCAATTGGTGGAACTTTAGGATGGGATGCAACAAGGAGAGTTACAGAAGGTGAGAAATATACCGATACTCCTCAGTTTAGAGAATATAGAAAATAAGAGCAAAGAATAAGGGAGCTCGAAAACGAATTAAGTTCTGTAATAACTTTAAGAGACACAGTAGATCCAAAAAAGATTGAAAAAGCAAAAGCTGCATACACAGAGCTTGAGCAGAGTAAAACCCACTATGAAGAGCTTAAAAAAGAAGACCCTGTAAAATCTTATTTATCTAAAGGTCATAAAGACTCATGGATCGTTATGGGAGAAGTCTTTCCTATGATAATATCTGGCGCCGCACTAGGATTATATCTCGCCAATAGCCTTATAAAAAGAAAACGATAATCTTTAATAACTCCAGTATTTCTCCAGACCTACATCGGTATGAAAGAGGTCGTAGAAAATTTTTCCACATTAGTTGCAGAACTCAATCCATTAGCAATAACCCGAGTTCCTGTAAAAAATACCCCCGCGCCAAAGATAGACGCCTTATTTGACCAATCGTACTGGTCCCTCTATGAAAATAATAAACCACTAGAACCTCTCGTATTTTCAAATGGCAAGTCTCAAGAAGACATTGTACACGAAGTAGTAGAGTTGGTAAAAGGCGGAACAAAAGTCATTTTCATCCATGGAGTATGCGGAACAGGCAAATCAGCTATCGCGTTAAACATTGCACGTAAACTAGGTCGCGCGTCAATTGTTGTTCCAGTTAAAGCACTACAAAAACAATACGAAAACGATTACATGGGTCACAAATACCTACTAAAGCCAAACGGCCTCAAACTCAAAATCGCAATGATTACTGGTCTTCCGTACTTGAGAGAATACTATAATCAAAATCCATACGTAAAAAACAAGAAAGACTTATTGTTAAAGGAAATCAAACGTTTATCGGTAGCACCGTCTAATCCCTACTGGAGCCCCATTCTCCCAGCAAGTTTTGAAATTCCATTCAAAGACGCAACCAAGAAAAGATACACCGGACTTGATAATAACGAATTCATTTTTTACCATAGAAAAGAAGGTTGTACCTATTATGACCAATATCAAGCCTATATTGATGCAGACGTTATAATATTTAACGCCGCAAAATACAAAATAGAATCTGCATTAAATAGAAAACCCCTAACAGACGTAGAGATTATAGACGAGGCAGATGAATTCCTTGACAACTTCTCTCAACAGCAAACCATTAACCTCACGCGACTAGCAAACACACTCAGCGTGTTAAATCCTGCGTCAATGGATACCCGAGAGGCAATAGAATCAATAAAAGAATGCATCAAGCTAGAAGAAAAGAACAAAAGCGCTCTAGGGATAAACGAGAAAGACATTTTCAAACTCCAAGATACAAAACTCAAACGCGTTCTCGAGTTGTTAGTAAAAAATCCAGAAATTGAAGAGGAAATGCAACTTGACGAACAAAACTACGTAACGCGTGCGCTTGAAGTCGCTCATGCGCTAGAAGAATTCTTTGACGATACATATGCAAGCTTTAGACGCGAGGAATCGGACCTCATTGTCAGTCTTGTCACAACAAACATCTCCAAACAGTTCCAAGAAATAATAGCGAAAAACAAAGCCCTAGTTCTAATGTCAGGCACACTCCATAATGCAAAAGTTCTCAAAGAGGTATTTGGCATTCCAGACATCAAGATCGTAGAAGCAGAAACAGCCACGCCTGGGACACTTGAGATCGTCCGCACCGGCAAAGAGTTCGATTGCAAATATTCAAACTTTCAAGCTGGAAATCACACACGCGAGGATTATCTTAAAGCACTTGATCTCTCAGTCGAGAAGGCAAAGCGACCTACACTTGTTCATGTTAATGCGTTTGAAGATTTGCCAACAATTGAAGAGACGTTCAAGTACAATCTAAAACACGCAATGCCTCAAGAACAATTGCGAGAACTTCAGATAAACGATAAAGACGGTCGTCAAATCTCATTGTTCAAAAAAGGCTTGAATGACGTGCTCTTCACAACCAAATGTTCACGCGGAGTAGACTTCCCAGGTAAGATGTGCAACTCCATAGTCTTCACAAAATTCCCTAATCCCAACCCGCGAGAGTTATTTTGGAAAATCCTGCAGCAAACACACGCATCATACTTCTGGGATCTTTACAAGGACAAAGCCCAACGCGAGTTTTTGCAACGTTTATATCGCGCCCTGAGATCGCGAGACGATCACGTCTATGTGTTATCACCAGACTTACGCGTGTTGCAAGCAGTGCAAGAATTGCAGAAGAAAAAATGACTCAATGCATAAGCTTTCCACCTCTAATAACCAATAAATCACAAGCACTCGTCCTCGGCTCAATGCCAGGCAAAGAATCGCTGCTCAAACAAGAATATTACGCTCATCCCAGAAACGCATTCTGGCATATAATGCACGAGCTTTTCAACACAGGCACGCTCAACGTTCCTTACGCAGAAAGGACAACTACTCTAAAAGAAAAAGGGGTGGCTGTATGGGATGTAATCAACTCATGCGATAGACCGAGCAGCTTAGATGCAGATATAGTCAAACACTCAGTAAAACTAAACGATTTCAATTCCTTACTTACACGCTACGTGAACATTAAAGCAATCTTCTTAAACGGTCAAAAAGCACATGATCTATTCCGCAAAAATGTGTTGCCACACCTATCTGAAAGCTCTAGATCTATAGCCATTCACGCTCTGCCTTCAACAAGTCCTGCAAACGCGAGTATTTCCTTCGAAGATAAGATTGAACAGTGGTCTCTGATTAAAAAGTATACAAGAAGCCCCAGTAGAAAACTTTAAAACGCCCCTAGATGCCGATTCTATATGGTAAATTATCTGGCACGTTATTTAGATAAGCGAAGACAAAAAAGGATACAAAGTATTAAAGAGAGATTTCCAGATCAAGTCAGGCAAATAGAACTTGTCGCTAAATACAATAGCAAATTAGATAGATCAGATATAGAAAGATATACATGTTTATTAGAAAATAGACCATCTCCTAAAACGAGGACCGTCTTAATATGTTTAGG
>CAZRZR010000034.1:0-7321 GCA_964604715.1 Candidatus Woesearchaeota archaeon
ATATTCTGAAATAGACATAAGAGAACGTGCTGCAACCTGCAGACCCTTACGAACGGATTCGATAAGAATACGCATGCTTGTTGCGATAAGTGCAGAAGGGTAATAGAGAATTGCACCTCTTTGTTTGTTGAAAATTGCTTCCTCTACAGACATTCCTAGTTGCTGGATATTTTGATTGACAAGTGCAAAGAAACTTTGTGTTCGTTGACCTTGAGTTGTTGCTGCGACGCGCGCGAATGCGATCTCTGCTGGAATTCCGTCGCCTAGACGATTTCCTAGTTGGAATATCGAGTTTGTAAATTCCGACTCAAGTTCGCGTGTTTCTTTTCTTGCGTTTATTAGATCTTTTGTTTTCATTTTATAGGCCATCGAAAAGAACATTCCCAATGAGAGAGGTATAAACAGGCTTAGAAGTATTCCTAATGGGCCAAACGGACCAATGAGTGATCCGTCAACTTTTTTGAAATCAAACAACTTTATTGTGGAGTCTTGCCAAAATGGTACGACTTGACCTAAAGTGTAATCGTTTTGCAAACCTAACGCGCCGGTAAGCCATGAAATTTGAAAGATAAATGGCAAGATTCCTATAATTAACAAAGGTATACAAAATAATGCAGCTATTGCCCAGGGTTTTTTAGATGTGAATTTATAGTATTCTGGATTTAATTCAAGTACAGAGCTTTCGCCATGGCCGCCTGGGCGTTTTAAAAGAACTTCAGAAGTCATATAGAATACGAAGAATGGAATAATTATATCGAATAGTACGAATACTTGTTGCCATGTAATTATTCCTGAAAGTAATGTTGAAGCTAAGGGTAGAAGGGCTAATCCTAGGGTGGGCAAGATTATTCCTATCATATACATGTTTGTCAAAGGAGTACGTATTTCTCGTGAGTAACTCAACATTTTCTCATAGACTCCTTCAAGAATTACCTGTAGGCCCTTTTCTAAAGTCGCTACACGACGCGCTTCATCTGGTTCGAATAAGCTTGATTCGATTAAATGAAAAGACTCTACGAATTCAGGAGAGTAATCGCGCCATGTGTCTAGATAGTCATCAAGTGACTGTTTTATTGTAGAGTATTTACCTATCTCGACATCCCAAAATATTTTTTTAAAATCCAATGCGAGAGGCACTTCAAGATGTTGCGAAGCGAACTCTATCGCCTTTTCAAGATTCGAAGTGTGTTTCATATACACGACTACGTACAATACTGCTGGAACCATTTGTGAAGATGCTTTGAGCCTCCAAGAGTTTGCAATGCGTTGAGGCATGCCGTAAGTATAGTAGAAAACAAACACTGTTGCAATTATTCCTAAAAAGAGAAATAATAGCTGAAAGGTTCCTGTGAAGAAATACAACGCAGCAGTGGCCAAGACCACAGTCATAAATACTAATATAAATGACATCGCTGCAAGAGTTACGGCTTGTCCTGCAGTTACTTCGAGATGCGCTATAGATAGGTACTTTTCTATTTTGTATTGTTCTTTTTCTGAGACTTTTATTTTTACTAGGTTTCCTAATGTTTGTGCCCAACGTTCATAACGAGAATTCTGCGGCAGCATATCTTGCTTGAATTTCACATATTCCTGAGAATAGGTTGGTTCTGTGGGAAGCGAATTCATTTGGGCTTCTATTTTACTGCCATATTTATTAAGAATCTCTTCAGTGCTCGCCATCTTTCTGCATCGCATAAAGGACGAGATATCTTATAAAGACTATGGTTAGATTTAATAATCTGCTTCGATATCGAACTTTATGAAAGAGGGTAGGAAGGGACAGGTTTTTGAAACATTAACGCCTTGGATTATCGGCATATTTGTTTTAGGGTTAGTATTGATATTCTATTTTATTCTTAAGGACAAGGGTGTGGGGGCTCTTGAATTCTTGAAAAACTTGATAAAATTCAGATGAACTCGCGAGGAGATCTTGCAGTACAGTATCTTGTTATCGCAATTGTGGCAGGAGTAGTTATAGCAGTTGTGGCTTCTGGAGGGTATAAATTCTTTTTAGGTGCTGGAGGGACTAATGATTTTATCAATACTTTGCCTTTTAGTTTTGGAGCTAGCAAAAATTCCACTAAAACCGTTGGAACTGGGCTTGTGGGAATAGACTTGACTGATATTGAGGGGCCAGGATCGCCTTTATTGAAGTATTACGATGGAAGCGCATGGATTACGTTGAAAGAAGGAAGCAAGATAAAGTTTGCAGGAAGCGTTTTTGATTCTTCTATACTACGTGCAGGATTAAAGGAATTTTATGCGGATACTCCTCGTTATGGCAATTCTGTTTTCAGATTGTCCGATGGCTCGCAGATTGAAGCAAGCGATGGTAAAAGTAATCTGTATTATCTTACTGGAAGAATTGTTCAAGGATCTTATGATAACTTCTTCTTGCAAAATAATTGGCAGTTTAGTCCTAATACTTACTTGATGCTTTCTCATAGGCTTAATCCTCAGAAATCTGATGGTTCTATTTACTTGATGGATGTGGACGGCGCATTTTATCCTCTGACTTCTAAAGGGGAAATATCTAAGCTTACTGATCCTCAGCTTATTTCATTATTTTCTGAGGTCTCTCCTGCAATAGTAAAATGGCGCGATCAAATTTTAGCGAAACAAGCTTGTGAGAAATATCTTCACATAGCCTATGACGGAGGAAAGAATAACGATAATTATTTTGTCAATAGGATAGACAATATTTTGTATATTGATTTGAACCAGAAAGCAAATGGGCCGGAGAAATATGGAGATAAGTGTTTTTCTTCAGTTGGGAGTTATTATGTTGATGATTCTCAATTATTGATTGCTTTTGACAATTTTAAGGGATTTACGGGAATTTACTGGGGAACGCCGAAAGAAGGGTGCGCGCGCCAATGGTATTTGAGAACAGATTTTGGAGGCTATGTAGCGTTATCTAGTTTGCTTGGACAGGAATTCATGAAGGACTCTAAGTTAAAAGTAGACAAGGAACAATCTCTTTATTTTGGTGAGGGATTGGCAGTTATTGCGCCTCTTCTGGACGATTTAAATGTTAAAAATGTAAAAGTTTATTCAGCAAGAGATACTAGTGGCCTTAGTGCTTCGCTGGCGGAGTTTAGCGGAAGTTTTGGCTCTCTTATTGGAAAAGGTGAACAAAACGAATTGATGAGCATTTTGAAAGATACTTATAGGAAGTCTGCTAAACTTAGCTCCGAGGGAAGCTCTTCAACTGCTTTTGTAGATAAGTCTAACGAACAGCCAATTGTTAAATTGGAAACTGAAGGGGTTTCTGTGTCTTCTGCTTCTGGAAAAGATAAAATTGAATATCCGAAAGTCGTTGTTGTTTGGGATCCTAATGGGCTTCAAGGCGCAGGGTGGTATGTTAATAGTACTTTAATTCAGGTTAGTAGCAAGGTTCAAGCAGGCATTTCTCATTATCCTTTTATTTTGTTTCCGAGTTCTTCTTACCAGCGTTCTTTTGATTTAGGGCTACCTCGCGTTCTTCTAGGGCTTGGCGTACCGGGATGGGTTCAATCATCTACTAGCAGAAATACCGCTTATCTGAATACTTATCCTCGTATCAAGGTAACTATTGTTTCAGAAAGTAATGAAAGAGATATAACTGGCGAGATTTCGCCTTATTATTCCATGTACGGGCGTTCTTCTGCAAACGCTCCTCCTTATAGTGAAGTAAGTGAAAATACAGTAATCGACGCGCTTAACAAAGATCCTAACACTAATAACTTTATTATGAAAGAGGTTCCTGTGTTCTCGTATTCTTATCGCTCAACATTTGACAATGACTACTGCTAACTTAAGAAAAGGAATGATTGGAAATGAGATTACAGATATTGTAATCTGGATTATTTTTATCTTGATTGGGATAGGGGCAGTATATGTGTTGCGGCGTAAGCTTGGCGCGTAACGGTTATAAAGCGAATAAGGATAACATACAGATGAATAAAAGAGCAGAGCTAACTTCAAGTCAAATTATTGCTATTGTATTGGCTATTGCGGGACTTGTTATTGTGCTCCTTTTTATTGGTGTTTTGAAAGACGATACTTTGAATTCAGATAGCGAATTATGTAGGCTTGCTGTGTTGACTAGAGCCACTGCGCCTACATTTGCTCAATCTTCTGTACCTTTGAAGTGTACTACTGAAAAGATCTGCTTTAGCGAGAAAGGTTCAAAGGACGAGTGCCCTCAGTTTTATGGAGAATCTAACGTGAGAGTTGTAAAGGTTGAAGGAAAAAATGCTTATGAAAAAGCCGCAGTTATTGAAAGCACTTCAGCGGAGAAAATGTATCAATGTTGGAGTATGATGGGTCAAGGTAAATTGGATATTTTTGGGGCATTTGGAGATCAGCTTTTGGGGTCTACTGGACAAGCGACTTGTGTCATTTGTTCAAGGCTTGCATTAGGAAGGGATATTGGATCTGATGTTGCTGGTTTAGTTGATCTTCCTCGATATTTGGAAACTGCTAAACTTCCTCTTCAAGGATCCGACTTGACGTATCACGATGCTTTCGCAGGGGATAAGGGTGCAGCTTCTTTCGATTCTGTCAGTAAGAATTTGAAATTGAGCTATATTGAAAACACGGCTGAGACTAAAATCAATGGTAACGCAAATGATCAAATTGCTTTTGTCTTTAGCCAGGTGAAGACGACGAGTGCCTCTGAGGTTTTGAAGAATTGGGGCATCGTGGCGGTAGGGGGGGCGTTTAGTATATCTCAAATACCTGGATTAAAGACTGCAGCGGGTGCACTTGTTTTGAATCCTGCTGGTCTTGCTGTTAGTGCTCTGGTTGGAGGGACTGCAGCAGGATTGTCTGCCTTTAACGCATATCAAGGCCAACGGGCTGCAGCAGGTTTTTGCGGACAGTTTACTACGGCTGCAGATGGAAAGAGCGGGAATTTGAAATCAGGTTGTTCAGTTATACAAGCAGTTAACTATAATGTTCAAGATATCAATGCAATTTGCCCAAGCAGTATACAAGGTAACCCATGATGCTAAAAAAAGGAGATTTGCTTAATGTTGTTGGAGGCGTCATATTGGCAGTCGTATGCCTTCTTGTTGTATTTGGGTTTGCGGTTAAATTATACAATATTAGAACAAATCAAGAAGATGAGAACGCCAAGAAAACTCTTGACTTATTGTTAAGTAAGATTGAATTACTTCAAAATGGGCAATCTACAAATATAACTTTGCAGGGCTTTGACGGTTCTAAGGGATGGGCTTTTACTGGGTGGAATAAAAGTATTGACACAAGGCTTAAACCTCAAAAGTGCTTTTTTGAAAGCTGCATTTGTATTTGTAAGGGTGGCTTTGATCTAAGGTCTTTGAAAGAGTATCTTCCTGAGAATTGTCAAGATTCAGGTTTTTGTAGATCTTTGCCTAAAACTGATGTAGCGATCCGCGGAGAATTTGTTTATATCTCAAGTATTATTGATTCTCCTCCTGGACAAGCGCAACATGTAACTAATAAGGCTGTTGATGAAATAAGAAATTATATTCCTCTAGAAAAAAATCTTTTTGAACTGCAGATAGAAAAAAGACAAAGTTCAATATCTCTTTATAAATTATTTAGACTTGACTGATTTAGTTATCTTTATATTAGCTTTTATATTACTGATATAATGAATAAAAGAGGGGCAAGTGGGGGAGATAATCTCGCTACATGGTATTTAGCATATTTGCTTTTTGGAGTTATCTTTTTTATTGGTATTCTATGGTGGGTTTATGGTGTGCAAGGTGGCGCTTCCACTTTGGAAGATTTTTATAGTCAAGAAATTGTGAGAGTTATTAATTCTGCACATGTTGGCGACGATATTTATGTTGATGTTACTCCTGCCGCGGCGCTTGGTGTGAAAAATGAGGTTTTAGCAAGCGACATGTTTCAAGTTGATAATGTTAGGAATAGCGTTATTGTTAAACTGAGTAAGAATAGTGGTACGCGTTTTAATTATTTTAATAGAGTTGATGTTATAATGGAGCCTGTAGCCTTTGCTTCTGGAACAAAAACGACTAATAGATTGCATTTTAAAATAGTGGAGGTACAAAAATGAACTCAAAGGGTCATGGAGAAGCATTGATGTTTTTCTCTTTCATGTTTATAATGTTAATATTGGGGGCAGGCGTAGTTTGGGGAACACTTTCTTTTATTGGAAATGGATATGATGGTCGCGCAAGTGAAGCGGCTCAACTCGGAATGTCTGTTGAAGAATGTATTACTAGTCATAACGTTTTTGCGCCAGGATTTGATATTTTTGCTTCTTGCGATTTGAATAAAGAAATTATTAATGATAAACATATGATTTTGATTTATTCTAAGAGCGATTCTACAAAGGTTCTTACTTTTGGAGTGAATGATTATGTTAATCAGTGTAGTTTAAGTGGCGCGAGGAAGAATGGCGGTTATCCAAGATGTTTAGAAGGGACAGTGTATCGAGGCAATGAGCCTATAGGGTTTGTTGTCGGTTCCAACCAAAGAAGTCAGAGGTTTATCTATGGATAGAAAGGGGCAGCTTGATCAGACTATCACAACGGTTATAGTTTTATTTATTGCTTTTTTCCTTTGTGCGATTTTCATTATTGTTTCTGGAAACATTGGAAATGTGAGGGGTTCAAACTCAGGGATAGAGGCTCCAGTTATTACTATAGCCAATTCTCAAAGCGAAGTTCTTTATGGGCTATTTCTTACAGACTTTGTTACTCTTACTTCTGGTTCTACCATTTCGGTACAAGAAGCTCTTTTACGTGTTAATCGTTCCGTTTGGGAAAAGAAATGGAGCGACCACGAAGGATTTGAATCTCTTTCAGCATTGAATAATTTATTTTTGAAAAAATATTCGTGCGATTCTGGTAATCAGCTCTTTTTGTTAGTGAAAGATCCTTCAGCAAGCGCGGCGAAAGGAAAGTATGGGATGTATCTCTCCATTCCTCATGACTCTTTTTCTTCAACTGACTTGTATCCTAAAAGGTCTGTAAACATAGTGGATTTAGTAAATGATCGACTTAGTAGACCTGCAGATTATGCTAAACCAGAGTACTCTTTTATTGATGGCCTAGAAATGCCTGTTCGAGGAGATTATCATGTCTATCCTCGAAATGTTGATTTGCTTAATACGTGGCCTGACTTTATTGTTGTTATAAAAGGAGTGAGAACATGTTAAATCGCAGAGGGCACGTTCCGACTTGGTTGCTGCTTGTAGAAGGTCTTGTTTTAATGCTTGTAGTTTGGTTTACTCTTTTACAAGCCGGAGTTGATTTGGTAGATAAGGCTCATTCTATTGCAGCAGATACAGTAAATTCTTATTATGAACGAGCTTATATCGAAA
>CAZRZR010000035.1:0-7125 GCA_964604715.1 Candidatus Woesearchaeota archaeon
CGACACTTCACTAATTAAAGAAGTCAGTGATCGAGAGGTAAACGACGACAGTTCGTTGCAGGCTGCCATTGCTGGATGGATGAACACAAACACTAACGCTGAGATAAGTTTCTCTACACTTAGTGCACGCTACTCGCAGGGAGAAGAACCTATTGCAACTATGTTTACTCTCAGAACAAAACCCAAAGATAGTTTTGGAGAAAAAACATACCTGCTACTGCCTTACAGTCTTGAAGATTTACATTTTGCTGCAGATTATAAAGCGCTAGAGCTTGAAGCAGGCAGTTACGTGCAGCTTGAAGATCGAGACCAGACGTTTGATTTTATGCTCTTCGATGCAATTTCTCCTGAGCAACTCGGGGCATACATTGCACCAAGCGTGGACAGCCTTGGCTCGTTTGAAGAGGAACAAGCAGTTTGCACAGAAGACTCTGTGTGTGATAAAGCTGGAGGAGAGACGCATGCTAATTGCCCTGCAGACTGTAAGCCGTGGGGACGTATTATTTTATGGATCAGCGTCATTGTTTTTCTTGGATTCGTCGCTTGGATTGGGCTATACTTATGGTATAAAAATAATTACGAACGCTCGCTGTTCCCAAATAGACAAGATCTTGCCAATATTAGCGCATATATACAAACATCCAAACGTAATGGGTTGACTGACAAAGAAATGAGGAAGAAATTGAAGAATGCGGGTTGGAGCAACGAGCAAGTAAGTTATGCTTTAAAGAAAATTGGAAAGGTCAAGCCTATCGAACAACACACAGACGCAAGGTTTATTAAAAGACCTGAGTTTAAATAAAAATTATGATAGGCTTATTTAAAAAGTGGTTCGGAAATCTTTTCAAAAAACGGAGTAATTTGAAGATAGGATTTTACGGCCCCCCTAATGCAGGAAAAACAAGTTTAGCAAATGCTATTTCAGAAGATTGGACAGGAGAATCTCTTGGTGCAGTTAGTGAGGTGCCACATGAGACTAGACATGTACAATTTAAAGAAAAAGTAGAAATTGAATATAAAGGCAAAAAGCTGGTTTTCAAAATTGTAGATACTCCAGGAATTGCGACTAAGATAGATTATGAAGACTTCTTGCGTTATGGCATGAGGACTCGTGAAGCTAAGAAACGTGCGAAGGAAGCAACGCAAGGAATTATCGAGAGCATTAAATGGCTTGATGATATGGATGCAGTTATAGTCGTACTTGATGCAAGTGAGAATCCTTATTCTCAGGTTAATTTGACTATTGTTGGAAATCTAGTTGCACGCAAGATACCGGTGCTGATTGTAGCAAACAAGATCGATCTCAAAAACGCAAGTATAAAAAAGATAGAGTCTGCATTTCCAGACTACCCTGTCGTAGGAATATCAGCAAAAAAGAGGACTAACATGGAAGAGTTTTATGCAGCGTTATTTAAACTTTCCAAAAAACTATAAGACAAATGAAAATTAAAAAAATAAAAGGTGTGAGCTTACAGATAATACCATTTTCTGAAATTAAGGAGCTTTCTATTACTGATAGAATTAAGAAAATACTGAAACTTGTTTTGAGCGGAAAAGTCATCATCCTACAAGGTCGCCTGCGCGTTGAAGAAGAAATAAGATTAATCGAAGACACTATGGCCATGGTAGATCACATAAAGACGTTCAAAGGCATTGAACTTGCAGTCATTGAGCCCGACATGGGAAATGAGTCTATGTTCATGAAGATTCGTAAAGGCATTGCTCATACTCTTGTTGGACACCATAACTCTCTTACCATTATTGGGCCTGCTTCTATAGTAAAGGAAATTAAGAAAGATCCAAAGAAGCTTGAAGTGCTATTAGGTTAGACTGATGAAGAAAAGAGTAAGTGGGGTGCTTGCTTTTCTGGGAGCAATTTTTATCCTTATAGGGATAATGCTTTCTGTATCTTACAAAGACCCCCATTATTACACTTTCTTTTCTGTTGGAATGTTTCTTGTGCTTTTCCAGGTTTATCCACTTCTATCGTCAAAAGTCCTGTTTAATAAGTGGAAGGCGCAACAGTATTTTTTATTTGCTTTTTTGATTATTTTTGTTTCAGTAATAGTAGATCGTCTTGGAATTCTTTTAGGATACTGGACATATCCTTATTTTTCGACATGGTATGACGAGGTTCTAAAATATATCTTTGAATGGGGCGTTGCACTTCTTTATTTTATGCTAGCTTTGCTTATTGGGGTTGAAATTTTTAAAAATTGTTCCGACAAGTTATGGATTCAGTATACTTTATCTCTTTTAGTATTTGGAACAGCCATTGGATTAATAACCGAATACGTTAATATTTTTTCATCTTCTTGGAAAGTGCTTAGTATGCCCATAACGAATTATAAAATAGGAGAGTTTTTTGTAATATTTCAAACAGTTGGATACTGGCTTTTGGCCCTTATTCCTTTGAAAATTTACCAGTTTATAGATTCTAGCGCAGCTAAAAATTAGAAAGATTATTTTTCGTTTCTTCTTCCAATATATCCATTTTCCGCTAAACAGGCCATCACAAGAGTTACAGGAACTATAGATGCTACGAATCCTACAAGTGCGCCCACCCCGATCTTAGCTATTTTCACAGGTACTTGAGAAGAAGGCTGCTCAACAATTTTTTCTAATGAATTTAGTTTACCCGGAGAGATAGTTGGCGCCTTTAGGCCCCCATATACACTTGTACCGATACAAATAGAATAAGCAGCTACGTGAATTGCAACTTCTCTTACGCGGTAAAAATCCATATTTTATAAAACAATAAAGATAATATAAATCCTAGCTAAATCTTTATTAAGCTTCCAACGTTAGAATTTTATGCCTCATCAATGTGTACACTGTGGGTCGACGTATGGCGATGGAGCTCGCGAGATATTGCATGGATGTACATGTGGAAGCAAGTTCTTTTTTTATCTGACGCAGGAAAAACTTGATAAAATACAAAACTCTCAAGCTCCAGAAATCGCATTATCCGATAAGGAAAAAGAACGAATAGAAGAAGACGTGCGCGATATCATTGGCATTAGCGAAGATGCGGAATCTCCCGTAGTGATGGACTTTGAGAGCATTAAAGTAGTTAAGCCTGGCAAGTACATAATTGATCTTCATAATCTATTTACTAAAGAAAGACCGCTTGTTTACACTGTCGAAGAAGGCAAATATTTTGTTGATTTAACAAGTCAGATTTTATCCAAGAAAGATATTTAAAGCCGTTTTTATTCTAGAGTAGATGAAGATAGAGGTGAATGTCGAGAAGAAACATGCGTTTCTTATTCTTTCTGCGATTCTGATTATTGGCGGAATTTTTGCTGTTAAAGCATATGGGACTACTAATCCTGCAGTTTTTGGCCACTCGGCGAGCGAAGTTGATCCTGATGTTTTTGCAGGCGGATCAGCAGGCGCATTTACATTTCCAGGAAAAGTAAGAATTGGAGGTTTGCCTTCAATCTCATCGCCTACTGAATTAGTTATTAACGACTCAGATAATACTAATGATGCAGGCATTGCGATAGTCTCTAAGGCTGCAGTTGGCAAATCTTATATTGATTTTTATTCTTCTGGAAGTTCAAGTCCTAAGGCGAATGTTAACTGGGACAGCAATGGTCCTGGAGCATTAAACATTAACAGCCTACTTACTAGTAGCAATACCATCATAAATCCTTATAGCGGCTCTATTGGCCTTGGTAAAAATCCAGTTGCTGCACCAAGTGGGTCAGGGCATCGTGCTATTGTTGATGTGTATGGATCAATATGTCTTAACGGTATTTGCAAAGGCGATGGAACTGCAACAGGGGTATGGGGAAGAACAGCCACGGTAGATTTCGCTATTGCTACTCTAACTCCAGGCGTAGGCAGTGCAGGTTATCAAGTAGATTCGCGCATTATTACTCCTTACTCGCAAGGCAATACCGTTATTGGAGGGAGCGCTAGTTTCTGTGCTCTTGCGCAGACAGAAGTTTCTGGAAGCGGTCTAGCTTCAACTCCTGGAGCAGGATGTTATATTCAAATATACAACGGCTTATGGAATCTTACAGCCTATAGAAATGACGTCAACCAAGGAGTTGTTTGCAGAGCGATTTGCAATTACAACTTGTAAGATAGTTCAATTTAAAAACAATCTAGGTCTCTTTAGTTCATGAATCTAAAAAACTTTCTTAGTGCTGAAAGAGATAAATTAAAGCCAAATAAAGAAGACATAGATATTATACAGAAACAAGTAAAAGAGATTATCAGCTTTCTAAAGCAAGAATTGAAAAGGATACGTGCAAAAGCTAGCGTTGACCTAGGAGGAAGTTATGCCAAGGGCACAATGGTTAAAAAAGATAGCTATGAGGTAGATATTTTATTACGATTTGATAAAGATGATGGAAAATTGTCTGAACTAACTGAGCCATTAGTAAAGAAACTTGCAAAACAGCGCAAAGCACGGTGCGAGCGTGTTCATGGAAGTAGAGATTACTTTAGGGTATATTTTGATAAACTAGTTATTGAAGTTATACCCGTTCTTAAGATACGAAAACCGTCTCAAGAAAAAAACGTGACTGATTTGAGCTATTTTCACGTAAGCTATGTAAAAAAGAAAGCAAAAAAGCTCGCAGAGGATATCCGTCTCGCTAAGACTTTTTGCAAAGCGCAAGGCGTGTATGGTGCAGAGAGCTATATCAATGGATTTTCAGGCTATACCCTTGAATGTCTAATAATATACTATAAAGGGTTTATACCTTTCCTCAAAGCACTAGCTCATGTAGAGGAGCAAATAATTGTTGACCCTGCAAAACATTACAAGAATGCTAATCTAGTACGAATTTCGCTGAATGAGAGCAAATCAAGAAGTCCAATTATATTAGTAGATCCTACGTATAAGGAGCGAAATGCGCTTGCAGCGTTAAGTTATGAAACATTCTTTAGATTCCAACAAGCCGCTCAAGCTTTCCTAAAAAGTCCACGCGAGACATTCTTTATTGAGAAACCATTCGATAAATCGGTTTTTGAAAAAGAGGCCGTGAAGAAAAAAGCAGAGTTTGTCGAACTAGAGATTGAAACTGATAGACAAGAAGGAGATATTGCAGGAACTAAAATGAAAAAATTCTTTTCATTTATGATCGAACAACTTAGGCCCACATTTACTATGATTAACGAGCATTTCGTCTATAAAGAAGGACAGACTGCTTGCATTTATTTAGTTCTTGCGTCGAAGAAAGAGATTATCCGAAAGGGACCCACACTTGCAATGGAAGAATACGCAAAAGCCTTCAAAAAAGCACATCAAAATACTTTTGTCAAGAATAAAATGCTTTACGCTCGAATACCTCTTACTTTGAGCGCTCGCACTTATATTGACGAATTTGCAAAGAAACCTATCTTAAAAGAGATGGGCATTACAAACTTAAGAATTTTAAGCCGCTAAATTAAGAGTTGGCAAACCTTGATGCATTCGCAGCTCATTTATTTCACTAACGTCTAAACCCCTAAATACGGCTAGACTTTTACCACTAGTTAAGCTTAGCAAATCTTCTTTTGTCGGACTTTGAGGAGGAGTATAGCTAAGTCTTACTGGGGATTCTGGTCGGTGAGCGTTGCTTATAACTCTTGCTACTTTTTCCATTCCATTCATGCTCAAATATTGACGGTTTCCAGAGTTCCAATTAGAAAATTGGCACCCTATATACTCTTGCCTTTTATTTCCATCTAGTATAAATAAATGCACAGCAGGATTCCCGCTTCTATTTGCGTCGATCGCGCCCAGATAAAGATCTTGCGGGGTGCCTTCGTAATCACCTACTAACTTTAATCCTTTTTCCATAGAAACCTCTACTGAAGTACCTTTTTAAGATGATAATCGCATAATGTGTCAAGCGATTCTGTAAAGAATGGAGATTTCAACCAAACAGCCATTTCTTCTTCAGCGTGTTCTGGATTAACTATAAACATAACTTCCTGCTTGTCTGCAATGAAGAACTTGCCTTTTGTGTCTGCTTGTTTTGCGCGCAGATTATGCTTGGCATTTATTTTCTTAACATCTTCTGCCTCGCCTGCTAGAGTCATTTTAACTTTAATGTTTCTCTTTTGAGCAGATTCTAAAGCTGGAATAAGGACACGTGATTTCTTCTCAAAGTCAGCTACAGAGGTGTAAATAGCAATTTCTTTTTGTGCATTGGTAAACATTTCACGCATCTTTGACATGATATTAGCTCGACCTTTCATAAAACCTGAAAGCTCTTCTGATTTAACTGGCGCAAGACCTGTTTTATGTAATTGTTCCAGTTCTGCATACTCTGCTGTACCTCGTAAGGTTGCCAGAGACTTAACTTTGTCTTGTGCTTCGACCATAACGTGTGATTTCATTTTCTCTAGAATAGTGTTTGGTTCTACAGCAATATACTTAACTGGCTTGCCAATTTTAACTATAGCAAATCCTCGCTTTTCAAGAGACTCTAATACGTCGTACGTTCTTGATCGAGGAACGCCTGAAAGCTCAGCAGTTTCTCCAGCTGAAACAATTCCTTTGGTAAGCAAAGCTAGCCATACTTTCGTCTCGTAAATGTTCAAGTTAAAATATTCCTTGATTTTCTTTACCAGTTCAGGTTTTACTATCATCAAGAAGCGAAAAACTAGAGCTATTTAAACCTTTCGTTTGTTATGCCTTTGAAGGGACAAATAAGGACAATATTTACTTAAGACAGGAACATATCTATACGATGAAGGTACAAATTCTATATAGAATGTTTTTAAGCAATGAGATATGCAAGCCCTAGAGCCACAAAGCAACCTGCCGATATAAAAGGCATTGCGGGATAGAACTTGCCTTTTTCGGAATAGTAGAAAAGAAGACCGAGTGCAACTGTTGCACCTACTGCAACCATTAATGCTCCTAAAATGCCGAATGATTGCATGACGACTCCGGCAAGGATTATAGGAAATACGACGTCCCCGCCTCCAAGAATCGCCACGTGTGCACGCCCCTTACGTGTACTTTTTTTCGCTACAGATCCGCTCTTTGGAAGCATATAAGGTATAAAGAATCCTGAGAAAACACGAACTTTTTCAATTTGATACTTTGCCATTTTTTGCATGAATCCTGAATGCCATACTGCATATATATCGTATGCTGAAATTATAACAAGAAGA
>CAZRZR010000036.1:0-6935 GCA_964604715.1 Candidatus Woesearchaeota archaeon
TTCACCATCGTGTTTCATCATCTCATCAAAGGTTTTCGATCGTGGAATAGGATAATCAACATTAAATCCTAACCCTGCTTCCATTTTTCCTGCAAGAAACATAACCCATTCCCTAGAACGTCGTTCATATTTATTGCCAGTTGTTGCTTCATAGTCCCGTTTTAATCTGTCAAGAGCTATTCCTTCGCCTACAGATCTCTCATCTCCAAGTATAATTTTGTCTGGCTGAAATGTCTTTCTAGAATAGAGTCGCTTATTCCAATCAAAAGCCACTTCATATCCAGTTCTCTGGGTAGTTTCGATAGATTTTTCTATGCCTGCTAAGAAGACGGGGTTAGTCACTACTGTTTCTAATAAGTCGGCGCTTACTTTTTCTGTTCTTTCCATAAAAATAGGGTTTTAAACGGTTATTTAAAGTTTCCTATATGTTACCACTAAAGAGAAACAATAGATTTATATACGGGCTTGGGGGGAATAATTTATGAGACTGTATCATGGAACTTATGTTGGAAATGCATTTCAAATAGCCGAGGCTGGAGAAATTAGATCGCCATGGGATCAGGAGATTGCATTTCTCAAATATCTTCGTAAACTTGGAAAAACAAGTTTTATAGCAGAACACCCAGATAAATCCTTAGAAGAAATTGCTCTTTTGCGTGCTGCAAGTCGGTTTGGGAATCATGAGCTGGAGCACCGTGTAAAGGCAGTATCTTTTACAAAAATATTAAATGATGCCTTAATACCTTACTGTCTCGGTTTTGAAGAGGCAGGAGGGGGCGTGGTTTTGGGAATAGAAGCCGAGGATCAGCTTATGAAAAAAATTGACAATGGTGTGCCTGTGGTTTACGTGCCAAGATCCTTAAGTTTAAACTTACTTAAAGAAGTTCATCTCTCTCCACAGGCAAACAAAACAGCCGGGGACAAAATTCGCGCCGCATTTTCTCCATATAGCCCCGCTTTTTTGGAGATTTAATTTATTTCGGTTATAGATTATCACTGCCTTTTTTAAAAGAGGATGTAATGGGTGTGTAATGTTCGCCACAATCATGCGATGCGCATCGATTATGCTCTTAGAGCTATATGCGCGGTACGGGAATCGAACCCGTGACCGCTGGTCGTTTCGACACACTCTTGAGCGTATCATGGAAACCAGCTGTTTTGCCATTAAACTAACCGCGCTTATGAAATGTATCTAAAAAGGAGTTTTAAAGGTTACGATTAAATTTATAAAAGCGATTAAAAGAGATTTAACATGGTAAAGCAACTTCCATTTAGACTATATCTTGTTAACGAGGCTCCACCTGAAAATCGATGCTCTCATTTGAGAGTAGAAGGAGATAAAGTGTATTGCGGGAAAGGATACAAGGGAGGAGAGATAGTTGAACAACGAGAACTTATATGCGATCATTTTTCTCTTCAACTATGGTGTCTTGATTCTGAAAGAAGAGAAAAATGTAATTGGTATAGGGGAGAACCCTTTGAAGGTGAACGCCCTCGGTAGGATTTGAACCTACGACCTCCGGGTTAGGACCCCATTGCTCTATCCGGGCTGAGCTACGAGGGCTTATGTGGGTGCTAGGATTCGAACCTAGGTAAGCACTAAGCTATCGGCTCTTGAGACCGACCCGTTTGACCGCTCCGGCACACCCACGTATAAAAGCAAACCCTGGATGAGTTTTAAAGGTTATGTTTCACATAAATCCTTATATAGTTCTTAAATGAAAAACGAGCATGATCCAGTTTGTTGACTCTATTGAAGAATTAAAGAAAAAAGTTGAAAAATTAGGCATCAATGCAGATATCGAACAAATTCACAACCTTGATTTTCCTTTTTTTGATAAGCAGAAAAAGTTTATCTTGGTAAGCTTACCTTCTTATAACGAAAAACAGCAACAGAATATTGTTCTAGTTGCAAAGAAAAAGATTATTATACATTCGCACGTTGAATTGGTAGAATACGAAAAACAATTTAAAGATCTTCTTTCCAGGCCGCACGGAGAAAGTACCGCCCTGATATTTCTTCTTCTTAAGGCTGTTTTGAAGAATTACTCGGAAGAGTTTCAGCGTATTCGCGCTAATATGAACCTTCTTGATATGAATCCAATTATCGATGATATAGAGCTGGCTGGAAGAGCATTGAGAAGATTGACTGATAGATGTGAAGAACTTATGAGATTTATTATGAACTTGAAAGAACGCAATATAGAAGAGTTTGATACTTCTCTGATTTCATTTGATTATGAAATGCTCCATACCGAAACGCGTTATTGGCTTGAACGTTGTAGAAGCCATATTTATCGAGTTGCTTCCTTGAGAACCAAATCGGAAATGCAGTCTAATAAAGAATTGAATGCCACTATGGGGAGACTAACAGTTATTATGACTTTCCTCACGATTGTCAGCATTGTTGTTTCAGTGCCTGGAACTGTTGGCGCAATATTCGGAATTCCTGCCCTTTCTGACGCTTATTTTAGGCCACATACTCTCTTGTTAGTTCTAGTGTTGGTTATGACGACACTCCTTTCTATAGTTTTAGGATTTGCATATTGGAAATCTTTGAACTTAAGAAGCCCAGAGAGAATGTGACTAAGGCGTTTCAGGAAACGATCTAAACAGTTGACTTTTACTTAAATTGAGAAGATCAAGCAAATATTCGCCATATCCACTTTTCAATAACGGTTCAGCTAAATTTTTCAGTTGATGCTCATTGATGAATCCTTTTCTATAGGCTATTTCTTCGATGCACCCTACTTTTAGTCCTTGACGTTTCTCTATAAGTTGAACAAACTGGCTAGCTTGGATAAGTGAATCAAATGTGCCTGTATCAAGCCAGGCAGTTCCTCTGCTCATTATAACGACTTTAAGTTTCTTCATTTTAAGATATTCTTTGTTAACGTCAGTTATTTCATACTCGCCTCGTGCACTTGGACTAATCTTTTTTGCAATATCGACAACGCTATTATCATAAAAGTATAAACCCGGTACCGCGTAATTTGATTTTGGCTTTGAGGGTTTTTCTTCTAACGAAAGAGCCAAGTTAGTACTGTCAAATTCAACTACGCCATATCGTTGCGGATCAGTAACGTGATAAGCAAATACTACTGCACCATCTGGATTTGTAGAGCTTTCCAATAAATGAGGCAAGCCTGCCCCATAGAAGATGTTGTCTCCTAGCACTAAAGCAACTTTATCTTTTCCGATAAAGTGTTCGCCTAGAACAAAGGCCTGGGCAATCCCATTAGGAACTTCTTGTACAGCATACGTGAAAGAACAGCCGTATGCTGAACCGTCTCCTAATAACGCCTTGAACGAGAAAAGATCTTTTGGTGAAGAGATGATTAAAATCTCTCGTATGTTTGCAAGCATTAAGATTGAAAGGGGATAATAGATCATAGGCTTATCATACACTGGAATAAGCTGTTTACTATAAACAAAAGTCAAAGGATAGAGTCTTGTGCCTGAACCTCCTGCAAGAATAATTCCCTTCATTTTGTAGCCTTCCTTAGTTGAATTGCTTCTTTAAGAGGCTTCCACCAACCAACGTTATTCTTGTACCATTCAAACGATTGAATAAATGCTTGATCAAACGATGTGTTTGGCTTCCATCCTAATGCGTGCAATTTTGCACTATCTAAAGAGTATCTCAAATCATGACCAAGCCTATCAGGAACGTAAGAGATCCAAGAGTTATCTTTTCCTGCATGATGTAAAATCTTGTTAGTTAACTCTACATTGTTTAGCTCATTCCCTCCCCCGATATTATAAATTTCTCCAGGCTCTCCTTTGTGAATAATAAAATCTAAAGCTTCACAATTGTCAATTACATAAATCCAGTCACGTACATTCTTTCCTTCTCCGTAGAGGGGCACTTTTTTTCCTTCCAGAAGATTGGTGATGAATAGCGGGACAACTTTTTCTGGAAATTGATAAGGCCCAAAGTTGTTTGAAGATCTAGTTATTATAACTGGTTGTTTGAATGTTTTAACTGCTGCCATGCAAAGCATCTCTGCTGCTGCTTTAGATGCGCTATAAGGGGAAGAAGGATGCAAAGGGTCTTTCTCTGTTGAAGAACGTTGTTCAAAATTGAGCGACCCATAGACTTCATCAGTTGAAATCTGCAAAAATAAATTGACGTTTTTATTTCTAGCAACGTCTAATAAAGTTTGTACACCTAAGACATTAGTTCTCACGAATGTTTCAGCATCTGTTATTGAGTTGTCAACATGAGATTCGGCGGCAAAGTTGACCACAATGTCATCTTTTTGTATTATGTTACTCATGGCTTCTTTATTGCAAATGTCTTCCTTAACTAACAGGTAATTTGGATTGTGTTTTATACTGTTTAGATTTTGCTCATTGCCTGCATAGGTCAGTTTGTCTACATTCACAATCTTGTAAGAAGGATATTTTTTGAGAATATGGTGTATGAAGTTACTCCCTATAAAGCCGCAACCTCCCGTTACAATTAGCCTTTTCTGCATAAAAAAGAGTGTTTTGAAAGCTTAATAAAGATAATTATTGCGCTAAAAAACTGTTTATTGTAATGAGTTCTGGAGCATAAGAAACTATTTAAACAATTTGTTGAATCCTTTTTTATGGACGATAAACTTTCTTGGAAACGCTGGGATATTGATCCTCATTTGATAAATAGAATGCAATGGGATTCTAGCGAAGTAGAGGCTATGAAAAAAGTCCTTGCAAGCGATTGGTTTGGTTATGGGGAAGCTAATAAACAACTTGAAAAGAAATTAGTTGATTTTACTAAACTAGCTCATGTTAACGTAACGTGTAGTGGTTCTGCCTCCCTTTTGGTTGCCGTCAAAACCTTGATGCACGAAGGGAGAGTAAAATCTGGAGATCTTGTTTTACATCCCATAACGACTTTTCCAACTAGCATATCTTCTGCTATTGACCTGGGATTAGTTCCAGTTTTTGTTGAAACTAAGTCAAGAACATACGTAATTGATCCTGAACAAGTAGAAAAAGCGATTGCGCAATATCCTGAAATTAAAGGACTTATTTTACCTTACTTGTTGGGAAATATTCCAGATATGGAAAGAATAACCAAGGCGCTTAACGGAAGATTCTTGATTGAAGATTCATGCGACACTCTTGGAGGCACTTTTGCCGGACATTCGATAGGCCATTATGCTGATTTGACTTCGTTTAGCTTTTATGGTTCTCATCACATTTCTACCGCGGGAGTTGGCGGAGCTTTGGGAACGAATAGCAAGAAGCTTCATGATACTGCAAGAAGCATTATCTTCTGGGGAAGAGATTTTAGTTTAGGAGATGCATTCCTTAATCGCTATAAATATGCAACTATCGGAACAAACAGTCAGATGAGCGCATTACAAGCTGCATTTGGGTTAGCTCAAATGGAAAGACTTGATGGATATGTTAAAGCTAGAAAATCGCAATTCGATGAGATGATGCAACTCTTTAAAAAATATGATAAGTGGTTTGAATTGCCTGAAGTGCATCCTTTGGCTTCACCTAGCTGGTTTGCATTTCCATTAGTTATTAAGTCAGACGCCCCATTTACTCGTGAAGTCTTCGTTTCGTACTTAACTGAAAATAAAGTAGAGATACGACCGATTATGTGCGGTAACTTGTTGAAGCAACCCCCTTATGCAAGTATTAAACATGTGCGATTGCAGAATGAATTTCCTATCGGCGAAAAAATAGAACAATCAGGAATGTTTATCCCGTGCTGGGGAATGCCGCAAGATCAGAAGAAGCATTATTACGGAGTTATCAATGATTTCTTTTCTAAGTATGCCCAATAGGGTCTTTTCATAGACGCTGCTTTTTCTCTGTAAAATCTCACGAGATCATTCCCAGATTTAGTTGATGCTTCACGAGACATATCATCTAATTGAGCTATCGTACCGTCCATATCGTTGTCTAACTTCCCGTTTGGACCAAGCCACATCCTGTTTAAAAGCTTGAGATACTGATTTACGTTTCTGAAGCGAGAAGCCCATTCTCCTGGTTGCTCCATCAACTGGTTTTGAATAGGTAAGGAATTGCGAGTCATTTCATCGTAACACTCTGGAGTCCAACTATGGTCTTTTACTTGGAGTCTACCATCGCCACGCATTTGTTCTGGCGCTTCGTATCTTAAGAAGTTGTCCGTATTTATCATGGAAACTCCGTTTTTAGTTCTTGCAAGCGCTCCAAGAATTAGTTTAGGATGAGGAAAGTCTGCAGGAACGTCAAACAACACTCCGCCCCTATAATGCATAAACATATCTCTATGTACGTGTGCTGGCATTATATGTCCTGTACCGCCTACATCGAATATTCTTGCGTCTGGAGAAAGATGACCTAAGTGCTTTGTGTAAAAGTGATGAAAAATAGATTCCGTATCTACGAGAGAAGCGATGTGTGTATCTATTGCTTTATGAGTTCTTCCAATAACGGCTAGTTTGTTTCCTGTTGCGGTTCTAGCAGCAGCACTTATTGCCTTTACAGTCTCTGCAGGATGATAGTTAAGACCCATACAGAGTCTGTCTGCATCAACATAGAGAATGTCTGGCTTTTCGGATCTTTCTAACGCCAATCGAATAGCTGCGTAATGATTTTCTTCAATCTTAGACTCTTGGTGAGGAAATGCAGTTACATCTGTTCCAACAGATGTAACATTATCACGCATAAATCTGTAAATATCTGTTAACTCTCCGCCTGTTTGGAATTTTGTGGCGACTGTTGCGCTAATGTGCCATTCAAGACCTGCAGCATTCATCAAAGGCACTATTCTGGCCATAGCTGGCAATAGCCCTGATTTTGGCTCATGAATCGTGGAAGCAACAGCAACTGTAGAGCCTGCTTCTGACAAATCTTCAACAAAATTTTCAAGCATCGGATCTAAGGCCCTGGATGATGACATAAAAAAGAGCGAGATTAGAGGTATTTAAAGATTGTTGCCAACA
>CAZRZR010000037.1:0-6921 GCA_964604715.1 Candidatus Woesearchaeota archaeon
GCACAAAGTATAACGCACGTACTGTTCTATATGATTCTTGCAGCAATTTTCTCCGTCTTTTGGGTGAAAACTGCAGGCATGGATGCTTCCAGTCAAGCACGAAACATTATGGCTTCAGGTTTACAAATACCAGGATTTAGAAAAGATGAGCGAGTGTTGGAAAGTATCTTATCACGTTACGTTATGCCTTTAACAGTTATGGGCGGTTTAGCAATCGGTCTTTTAGCAGGCGTAGCAGATTTACTGGGAGTCCTTACTTCAGGCACATCTATATTGCTTGCTGTAACTATTACCTATCAGCTTTACCAGAACATTGCACAGCAGCACGCCGTAGATATGCATCCTGCACTACGTGGTATGATGGGATAAGTTTAAATACAATTTTTCTCTCGAGGTGGAATGATTGTAGAATTAATTCAAGCACATCCTAAGCTCAGCATTATTGTTATTTCCATTTTGGTTTCCTTATTTATTACACTTGTAAATTTCTTTGTACTTGACAAGGAACGTATGAGAGAGCTAAAGAAGAAACAGAAAGAATTGAATGATCAAATAAAAGCGCACACGGATCCTGCGAAGAAGATGGAGCTAACGCAACAAATGATGCAGCATACCATGGAATCAATGAAGCATTCATTCAAACCTATGATCTTCACTATGATCCCTGTATTGGTCGTATTCAGCCTCATACGAGGAGTTTTTAACACTACTTCTATAGCAGGCCATTGGTTCTGGTATTATTTTATAACGGCAATTATTGCGAGCATGGTTTTTAGAAAGCTATTTAAATTGCCTTAAAAGCTGATGTAAATGGATCAATCGCTCCTCGAAAAAGCACAATTATTGCATAAGGAATCCGAAGCGTTAGAAGAACGTAAATCTTTTGTTGAACAACATTTTAGTGAGTTAACTACCTTTAATGAGCAATTAGATTCTATGGCTAGTGCCAAAGGCGAAATACTGGCTTCTTTAGGAAGAGGAGTGTTTGTTAAGGCAGATATTAAGACGAAAGATTTTTTCGTTGACATTGGTTCCGGAGTGGTCGTTAAGAAGCATCTTGGAGATGTACAAGCGATCATTAAAGAGCAAATAGAAGGTTTGGAAAAACTGAGAGGAGAAACAAACAAGCGACTTGCAGAACTACAAGAGGAATTTAAAGCGATCGTTGATACTATCAAGAAGTAAGCGATAAAAAACTATTTAAGCGGTCTTCGTTTAACGTGATGTGATACTATGTTAGAGATGCTCATAAGCCCTCAAAAAGCTGAAAGAAAACCGTGGGAATTGTTCTTTGTGGGAGCATTTTATGCGAGCGTCTCAATTTTATTAGTTAACTGGGTTTTTGCTCAAGACGCAGTGCTATCGAAATATTCCGGAATATTAATTGTAACATTTACGGTCATGTTCTCATTGCCGTTCGTTTATTATTTAATAAAATTTGAAGAAGATAAAGCGACGCAGCATCTTGGAGCGTTTAAGCTTTTGAAAGAACATGAGAAAGCTCTTTGGGCATTTGTATGGCTTTTTATAGGGTTTGTAGTAGCTTTTTCAGTATGGTATATCTTACTCCCAACTACTCAGAGCTATAAAGCACAGGTAGAGACGTTCTGTGCTATTAATAGACCAGGAGATTATGACGGGTGTCTTTCACAATATGGCGGAGCTAAAGGAGTTCAACAAACAGCATTTGGTACCAATAAAGAACGTCTTTTCCTTATCTTTGCAAATAACATTTATGTGCTTATTTTCACCCTTGTATTTTCACTTGTTTTTGGAGCAGGAGCCATATTCATTCTTGCGTGGAATGCTAGCGTTATAGCGGCAGCCATAGCCATATTTACTGAGTCTAAATTAAGTGAACTTCCTTTGGGACTGCTACGTTACCTTATCCATGGTCTTCCAGAGATAGCCTCTTATTTCATAGCAGCTATGGCCGGAGGCATTGTTTCAGTGGCAGTGATACGTCACGAAGCTGGATCTGACCGATTTTGGGAAATCCTACAAGACTCGCTCAATCTGATCATTCTTGCAGTCGTTATTCTCTTTTTAGCGGCGCTGATGGAAGTATTTTTGACTCCTTTGCTGTTCTAATTGAAAGATTTATATAACGTCATTAATCCTGTAATCTTATGAAAGTAATTTGTTTAGGGTGCGGATATCGTTTTGAAACAAAAGGCACTAAGTCCCAATGCCCCTATTGCGGAGAATATAAGAAGCTCTCTGAGCTAGAAAACGCTGAAGATCTGATATAATCTTATGAACGAAGAACGAATTATAGAAGAACGAAAGAGAAAACTACTTGAACTTATTCAAAAAGATAGTCCTACTAGATATTTTGCTTATGCTACTGGAGTCTCGCTCTTACTTTCATTAGTTTCAGCACTTAACCTCTTAAATTTGCCAGCGATTCATTTTGTAATCCTCGCTGTTCTTTGTATAGGGGGCACTTTCTTGTGCGCATATGGAAAGAAGAGCGCAGCATTATACCTTCTTATTATATGGCCTGTATGGATTGCAACATATATTAGAACACGCGGCCTTCCTGGTTTGAGAGACATTACTACCGGAGGATGGACTCTTGGTCCAGATTTAGATCCGTTCTTGTTTTTACGATGGGCAAAAGACATTATTCAAAATGGGCACCTGATGGCCATAGACACTTTCAGATACGTCCCCTTGGGTTTTGAAACAAGCAAAGAATTACTGCTTTTACCATATATGATTGCATGGTTCCACAAAGTAGCAGTGTTGTTCGGAAGTACCTCTGTCGATCAATCGGCCGTACTGTTTCCAGTCTTTATGTTTGGCATCACTGTAGTCGCAGTATTTTTGATGACGAAGGAATTGTTTAGAAGCCTTGTAGGAGATCGTAGAGCGCTTGTTATCTCAATTATTGCGTCAGTGATTGTGGGAATCTTATCTCCGCTTCTACCTCGTACCATCGCTGGAATTCCTGAAAAAGAATCGGCAGCATTCTTCTTTATGGCAATCTCATTTTACTTTTTCTTGCGTGCCTGGAGACAGGAGAAAAAATATCCTGCTTTTGCTTACGCGTTGCTTGCTGCACTCAGCACAGCATGCATGAGCCTCATATGGGGAGGATCTATTTACGTTACTCTTACCATTGGCTTTGGATTCATCCTTGCTTTCCTTCTTTATCAAGTCAACACACAAAGATATTTGGTTTATTTGATATGGTTTATCGTAGCTACTCTTCTTTTCCTTATGTTTTCTGATAGAACAAGCGTCTTAGGACTTCTTACTTCTGTAAACAGCGGCATTGTTATTTTACCAATGGTTGCCTGGCCTATTTCAGTTGCTTTAGAGAGATTTAGAAAGCATAATTTCTCGAATAATCGTTTCCTTAATCTTCCTGCACCGCTTCTCTCTTTTGTTGGCGCGACCGTCTTGATCATTATCTTAGCGTTTATTCTACTCGGAGTAAGCGGAGTTAGTTCGAAATTAATTTCATTAATAGATAGCTTTGTAAAACCTCTCATCGACAGGCTTAACGTTACCGTAGCAGAAAATAAGCAACCTTATTTTGTTGAATGGGTCACTAGCTTTGGCCCAAGTATCAAAGGATTATACATAACCTTCTTGATTTTTATCCTGGGAACATTCTATCTCTTCTACAAACTTGTTGCTCGTTTGAACTTTAAAGATAGAGTAAAAATTGTTGCTGCGTTCGTTATATTTATTCTTACATTCATGCTGACTAGATATTCTTCAGGATCTTTGTTTAATGGAGAAAACTTTTTGAGCCTTTTTGTTTATATCGGCGGGGCTCTCCTGTTTTTAGGCAGTTCATTAATTATTTATATTAAATCGGGAGAGAAAATAAAGGAAGATTTCCCTCAAGAGACTTTTCCGATATTACTTGCTCTAAGTTTTACATTCCTTTGTCTCTTGTCCGTTAGAAGCGCTGTTCGTTTGATTATGGTCCTTGTTTTCCCCGTAGCTATAACGATCGCATACATTGTTGTTGAGGCAGGAAGTGCTTACTTTAATCATCGAATTCACTCTCCTCAAATTAAAATTTATTCTGGAATTGCATTTATAGTACTAGTTCTCCTAACTTTATACGCCTCGTACTACTCGTATCAAGAAAGCGCAGCTACTGCTCAAGGATATATCCCTTCATCATATACTCAACAGTGGCAAAGAGCCATGGCTTGGGTTAGAGAGAGTACGCCTACTGATGCCGTATTTAGCCACTGGTGGGACTATGGATACTGGGTTCAATCTATTGGAAATAGGGCTACAATGCTTGATGGAGGAAATGTAATAACGTACTGGAACTACCTCGTCGGAAGATATGTCCTCACTGGAAGCGAAGATCAAGTAGCACTTAACGTATTATATGCACATAATGTAAGTTACTTCCTTGTTGATTCAACAGATATAGGAAAATATGCGGCATTCGCAAGCATTGGATCCAACGCAAGCTATGATCGAAGAAGTTGGATAAACAGCTTCGCTATTGAACCTTCGAGAACGGTAGAGGGGAAGAACTCATCGACTTACTTTTACTTTGGTGGTGCGATGTTAGACAAGGATATTGTTTATACTATCAATGGCACACAGATATTTTTACCTGGACTTAATAATGGAAATATGGATTCTGCTCAGAATCTTGCAGGCCTCGGAGCGGTCGCCATTACTACTTACACAAATGGATCTTACTCACAGCCACAAGGCATTTTTGTATACAATCAAAAGCAATATTCCATACCTCTTCGTTATATCTACCGAGATAAGAAGACTATAGATTTCGGCCAAGGGCTTGACGCAGGAGTATTTCTAATGCCTTCTTTGTCAACAGATGCTCAAGGAGGAGCGTTAATCAGAAAGGACGGAGCCCTTCTTTACTTGAGCCCAACAACTGTTCACTCATTTGTCGCACGTTATTACCTTGCAGGGCAGCAAAGTAATTCTTTTGCACTGGCCCATACGGAAGACGATTCCATTGTTGCAAGTCTCAAGTCACAAGGGTATAATGAGTCTGACTTCGTTTATTTCCAAGGAGTTCGAGGCCCGATTAAGATATGGAATGTTAAGTATCCTGCAGGAATGACTGTCGATCCTGAATACGTAACTGTGAACTTCCCTGCTCGAGAGTTGCAGTTTGTATAACTATGATATTAGCATTAGTTCCGGTTATTATTAGTTTTTTAGTAACTTTGCTTTTTATTCCGGTCTGGATGCGTAAAGCAACGAGTCTTGGGCTCCTGTGGGAAGATATGAACAAACTTTCTGCTAAGCCTGTTGTGGGGTCTGCGGGAATCATAGTGGTATTATCTTTCCTTCTTTCAGCCTTGCTTCTTATAGCATATCAGAATTTCTACCTTGGAAACGAGACGCACACTATTGAAGTTTTATCCTTGGTTTTGTCTGTTCTTTTCTTGGGAGCAGTAGGATTTGTGGATGATCTTCTGGGATGGCAGAAAGGAGGGTTATCGATACTTTCTCGAGTAGTACTAGTTCTTATAGGAGCCATACCTTTGATGGTAATAAACGCAGGTAAGAGCATCATATCCTTGCCAATTATAGGGCACTTAGACTTGGGAGTGGCCTATCCCCTTATAATTATCCCTCTTGGCTTACTCGGGGCAACCACTACGTTTAACATTCTTGCGGGATTTAATGGCCTTGAAGCAGGACAAGGAATATTATTATTAGGGGCTTCAGGGCTTGTCGCATTTCTTACAGGCAACGTAACTCTTGCACTAATAGCGTTAATTATGGCTGGCGGATTGATTGCATTCATGGTCTATAATTATTTCCCTGCTCGAATCTTCCCTGGAGACGTTCTTACTTATGCCACCGGTGGCCTCATTGCAGGTATCGCAATAGTTGGAAATTTTGAAAAAATTGCTTTATGCTTTTATATCCCTTACTTTATTGAAGCTTTTCTTAAGTTAAGGGGCGGATTGCAGAAACATTCATTTGGCAAACCTATGAACGATGGGTCGCTTACCTTGAGATATGATAAACTTTACAGTTTAAATCATATAGCCATCTATTTATTGCACAAGACAGGCGTAAAGCCTACTGAAAGAAAGGCAGTTGCATTGATCTGGATCTTTCAAGTCGCTGTAATTGCCGCAACATTATTTGTATTCAGAGAAGGAATATTTGTATGAAACAGTTTTTTAAAAGCGATTTGTTTACCGGGAGCCTCATTCTCCTTATTACGTTCAATCTCTTTAATTTCTTGAACTTTTTGTTTCAAGTGATTATGGCACGTTTACTTACACTTGCAGAATATGGTATATTGGCTACTCTTCTTTCGATAACTTATTTTGGATCTCTTCTTACAGAGTCTATTCAAACAATAGTTACTCGCTATGTTGCTAAAGAAAACAACAAGGGGCGCATCAAAAATATATTTAAGCGATCTTTCAAAAAAGCACAGAAACTAGCAGCCGCAGTTTTTATAGGGTATTGTCTATTTGCAATTATCTTTAGCCCTCTTCTTAATATTAGTCGAGGAATTCTTCTTTTGGTAGGCTTAGTATTTTTTAGTGCAGTATTAAGCCCGGTCACCAGAGGAATTCTTCAAGGAGAGAAGAAATTTACCCATCTTGGCTTTAATCTTATTATAGAGTCAGGATTACGTCTAGTCCTTGGAGTTACGCTCGTGCTTGCTGGATTCGCATTGTTCGGAGCAGTGGTTGCGACAGTACTTGGCTCGTTCATGGCATTACTCGCTTCTTACTCTCTTATAAAAAGACAATTTAAAGATATTAAGGAAGAAAACACTTCTCTTGAAGGAATTTATGGATATTCTTTGCCTATGTTTGTAATATTCATCAGTTTAATGGCATTCTATAGCCTTGACATTCTGATAGCAAAAATCTTTTTTTCTGCAGAGGAAGTCGGAGCATATGCCGTTGCTTCATTGCTCGCAAAGGCCCT
>CAZRZR010000038.1:0-6527 GCA_964604715.1 Candidatus Woesearchaeota archaeon
ACTCAATGAGATTCATCATCGTTACAGATCAAGACACAAAGAATGAACTTGCAAACTACACGGATCAAGCCTGGATCTCTCAAGCAGATACAATTGTAGTCGCGTGTTCAGATGATGCCACGTTAGAGCAACTCTACAACGAACGAGGCCCAATTTACGCACGTCAACAAGTTGGTGCTGCAATTCAAAACTTCCTGCTAAGAATAACAGACCTTGGCCTAGGGGCATGCTGGATCGGAGCATATCTCGATAGAGGTGTAAAAGAGGTTTTAGAGATTCCAGAAAAAATAAACGTTGAAGCAATCATCCCTATAGGCTATCCAGACGAAAAACCACATCCAGTAAGAAAAGAAGCCCTAGAGTCTAGAATATACTGGGACAAATGGAATGTTAAAAAGAAACCAACTTTAGCTAGAGATCCTAAGACTTGGTAAACTAAGCTTCTCTCCACTGACGATCTAGAGTATCATGAAATTTTCGTACTTCTCCGCTTCCATAACGATAATCGCTTAAGTCTCGAGGATCCAATAAATAGGCAGCCATATCTGCAAGTGGCCACGAAGGTTTATAGCAATCACCGCTACCAAATCCAAGAGTGCCTAAAATGCGTTTTGCTGAATTAAACGTCCCAGCATAACATCTGAAGAATTCTGCGCCTTGAGGACATAAAGGAGATCCAGAAAGCAACCTGAATTCAGGAGATAACGAAGAAGGATCGTTAGCAAGATGAACAAGTTCTCCGTCTTCTCCATAAAGAGGCTTAGTTAAAGGGTCTACGGGATTCGGACCTAACAAAATAAGTCCGCTCTTAATTAAATCAGGACGAACTAAATACGCAACAGATTCAGCAATTGTTCGTGTATCTTGCGAAGAAAGATTAGAAAAAGAAGGCAACACACGCGGACCATACTTAAGAAGAAGCTGCTCAAAAACTGCAGCGTTATGACGACACTCTTGTGGAAGAGGAATAGGTTGATTCGTTTTTAGAGCTACATCTAAAGGTTTCACATCACGAACACTTACGCTAAAAGACATAAAAATCGATAAAGAAGAGCAATTAAAAGCCTTTCTATAGCTAAATAAAAAAAATAAAGGGAAAAAGAAACAATTCCCTTGAAAAATAATATGTGAGTAAAACGTTTGTTCTACTTATCTAAATACCTCAATGCCTAAATCAGACATCTCAGAGCGCGCTCCAGGAGCTGGTTCGCGTTCTCTACCTAATACGTATGGTGATTTAACACCAGTCATAATAGTGATGACACGAACTCTTCCGCCGAAATCTTTGTTGATACGAGCACCCATGATCACTTGTGCGTCAGGACTTAAGTTCTCAGTAACTAACTGGCCGATGCCAGAGAATTCCTCAAGTTTAAAGTCAGGACCACACGTAATGTGAATCAGTGCACCCGTAGCACCGCGATAATCTACATCCAATAAAGGATGTGTTAGTGCTTGTCGCACAGCTTCATCTACACGCATAGAATTGTCGGATTCGCCTACACCAATAACTGCTACGTCACCGCCCTTCATGATTGCAGAAACGTCAGCGTAGTCTAAGTTAATCAACGATGGCAAGGTAATTGTTTCCACGATTCCTTTGATCATTGTACTTACTAGCTCGTTAGCAACCGCGAAAGCCTGTTCCATAGGCAAGTTACCAGCAATGTCAACCAGTCTATTGTTGTCAATAACGATAACAGTGTCAGCAACCTCTCGCAACTCTTGCAATCCAAATTCAGCTTTATCAACACGCGCTTTCTCGCATTCAAACGGCATAGTTACCACCCCGATAACAACCGCACCTGATTCCTTAGCAAGTTGAGCTACAACTGGAGCAGATCCTGTTCCAGTACCGCCACCCATACCTGCACAGATAAAGACCATATCAGCAGCACCTACTGCCTTTTTCAAGTCAGAGATAGCCTCCTTTGCAGCTTCACGTCCCTTTGCAGGGTAGCCACCGCAACCAAGACCTCTTGTTAGTTCCTTACCGATAAGTATCTTATCATCACCTTTGGTGATGCTCAAGTGAAGTGCGTCTGTGTTGATGCCATAAATTGTTGCTCCATTGATTCCTTTGTTGAATAACCAAGTCGTCATGTTACAACCTGCACCTCCACATCCGAACACTTTGATGTTTGCCTTTCCAGCTCGCAATTCGTCGAAGTTTATGCTGTACGCACTAGAATTCTGAATCGCCTCCTTTGCAAAATCGAGTACCATTTTTCATACCTCCTTTCAATAATCTTAAAGTTACATACTGTTTCAGTTTAAATAATTGATTATGCTGAAAAAATATCTTAATTATCTAAAAAATGCCAAAACTACAACTTCAGAAAGACAACAAAATCTATTTTGCAAAGCTTTCTGCAACAAGCAAAGGAAACAAAATCGTTGCATCACCGAAAACTTTAACGCTTTTTCCATCGCTGGTTAGTTTGCCCCATGAAATTGCCTCATCCGGCATCGCGCCTGCATCACTTCCATCAAATTCTTGCGCGTTGTTAATATACACTGCATAATCAGCACCATTACGTAACATATTCGCATTCAATATCGCATGTTTAACGACGCCGCTTCCTAGAATAATAACGCCACTCTTCTTTAAACCAATTGTAGTATTGTTAAACTCAACTACGTCCTCGCTAACATCTAATTTAAAATCAGGTCGCTTAAACTTGAAGAAATAAATATTATCTCCCAACGCTCCGTCAGTAATAACCGGACAATATACCTTCACGTCGTTCTTCTGAGCCCAATAGTAAATACTTTCTTTATTGTTTATTTTCTTTCCAAGAGCGCGAATAATATCGCTTGCTCGAGTTATCTTCCCTGTTTTTCGTTGCTCTTGATACAACTCTTCCAGTATTGGCTGTACAAACGCTTCAAACGCAACATAGCGATTATTCGGTGCAAACACGTTTCCAATTCGATTAATTCCTTTCTTTCGCAATTCAGGTCCATTTGCCTTAAAGTCTCCAATCGTAAAATCTCCCAAACACTTAATGATGTCTTCTTCAATGCCTCCAGTTGTAGTTACAACAACATTCACTTTTTTATGTTCAACGAGGTATCGAAATACCTCGCGCAACCCAGAAGAAACCATATTACTTGTATATCCCAAAAAAATAAATGCCTTCTCATTGATCATCTCATTCGTTACATCAATAGCCCTGCTCAAATGCGTCGCTTGAAATCCCGTCGATCTAAAACTCTTAACAATCTCGTGATAATTAACACCCTTATTAAAATCGTATCCCTTGACCGCAATTCCTTTAGCCTCCTCGCTTTTTCTCAGCAAGTTCTTCCGTGCAATCTTCTCATTATCCATGGGAAAAACAGCAAAAAAGCGTTTTTAAGACTATGCCTTTGCCCTTATGGGTTGAGCACTGCAAATAGGCTGCCCAGGATAAAATCTGTCAAGTACACATCCTAAAGTGCATGTATCAAATGTTTGATCCAGATCGTGCAGATTACGAGTTAATATAATTGGGCCTCGATTATAAAATCCTTGATTACACCACCACTTAAAATAACCAATAACGCCTCGTTCAGAAGATAGAGTTGAACAAGATAAGAGTTCATAAGGAGCGCACTCTCCAAACTGGTATAACTCAGGAGGGCTTATAACGTATCCGGCTTCCCCGATAGCATGTGCCGCTTCCTGTGCCCCAATTAAAGTGCTCATCCAAACACGTTCATTGGCGTGTTCATGTAGTCCTCCCTGATGTATAAAAGCGTGTACCTGGCGCAACTCGTCATCGGTATGCATTCTATAAGGCAAAACTAGATCGTAAGATTTTTCTCCCATGAAAATTCTTCAATTGGAACGTTATAAAACTATGCCTTATTGGTAAAATGATGAATGCCTACTTTCTCTATAACCGCAAGAACTTTTTTCTCAGCCTCTGCTAAAGAGATACCAGAAAAATAAAATCCTGCGGCAGTTTTATGTCCTCCGCCGCCAAGAGCCTTTGCAAACAAAGAAACATCTACGTTCGCACTACTCCTGAAAGCACCTTTGATGTACCCCTCAACCTCTGTAAGCGTAAAAACAAAATCAACGTTCTTTAAATCTTGCAATGCGCGTATTCCTCCTCGTAATTCAGAACTACTCAATCCCATCTTTTTTGTTTCCTGCAAAGAAACATGGCTGTAAGCGAATCTGCCTCTTTCATTAACCTTAATATTATTTATCAATAAAGCAAACAACTTTTTTGCGCCCAATGACTCACTTAATCTAATTGGTCTAGAAATTTCATTATAGTAGTCTACACCTTGTTCAATTAAGAAAACAGCTTGTTTCATAGCAATTAACGGGCTGGAATCATAAGCAAAAAAACCAGTATCTGTGCAAATACCTAACAATAACCTTCTAGAAACTTCAGCATCAAACTTAATTTTAAGTTGTTTGAACATTTCCACAAGAACAGAGCAAGCAGAAGGCATAGACTTGTCAACATAATTCATCGCGCCGTAATAGAGATTAGTTGCATGATGATCTAATTGGATAACAAAAACAGAAGGAGGGAAAACAAAAGTCCCCTTTTGTTTACTTGACAACATTCCGAGTGTAGCGGAATCTAAACAAAGAGCAACATCGCATTCGCTCCAGTCAAATGTAGCAAAATCTTTACCGAATTGAACCTCCTTCGCGTAGGGCATAGTGCCGACATTCTCTTCTAACGGATCTCCACTTACCAAAGTTACCTTACAACCTAAATCTCGCTCAAGAATATACTTCATAGCTGCACAGCTTCCTAGACTATCGCCATCCGGACCGGTATGAAGAGTCATTGCTACTCGTTTGCATTTCTTTAATTTATCCCAAATTTCTTTAAATGAATTATTTTTACTTGCAATCATATCTTCTCCAAAATCTGAGCGTGAATGCCCTTATCATTACAAAGCGTGACAAATCGCTCAGCATCCTCACGAGTGCCCACCACGCCTGCCCCATAATGCATTGGAATAACAAGATGCGGACTCAACAGCTCTGCCGCTTCAACTGCTTCATCAACATCCATCACATACGTACCAGAAACAGGCAAAAGCGCCACAAACGTATTACCATGTTTACCATAGCCGGTAAGTTTTTTCATTTCAGGTATTAAATCGCTATCTCCAGTATGATAAATGACAGTATTTCCATATTTTACCACGTATCCCACATATCCTTCATTTTTAGGATGAAAATGAGTTTTCTTTCCAGCATCACGATATTTATTCACATTGTATGCTCGAACAGCTTCAACCTTGATATCTCCGAACTCCAAACTATCCCCGACTTCGATAGGCTGCACGTGCACGCCTTGTACTTTCATAACTGCGCTTTGCACATGCGCCGGCCCAAGTACAATGGTGCCCTTCTGTGCGAGCTTCTGAATATCTTTTATGCTGCAATGATCAGAATGTTCATGAGTAATAAGAATAAGATCAGCAGGTTCTACATTTTGTGGAACGTTGTAAGGATCTACCGCGATTCTTCGACCATTTGAAATAATAAAACCGCTATGCCCCAAATACTGAAGATCTACATCCCCTATTCGCATTGACACTCCACAGAACCCTTATTTTTAAAACTACCTAACTGGCAGCAAGCGACGAACTGACACTTCGTGAAATTCTATATAAATCGCGCTCTTTTCCTTTACCGCAAATGATCTGCATGCCAACAGGCTTGCCTTCAACCAACCCAATAGGAATAGAAACCGCACATACTTCTGCAAGATTGGCAGGAATAGCCAAAGCATCTACAGCGTACATTTCTTCAGGCGTAATAGACTGACCAAGTTTCCAAGGCAATACCGAAACAGTAGGCATAACAAGACAATCAAATTCCTCGAGCACTCGTTCAAACTCTTGTTTTATCAACTCCTTAACTTCAAGAGCTTTATGATAATAACGCCCTTCAAATTCCGCACGTGAAATCTCAGATCCTCCAAAAATCCTTCTTAAAACTTCCGGACCCGCAGAATCTTCAATCTTCTTGCCATATCTACGACCATCAAATCGTCTAGTGGCCGAAAAGAACTCAGTCCAAACAATCGGATGGTACGTTTGCACAGCAAGATCAATATAATTTACTGCAACATCCTTGGCTTTCCAGTTCCATGATTCAGATCTAGTCAGGTGCTTCAAGGCCCCATTAAACAAAGAAGTTATTCGCTTATCTACTCCTTCCAACGTAACCTGTCCAAAAGTCAAATCGCGAGGACTATCGGCCAAAGCATGCCCAGTAACAGACATTTGTTCTACAATAGCTGGAGAATCAAAACTCGTTGTATCGCGTGCATCTTTACCCTTAATAACATCCAGCACAAGAAATGCATCTCCCACATTCCGTGCAACAACACCCACCTGATCCAAACTCATGCTCAAATCCACAAGCCCATAACGAGAAACACATCCATATATTGGCTTAATCCCGACTACTCCACAAAACTAATCAGGTACACTAACAGAACCGACTGTGTCACTTCCAAGTGCAGCATCACAAAAACCCGCGGCCACTGCAGCAGCAG
>CAZRZR010000039.1:0-6520 GCA_964604715.1 Candidatus Woesearchaeota archaeon
GCTGAAATTCTTCTGGTACTCTCATTATTGGTAAGTTGATCATATTTTCAGACCGTTATATGGCTTTTAAGCTTTTCACTCTTAACCTTTAAATATACGTAGTTCTTTCTTACAGCATGAAAAAGGGGATGGTTCATAATTGGATACTTTTAGTGTTCAACCTTTTGTATATTGTCGGCTTTACTATCTACTATCTGTTCCAGAAAAATTATGAGTTCATGGTGTATATCGCTGTTCTTGTTATCCTGTTTATTATTGTTCTTGCAATCCAGAAAAGAGTAAAGTTTGGTTATGGGTTGTTGTGGATGCTTTCTATTTGGGGCTTGTTACACATGATGGGCGGAGGTGTGCATTTGCCAAGCGGCACGGTTTTGTATAAGTGGGTGCCTGTCGAATTATATAATGCGCATGATAGTGCTGGCGAGTTTGTAATATTGAAGTTTGATCAGATTTTACACTTCTACATTTATTTTGTCATGAGTTTTGTACTTGCTCACTTGGTTGCTGGAAAATTGAAAGTCAAACCTATTTACTTCTATGCCTTAGTTACTTTAGCAAGCATGGGGTTGAGCGTTATTAATGAACTGATTGAGTTTGGCGCGGTAGTGTATTTAGGAAAGACAGGTGTTGGCGGATACTTTAACACTTTACTGGATTTGTTGTTTAACACTGCTGGAGCGATTGTAGGTTCTGTTGTTCACGGTTTGAGAAAGCGCTAATTGACGTTCCAAACGTACTGATTGCAGAATTCACAGTTTTTATCTGGGGCGCAAGCAGAAAATCCCTTTTCGTAACATTGAAGGATTTGTTTTGCAGTCGCTACTAGTTCTTGTTTTATTTCGTCGAGTGAGAAAGACATACGACCAGTATTGCGTTCTGTTGCAATGCCTTTATCATTAATGTCAAATTCTAATGGGCGATCGTGGCGTAGCATATCTAAAGTGACGCGTTTCACTTTCCCTAATGGTTGGGAGGCAAGGGCATAATATCCGAGCTGCCAATTACGTTCTCGTGGCGTCAGAGGGACGTACCCTGTTTTGTAGTCTATTATTTCCAATCCATCTGGGTGGAAATCTATGCGATCTGCAATACCATGAAATTTTATGCCCTCTAGTTTGATAAATAGTTTTTCTTCAGTTTTTGACGCGCTTGTATACTTTCCTTTATTTCTCTCAAAAAATACTTTCAGTAAGAGCGATGCATCATTTATATCCACATTTTCCCATTCTGGTTTTAGTGCAAGCTCTCGTGCATAGAGTAAAAATGTTCGTTCATTTTGAAATTGTTCCTTTATACCTTGATCGATCACTTGATGCACGAACGAACCCAGATTTATGGCATCCCATGAAGTCGGAGTGGGCTCTGGCATATTGAACACGTATTTGTATTCATATTTTTTCTGACAGTCTGCAAACAATTTCAGTGATGAAGGAGAGAACGAGGGGGCTTTGTCCCTTTTTGCTAGGATTTTTGGAGAAGGCGTTTGTTCTAGAGCTTCGTATTTATTTTCAGTGTCTTTGATAAAGATTATATCTGGATTCTTTTGGTACGTTAGCTCGGAAAGAAACTGTGATGGCGATGTTTCTTTGTTTGCATATTCTTTGGCATAGGTAATGTAGAGTTTCTCCTTTGTTCTTGTAAATGCCACGTAACATAAACGGCGTTCGTCTTTTAGCTGCTGTTCTCTTTCATATTCCTTCAGTGCATCTTCTTTCATGTCGTTTGGAAGATTTTTTAACTCGTGTTGGATTTCAGGTATAAGCTCGGAAGGAATCAAACCTCGAGAAGTGACTCGTTCTAAGGGGAATTTTTTGTATGCAAGATTTGCTACAATTATTACAGGATATTCTAACCCCTTGGTAGAGTGAGCCGTCATTATACGTACGCCAGATTCTTCTGCCGCAGGAGCTTCTAGTTCAAGATCGAGTGCTCGCATAATTTCAAAATGATATATCAGGCCCGATAAGTCAAAAAACTCATGATTATACTGCTGTTCGATTAACGAACGGAATTCTTGTAATACGAGGAGGGTTTCACGACCTTCATGTGTCTTCTCTGATTCTGGGACGTGAACAAGTTTATAGATTTCTTCTAATAGCTCTGGCAGCTTCTTTTTTATATGTGGCACGAGCGCGTTTATTTGCTTTACTAGTATTTCGTACTGGGATTTGCCTTCTGCCGATAGAGCGAGCAGCGAAGGGAGAATAAGCATTGATTCGCTTAGACATGACTGTTTATAATTTCGCATAAATTCTCCAATTTTGGCTTGATCTTCTGGAGGAACATGCATTAATTGCAATAACTCCCACCACGCACTAGCTTCACCATTTCTTTTGTTATCTAGAGCGTCCAGAATGGTGAGGTAACTTGTCACTTTTCTTATTATTGGATGTTTCATCAAGGGCTTTTTAGTGGTTGCATGGTAGCCTATCTGCTGTTGCTCTAATGTGCGTTTTAGAAGATTGGCTTGCTGGTGAGTCCTGAATATCACGCAGATTTCTTCGGGCTTGTGAGATTGTGCTTCGTGTTTAATGATCTCTACTATTTTACGAGTTTCTTCCTTCGCGTTATTTAACTCGTAGATCTCGATAGGGGTGCCTTCCGTGTTATATGCACTGGTGACTTCAAAGCAGTCTTCTTTATTAGCGTAATTGTTGCTTATCAGCACATGCGCTGCTTTTAGTACGCGGTTAGGCGAACGATGAGATTGCGCAAGAGTATATACGTTTTTTTCGTTAGCTTTAAAATGTTTGTTAAAAAACTCAAGATTATTTTTGTATGCTCCTCTAAACCTGTAGATTGATTGGTTCATATCTCCTACAATAGTAATGTTTTTTTCTATAAGCAGTGCAAGGAGGTCTAACTGAACTTTGTTTGTGTCTTGGAACTCGTCCACAATGCAGTATTTCCATTGATTTGCTATGGAAGGATTGGCCTCTAGAAGGCGCAACGTATTGATATGTAGGTCTGCGTAGTCCTGAGCTTTTTTCTTTTCTTTTAGTTTTTCATACGCTCGCCAAATAGAAAGGAACTTTTGTTGCTTTACTACAACTGAGTATTGATCGATTTTATCTTGCAATGCTATTTTGTCTCCTCTAGCTGCTTTTTTGCTATGTAATGTGCGTAGTTCAAATTGTGCTTTTTCTAATTCGTTTTGAAGGTTTTCTGGTAAACGTGTGCGTTTTTCTGTCACGAATTGTGTAAACGCTTCTAATGTTATTCCGAGATCTTTAGCTGTACCAATAGTTGCGATGTACTCTCCGCATAGGCGCGAGGGTACTTTGAGATTCTTATGGAGCATAATCATTGCATCGTCTGGTTCTATAATTCGAAAATCAGGAGATAGTCCTATTTTTTCACCATGCTTCTTTAACAAATCTGAACACAATGCATGAAACGTTCTCACTGTCGGATTTTCTCCTTTTTCCATTATGCGCGCTTCCATTGAGCGAGCAGCTTCGTTGGAAAATGTAAGGCAGAGAATTTCCTTAGGCGCATATAGCTTGTTTTTTATCAGGTAGTCTACTTTATCAACAATTGCTCGTGTTTTACCTGTACCTGCTCCCGCAAGAATAACGCATGGGCCTTTAGTGTTTGTAATGTAGGGAGGAGTTTGCATTCCTGTTCTGAATTGCTGAACTATTTATGTATTATGGGGCTTTAGGGTGTTCGTCAGCTAATTCTTTGTCTTCCAACTGTTCGACTAATTTTTCGAGCGCTATTCCGACAAGTCCTGCGCTGGGAAATAAGTTTTCATTCGAATTTCTTTCAGCTTCCGCACTATACGTTCTTATAAGACGTACTGTCCCGTCAAGTGCGAGTAACGCTCCGCTTACTGCTTCTATAGGCGACCTGCGAGATACTGCGTCATATGTAAGATAGGCTCCGGCAGCTATTTCTGCCATACTTGCGCTTCGCCAAAGAGGACAAGTTAGGCCCTCATTTTTTATTCCGTTATCAGTTCCGAAGGCATAGGTTATTATTTTAGTTAGGAAATTCATATAATCTCTCCGTGTCCAATAAGGCGCCAGTGGTTTGCAACATTTCGGGCAATTCCAACGTTTTCACCTTTAAACGGTACGATTGGAATCCGTAGCGTTAACTCTGCTTCAGTTGGATTGAGTTTCTTTATTAGACCTACTGTAACTCCGGTGTTGATACTTAGCATAACTGTTTCACTTGGCTTTAACGGATCAACTTTAACTTGCTGCTGTGTGCCTAACATCTCCTTAAATAACGTGTATTTTATTTTTACTGTAAATGCGATTTCAGGTAATTTGCCTGCAATAGATACAGAGCATCCAGAAAGCACGTCTGTTTTACCTAGTGCCATATCTAGCTCTGTTTCTATTGATACAGAACCTCCAGGAGTTATTTCTTTGACTTGATAGCTTCCCTTATGTAAACTTTTTATCTTAGTTTTAAGAGCGCGGTAATGTATTTGATTTGCTTCCTTTACTGCGATGCCAGGTTTGATTTCTATGATATCGCCTACCTTAAGGGTGCCTCGTTTGAGTGTGCCTCCCAACACAGCACCATGTAATTTATCTGGTGTTGTGCCAGGTCTGTTAATATCAAAGCTTCGTGCGACAACAAACAATGGCGTTTCATCCGCGCTTCTTTCAGGCAACTTGATTGAACAGATAGCTTCGTAGATTTTATCAAGGTTTATTCCTTGTTGTGCGGACACAGGAATGATTGGGGCATGTTCTGCGACTGTCCCTTTTACAAGAGCTTTGAGATCGTTGTAATTTTTCATTGCTTGCTCTTGCGTAACGAGGTCTATTTTGTTTTGTACGATTATTATATTAGTTATTTTTTTAGCTTGCAACGCAACAAGGTGCTCACGTGTCTGTGGCTTGATGCCTTCGTTTGCAGCAACTACAAGTATTGCGGCATCTACTATTGCAGCGCCAGATAACATTGTTGCCATCAGCATCTCGTGGCCTGGAGCGTCTACAAACGAGACGTATCGGAATGGTGTTCCCTTTGTTTCCTTAGTAAAGGTAGTGCCGTCTTTATAGAGAATAATGTCTGCATAACCTAGTTTGATTGTAATACCTCTTTTGAGTTCTTCAGAATGTGTGTCTGTCCATTTGTCTGTTAACTTATGCAACAGAGTTGTTTTACCATGGTCAATGTGTCCTGCCATGATCAGGTTGATTGTATCGAGTTTTGTTACGTCTAATTCTTTACTCATTGAACTAGCTGGAAAGAGGTGTTTTAAAAGCTATTGCTTAGCGTTAATTAGTTAGTGAAAAGCGACTTACAGCTGTTGCTAGTTTGTTTTCAGGAAGCGTCATTAATTCAGGATCTATTGGCCTTTGTCTTTTTTCACGTGCTTCTTTTCCTAATACTGGACCTTCAGCAGTCATTATAGGAAGACCTCCGCCTATTGGATAATCTGCGCCAATTGTCTCTGGGGTTCTATATCCCATTATGGCTGAACCGTCTTCTAGACCTGCGATGAATCTTTCTACTTCCGATGTTGAGTAATCTGTGTTTGTCATATCTGTGTGGATAAATTTAGCTTTTTAAACCTTTGCCTATGTTGTTACTAGCAAGAAGTTAAATGATAACGTTTAAAAGCTCCTATTTTGTATTTTTTGTATGCCTAAGATATTATATGCAGATCATCATAGAATGACTTTTTCTTTAGCTACGCTTTTGTCTCTTCAAGGACTTCAAGTGGATACGTTAGGAGGCGAAGATGCTCCAATAAGATTTGCTCAAGAAGGGCATGATAAGCGTTTAGCAGAGTATGATGGATTAGTTGCTCATTTAGGTACTGCTTTTATTCCTTGTATTAGGCCTCTGTTGAATGAATTTCCTAAATTGAGAATTGCTCTTATCTCTGAATTTCCCTCAGAATATTGCGAGGTTTCTACTGATAAGAGGCTTATGGCCTGTGGCTATGATTCGCCTCGACTTGTTCCATTTTTACATGGAGAAGAGGCTTATTCTTTGGCTTCAGCAACATCTGCTGCATAATTAAAATTTTATTTAGAATTTTTGAATCTAATTGATTTAAGCTACTGGTGCTGCTTCAACTTTCTTCTCTTTAGGCTTGTTTTGATCTGGGAAGATCTCGTGGAGTTTCTTATGGCCTTCTTTTACGACGTTAAGGTTGATTTGAACGGTCTTTTCTGATAGTTGTTTGCCTCGAACAGTTTTTCTTAATCGCAATCCATCAGGCGTACCTTTCTGTTTTTTACCAGCCCAGCGGGGTTTGCCCCACATACCCCATCCTTTTGTTAACAGTACGCGTTTCAATTCAGGGCCTTCTACATCGCCTTTGTGAGGAAATCCAGAAATATCTGAAGCGCCAGTGATTTGTAGTTCATAGCCTTCTAGATCCTGAGAAAGTTCTTTACCATGGAGCTTGTCGCCAATATGTTTGCCAATGAGGTGTTCACTTGTAGACTCAAGTTTCCATGCTTTACCTTTTTCGCTTATATTCAATTTGAATGGCATAGATGATTGAGAAACAAGGGCTTTTTAAAGATTACTAGGTAACTGT
>CAZRZR010000040.1:0-5722 GCA_964604715.1 Candidatus Woesearchaeota archaeon
TACTGCGGTCGCCTGCAGAGCGACTTTTCCCCGGTTCGAGTCCGGGCGTGCGCTCTCCCTTAATTTTAAATAGCTTATTCTCGCATATGGGGTATGGTTGAAAAGAACAAACTTAGCATTGATGAACTCACTATGTTTTGTAAGCGCAAGGGGTTTGTGTATCCTTCTGGAGAGTTGTATGGAGGTCTTGCTGGATTTTGGGATTTAGGGCCATTGGGCGTAGAGTTGGTTAATAATATTAAGAAGGCGTGGTGGACGTACCACGTGCAACAACGGGATGATGTTGTTGGTATGGATGGGAGTATTATTACTAATCCGAAGGTATGGGAGGCTTCAGGACATGTTGCTAGTTTTGTTGATGTTGCAGTCGTTTGTAAGAAATGCGGCCATAAGACTAAGGTAGACAAACATGAACTGAAAAACGCTAAATGTGATAAATGCCAAGGGTCATATGAAAACTTGGGGGAGTTTAATCCAATGTTTACTACTCAAGTTGGACCAGTAGTTAAAGACTCTGTAAAAGCTTACTTGCGACCTGAAACTGCTCAGTCAATTTTTGCTAATTTTAAGCTAGTGTACGAACATTCGCGTTTACGTTTGCCTTGTGGAATTGCGCAAGTTGGAAAAGCATTTAGAAATGAAATCGCTCCGCGAGAATTTCTGTTTAGATCACGTGAGTTTGAACAAATGGAGCTTGAATATTTTATTGCACCGGGTATGAAGTGTCCTTACCTTGATGAAATAAGAGATGTAGAAATTGCGTTTTATACTGCTGAAATGCAAGCAGAAGAAGGAAAGGCTAAGATAATGAAAGTCTCTGATGCTTTGAAAAAAGGAATCATCAAAGTTGATTGGCATGCGTACTGGCTTGCACTTGAAACTAAGTGGTTTTTATCGCTTGGGGTTAGATCTGAGAAATTAAGGGCGCGACAGCATACTAAAGAAGAGAAGAGTCATTATGCTGTTGATACATGGGATTTGGAATATGAATTCCCTATGGGATGGCGCGAACTTCAGGGCTTGGCTAACCGTGGATCGTATGATTTAACGCAACATCAGGAAAAGAGCAAAGAATCTATGGCTGTGCTTGTTGATGATGCTACAGGTAAGAAAGTTATACCTGAAGTTGTTTGCGAGCCTTCTCTTGGAGTTGGACGTGCTTTTATCGTATTTATGCTTGAAGCACTGGATCAAGACGCCAAGAGGGAGAACACGATCTTACATTTAAACGCACAACTTGCACCGTATAAGGCGGCTGTGTTTCCTTTAATATCAAAAGATGGGCAACTTGAACTGGCTGAGAAGATTCATAAAGACTTAGCTAAAGAGTTTCCAGTTATATTTGACGATTCTGGTAGCATTGGTCGGAGATATGCTCGAAATGATGAAATTGGAACGCCTTATTGTATTGCAATTGATGGAGACAGTTTGAAGGATAAAGCAGTTACTATTCGCGACCGAGATTCAACTAAACAAATACGTGTAAAGGTTGTCGATTTGAGAGATACGCTACGTGGACTTCTTTTTGGAGAAGTGAAGTTTGAAAAGGCCGGAAAAGTTGTTGAGACTAGAGTGAAATAAACAGTATAGATTTCTTTAAATACATAAATATTTTGATGTTTTTATGAGTAGAATTGACTTGGGCGATGTTCCTCCGGCTTTTGGGGCAGCTTATACGAGATATAGTTTTTCTTCTGAAAATGACGAGGCGCTTAAGGTTTTACAAGTAAGAAGGGAAGAGTTATTGAAAGTAACTGATGGATTGCTTCAGGATGCTAAAAATAGACGATCTAGATTAGCGAGAGACGCAGGTCTTGTTTTTGATGATATTGATGCTATTCGAAAGGCTTTTCCTGGTGATACTTTCAATATGATTCCTAAAGTTGTTACTGAAAGACGATCGAGCGATTCTAGACCATATGATCTAATTTATGAGCCTGACAGAGATTGGCGCTTTTACCATTGCAATAGCTGTAATGGATGGATCCCAGGACAGCCCCGAGAGTCTCGAAAGGTCCCAAGCTTGGAGGCCATGAATCTTGCTGAGCTTTCATATTTTTGTAGAATTTGCTGTTCTGAAATTGCACGATGTACTTGTGAGGCGCTTTAGTGAACCGATCGCAGAAAAGTATTTGAAAGGTCAAGGCCTGTTTTTTCTATGATGACTAATATCACCATTTGTTCAAGTTGTCTAGGTGCTCGAAATCTTTATGATTCTCTTGTAAGTCAATTTTCTGGATCTGAAGGGACAGATGTTGCAGTAGGTTACTCTCAGGGATGCATTAGAGGTTGTGGTCTGGGTTCTAGGGTAGACTTGACGCGAGATGGTTCGGTTGTCAGATATGCTGCTACACCTCATGTGAGTGCTACTTTTCTTATAAAACCTCTTACTTGTCTAGTGGAAGATGCTAAGAGACAATCAGCTTAACAAGATCTGCTTTTTTGCTTGTTTCTAGGGCTTTTGTAAGCTTTTGCACGTGTTGAGCTTCGCCTTTTAGAAGAAATAGCTCAAGACACTTGTGATTTTCTAGGTGCATATGTAAATTGGTTTGTATCAGATGTTGAAATTGATGCCTTATTTTTGTTATAGCTTCTGAGTTTTTTTCGTTATGCTTAACGAGTAGCACTGCATCTATTATTCCCTTGAGTCTTGATTTATTTTGATGGTCGTCCCATAATAGTCTGAGTCCTGAACGTATTACTTCGCTTTTACCTGAGAAGCCTTGTGCTTCCAACTTATTCAGAATATTACTGCTTTCTTCGTCTATAGATGCGCTTATTATCATTTGTGTTAATAATCTACTTAAAAAGACCTATTTAAATGTTATTAACAAAAGGTTTAAATGTTAATAATTATTGAAGATATAATGAATTGGCTTGTTGTATTGCTCGCGATTGCGACGTTTGTGTCTACCATGGTTGGCGGGCTGGTTATTCTCAAATTTAAAAAGAGTTTACATTACTTTTTCGCTTTTGCTGCAGGTAGCTTAATCGGTGTTTCTTTTCTAGACTTGCTTCCTGAGAGCTTGGAAATTGGAAAAGATGCAGGAGTGTCTGTGCGTGCTTTGATGCTTACAGTTGTAGCTTCTTTCTTCATCTATAGTTTACTTGAGAAGTATTTTTTGACGCATCATATGCATGACGATGACGATCACGGGCACATTCTAGGGCCTCTTGGCGCGGGAAGTCTTGTTGTTCATAGTTTTCTAGATGGTGCTGCAATTGGAACTGCGTTTCAAGTTAATACTGCAGTAGGGCTCGTTGTAGCGCTCGCTGTACTGTTCCATGACTTCACGGACGGTATTAACACCGTTACGTTAATGTTAAAGAATAAGCATAAAACTAAACATGCCGTGTGGTTTTTAGTTGCTGATGCTCTCGCACCTGTATTGGGAGTAATTGTTACTTCATTCATCGTATTTCCTTCGTATGTACTGGCGTATTTGTTGGCGTTCTTTGTAGGAGAGTTTGTGTATATGGGTGCTTCAAGTTTATTGCCTGAAGCGCGAGAACATCCTGGAAAGGCAATAATTATTGCAACTGCTTTGGGGCTTGCATTGATTGCTTTTTTGACTTCGTTTCTCTAAAGGAAATTTTTTTATAGTTATCTTCTATGTGGAAATTATGAATAGTTGTATTTTTTGTAAGATCGTACGAAAGGAAATTCCTACAGAGATTGTTTTAGAAAGTGATAGTTTTATCGCTTTTTATGATGTCAAGCCAAAGGCTAAAGGTCATTTATTAGTTGTGCCTAAACAACATTGGGTCACTTTGCTAGATATTCCTGATACCTATGGAAAAGAGTTGCTTACTTTCACTAAGAAGGCTGCTGGATTTTTACTGGATAAAAAATATGGGGATGCATTTAACTTGGTGATGAACAATCTTGCACCTGCAGGTCAAGTCGTAATGCATGCTCATCTACACTTAATTCCTAGAAAAGAAGGCGACGGTTTAAGAATGATTTCTTAGATTAGATATTGAAGTGATGCTCTTAGACGTGTTGCTTGATCGGGGCTTAGATCCGATCTTCTCAACTGTGTTGTGCATTCTCTCACTGCTGTTGTCAATTCTTGACCTGTGTAGATATCTCTTCCCGTAAATGTTGAAGCCATTGTTCTCGCATCTTTTACTGCTGCAGCATACTTATTTACATTTGCTCTCAGTGTAAATGCTGTTTCTAACGACCCTGCCAGTCTGTGTAGTCTACTCGCTTCACCATTTAATTCTCCTCCGTCGATTACTATTTGGAGCGCATATGTTGCTTCCTGCACATGAGATAATAATTCGCCCATAGATAATGGCCTAGCGTTTGGATCGGGCGGTTCTAAATCTTGAGTCATTTCTGTAATATTGAATGATGTAACTAATTAATTATCTTTTTAAGATTATGCCTAAATGGCTCTGGGGAGAATCGAACTCCCGACTTCGGCCTTATGAGAGCCGCACTCCACCACTGAGTTACAGAGCCTTGCCTAGACCAGAAATGGATGATTTTTAAGCCTGTTGTTGTCCGTAGAAATAACCTTATTCGCCTGCTTGAATTGCTTGTGCTAGATCATGGGCTGCTTTAGCTTTTCGCTTTTCTTCTGCTATTGCTTGAAGTCGCTGCATTTTTACTAAGTGAGCGATATAGCCTGCGATTTTATTGCGCGTCTTTTTACTCGGCATTGTGTTTCCGAGGATTTTCTTATTATGATTGAAATCTTCATTAAACATTTCTTTTTGGTGTAGTAACTGTTTAGATGTGCGTTTGATTAATGTTGACTTAATTCGTCCCATACTTATGTCTTCTGAAAAGGGCTATTTAAAAGTTATGGTGAAGAAATAACTTGCGCTTCTAACGTTGTCGGTATAGGTAAGACAGATTCGTTGTTAGAGGAGAATGCGTACATCGTTGCAAGGCTTGCTAGCGAACCTGTGACAAGCGCTCCAGCAAGACTTCTTTTTACCTTAGGACTTTGTGATCTTATTACATGGGGCAGTCTCTCTGAGTTTCCTCTTCCGGTTAGTTCTCTGAAAGAATCCATGCACCACCGCATTGGTTTTCCTCCTATGAGTCCTATTGCTGTAGCTGCTAGTGTTGGAACTACCATGTCTTTCCAGTCACGCGCTCCACAGAGGTAGTAGAATGGGGGTGTAAGTACAAGTCCCGAAAGGCCTGCTGTAAGTGCTTCGTTTGATTTTTTGGATTCTTTGTTTAGAGTGCCGAAAAGCATTCCTCCGAGATAGGTAACTGTCGCTCCTTTAATTCGAGTACCTAATGATTGTTCATATGGCCAATTGTTTACGAATGTTTCTATGGCGCCATAAATTGGAGTGCAAAGCGCTACTAACGGAGTTGCTTCTAGGAATCTATCTAAAGCATAATTGCCTGCTTTTCTTGCTTTTTCTTTGATAGTCATCGCACGAGACTCTAAGACGCGTATTTAAACTCTCTTATTGTTATTTTTTAAAGTAGTGATTTTGGCTTATTTCAGCTTCTCGAATTTTAGGAGATTTTTCCATTGATCAAGATACGGCTTTGCTGTTTTGTCTATATCGCCTTTTGCGAGTAGGTAAGCAGGCATACGCTCTGTTTGTGCTTTATGAACTGCCAATGCTAGATCGTCTTCTACGATCTTCTTTTTTTCTTTTGCTATAAGGTATAGCTCTTGCTTACCAAAGGGCGTATCAAGGCGAATGCGTGCATGGTATTCTTTTGGCTTGAACATGATCTCTT
>CAZRZR010000041.1:0-5381 GCA_964604715.1 Candidatus Woesearchaeota archaeon
CTACTATGATGGCAGATTATCCTGATCAAAACATTACTAAGTGGGCAGGCGTTTCAGATGGAACTTTTAACTTGCTATATTATCGCTGGAATGCTACTAATGGGCCCGACGGTTCTAATGATTACTTGAGTGTGCCCGTTCATGGTGTTAACCTTGTTGGATCTACAAGCTTTGTAGATATTGCTTCTAGACTTAATACCTCTGCAAATAGCTTTGCACAGCCTAATTTCACAATTTCTATTTCCTCTTACGTGTATCCTTATAATGGCCTTACTTATTTCTTGTTAAATAGCACGGATAATTTGAGTCCTATAAATAATAGATGGAACTTTTATGGTGTTGGGCCATATACTGGGGCACATGTTGGAGGCAAAGATCTTGTTGAATTAAATTGGAGCAAATCAAGTTTATTCAATAGTTGTAAACATGTAGGTTATGTCAACCGTACGTACTGTGGAAGCTGGATGCAGAGAAACGTGTTTAGTCAGAATATGTACATTACTGTTTACAATGATAATGTAACTGTTAGAGGAAATATTGTTTCAAGGCCTGGGCATAATGGTTTACAATTACGAAGCGGAGGCATTACAGAGAATAACTTGTTCATTCAGAATCCTTTAGCTATGTTCTCTGGAGGAGTAAGCCCGATAACTATAACAAGAAATAATGTTGTTCTTGAGGGAATTGATTTGAATCCTGGGGATCCTAGATCATTCGGTATTGATGTTCAGGAAAGCGGAAATGCAACCGTAGAAAATAATATTGTTGCTCACAGTAGCTCTGCTTATCCTTACGGGTATGCATATTCCATTAGTGGCGTTGGAGAAGGAGCAACCAATCTTAATTATCGTGCAGTAATCAAGAATAATATTGCGTATGATTGGAAGGGCGTAGGTCTAAGTCTTAACTTTGGTAATGCAAGCAACGTCAGTGTTTACCAATCTGTTTATCTCAATGTTAGCAACAATGCCTTCCAAGAACCCGTAGTAGGTATATTGGCATATGCAAACCCTCCAACTTTAGAGAATCTAACTGCTCTTCGTTTGTTTGGAAATACTTATTATTCAGCTAGTGCTCCAAGTAATTGGTTTGGTATTTACGGGTTTAATTCAGATTATGATGATTGGATCGCCGCAACTGGAGAAACTGGATCACAAGCTTCCCAAATATCTTATATTGATCCGGACAGAAGCGTTTCAAGTTACAATGCGTTACAAGGTAAACCTGCTACTTATGACTCGTTCATGCAAGAGGCTCGAAAGCAATCACGAGCAACATGGAGAAATGAATATACTGCTGATGCTGTAAATCAATACATTAGAGATGGATTCGCTATCGGGGGTGGACGGCCTGGCGATGGGGGATGTGGAGAGGTGGGGTGCTCGCCTCTCAGTTCACCAGTTAAAGAGCCAGTGTGTGGAGGTAACCGCATGATGTGTATGGTTAACTCATTTCGATCAACCAGCGCTAACTGGGCTCGACTTGCAGGATACGCAATTCAGGAATCTACGGGCGGCGAAGATTCAATGAGAAGCCCTGCATCCTTCGTGTTGTTCTTGCTAACAATGATCTTGTTTGTTGTTGGACTTATTATTCTAGTCAACTATATTCGCTACAGATAATTTTTATACTGAATTGCTTTCTTTTTTAGATGATTAATCAAGAAAAAGTAGGTCAGGAACAAATTCACGAACTTTTATTTGAGGAGAAACTTAGCTGGCAAGCTATTATTTATGATTTGATTAATACTGAACAACTTGATCCTTGGAATATCGATATTTCTCTCCTTGCACAAAAATACTTAGAAAAGATACGTCTGCTTGAAGAAGCGAATTTCTTTATTTCTTCTAAAGTTCTGCTTGCTGCCTCATTATTGCTACGTATTAAATCTGAAATAGTTCTTAACCAGGATATACCGACGCTTGACGATATTCTTTTTGGGAAGGATGAAGAAAAAGCAAGTGTTCAAGAGCGTATTGAATTAGATGAAGATATTCCTGGCCTTGTTCCTCGAACTCCTTTACCGCGATTTCGTCGCGTGACTCTTGAGGAACTTATGTCTGCTCTTGGAAAGGCTATCAAAACTGAGACTAGACGTATAAAAAAAGAGATTATCGTTCGACAACAAGAGCGAGAGATCAATATAGCACTGCCTAAATCTACAGTTAATTTACAAGAGAAAATACGAGATCTGTATTCTAAATTGGAGGAGATTTTTTCTTCACGCGATTCTAAACTCGCTTTTTCAGAGCTTATTCATAAAGATACTAGGGAAGAACGCGTTGCTGTATTTGTTTCCTTACTGCACTTGGATAATCAACAAAAAATATGGCTTGAACAAGAAAGTCATTTTGAAGAAATATGGATCTTAATCAAAGGTTTGTATGAAAGTCAGAATAGAGAAAGACTTAGCGCGTTACGTGCAGAGGTGGAGGAGTTTATGCGCAACGCTGAGAAAGAACAAGATGCAAGCGACGTTTCAATGAATGAACCTCATCTAGAAGACGATGGAGAAGATGAAGAAAACGTCATAAAATTTTCTGATAGACGTGATGTTAAAGATTCGGATGATGAATTATAGTAGTGCAGCTATTGTTTGTTTTTCTGTTAGCTCTTTTTCTTCTCCAGATGTTAGATCTTTTAATTTAAGCTTTTTCTTTTTTAGTTCATCTTTGCCAACGAAAATAGCATAACGTATATCATATGCGTTTGCATATTCTAATGACTTGCCAGGTTTGTCTGTTGAAATTATGCAGGGGATCTTCTCTTTTCTTAGCTTTTGAGTTATTTTTATTGATTCTTTAAGTTCGTCTATTGAAATGATTATTACTTTTGTTTTCTTTATGGGTATTTTGGCTAAATCTACTAATCTTTCTATGCCAAAAGAGATTCCAACAGAGGGGATTTCACGATTGATATATTTTCCAGCTACCTTTCCGTATCTGCCTCCACCACCTATGGAGTTCTTTGTATCTTTAACTTTTACTTCGAATACGTTTCCTGTATAATATGAAAGTCCACGAAGGAGGAAAGGGCTAAATTGTATTGAAAACCCATAATTTTTACACAATACTTGTAGTTTGAACAATTCATCTGCACCATCAAAGAGGTTTTTCACGAAGAACTCAAGGTCTTTCTCTAGCAGTTTGAATAACGTGAGAATTTGATTTGCATCAGCATAACGTTTTAGACCTGTTTTTACTGCATCTTCACCAAGTTTGTCTATTTTGTCTAATTCGCGCATTACTTCTCTTTTATTTTCTATATTAACGCTTTCAAGTATTGCGTTCATTAACTTGCGATTGTTGACGTGGATTTCCGCTTCTATGCTTAGTGAGCGCATAACCTCATTTGTCAATGCTATACATTCCGCGTCTGATTCTATTGAGGCATCACCTATAATGTCCGCATCTGCTTGTGTGAATTCACGGAAGCGCGAAGATGATGTTGGCTCGTCTCTAAAGACCGAACCTATTTGGTATCTTCTAAATGGTAACTTGATTGTTGGATTTTGTTTAAATATGCGTGAAAGTTGGAAGGTGAATTCGTGTCTTAGTGCTAGATTACGTTTACCTTTATCTTGCAACTTAAATCTATCAGATACAGCTTCATCTTCATCACCTAACTTGTCTGATCGTGAAAGTTCATCGTATTCAACAGAGGGCGTCTTTATGGGAATAAAACCATATAGTGCAAATTTCTCTTCTAAAATCTGTTTTACGGCTTCGAACTTTTGTGACTCAGGAGGTAAATATTCTGGAAATCCCTTGACTAACTCGGGTTCGTATATCATGGGTTTAAGGAGCAATTGAGCTATAAAAGGGTTATGTTTGTTTTAGCTCGAGTAAGGGATTTGATATCTAAGAGATGCCTACTCTTGGAAATCGTCTATTCTGAGTGCTTCTGCCCGAGTATGAGCAACAAACAATTGTACATGTGCTGGAGTAACTGGTTGAACTCGAGAATATTGTAATCTTGGATCAGACAGGCCTAATGCAAGGCGCTCTGCGTCTGTTTGTTGAATAGGTAAAAGATATCCCTCTTTATCTGTTCGTGCATTTTGGAACACGTATCTTGCCCCGCTTGTTGTAATTGGCCCATCTAAAGGACGTTCCATACAATCATATTTCTTGTATCTTTAAAAATATTTATGTAGTGCTGTCTCCTATAAGACAGCGCCCTTATTTATACTACTTTTCATTGCTTACTGTATGAACAATGGTCTTTTCGTTTTGGGTGTTGTCCTAATTGTATTGGGATTTATCTCTTATGGATATACGGTTGGAAATAATATTTCTTATTTATTGGGCGTATATCAAGGGGCTTCGGGAACCCAGCCCTATCAAGATTGGGCTGTACCTCTCTTTGTAGTAGGCATTATTGGTATGATTGTTGGGGCTGCCTTGCCTGAAATGAGAACGATTACGACTGATCGCGTTGTTGTTCGTGAGGAGGTCATGCCTAGGCACAGAAAACATATACGAACAGTTGTGAATGAAGCCGAGGCTTAATTAAAAAGCGGAAGGTGGGAGTCGAACCCACTCTAACAGCGCCACAAGCTGGTGTGCTACCGGTACACTACGACCGCCATGCTATCAAAGCGTTTTGAGGGTATAAAAGCGTTTCCCGCATCGTTTATAAACTTCTACTCTCTATGGGATCATGCATAGTAGACGTTCGCAAAAAGTTATTATTTTAGGCGCTATTGTTCTGATTGTGTTATTTGCTATTAGTCGTTATTATCTTGTTCATCAGGCAGAAACTGGAAGAGAACCTGCGTTGATGGGAGATGTTATTTGCGGAAGTCTTGTTTCTTCGGACGCGCAGGATGCATGTTGCTTAAACACACATAGAGAAGAGGTGACTGTACAGTGCCTTGGGAAATGGAGCTATATCTCTGGAGTGCATCAGTGCCAGTTCCTTTGTGATAGCGCCTTACCTCAATGCGGAACTGAGAGAAAGGAATGTCCTGGTGGCAGTTCAGTATCTCGTAATCGAAGCAATGAATGCGCTTTTGATGCTTGCTAATGAATGATCGTTTTAGGTTTTATGCTATAGGATTAAGTTTGTTGTGCGTTGTTATCTTTATTATACAATTGCTTTTGCCATCCGTTACTGAAGCTCTTGTTCTTAACGCCAGTGCATGGACTCAAGTTTGGCGATTTGTTACTTCCATTTTTCTTCATGGCGGGCTTGGTCACTTATTATATAATTGTTTTGCATTAGTGCTTTTCGGAAGCATCCTCGAGAGATTGATAGGTTCTAGAAGATTTCTTGTTGTATTTTTTGTAAGCGGCATAGTCGCGAATCTTGTTTCGGTCAATTTTTATTCTTCATCGCTCGGAGCGTCAGGAGCTATTTTCGGGGTTATAGGTGCGTTA
>CAZRZR010000042.1:0-5292 GCA_964604715.1 Candidatus Woesearchaeota archaeon
TTGTATTTTTCTTTGCAATGCGAGACTCTGATAAACTTAAACAGTACGTCCTAGAGCTCTCGCCCCTTAAGAAAGAAAAAGGCGTTGAGTTGTCAAAGCAATTTAAGCAAATTACTAATTCGTTGATTTATGGCAACTTTATTATCGGTATAGTCCAAGGTATAGCTGCAGGTATTGGTCTGCTTATATTCGGAGTACCTAAGGCATTCTTACTTACTGTAGTTGCTATCTTCGCATCCGTTCTTCCAATAGTTGGACCATGGCTTGTATGGATCCCAGCAGCAATTTATTTATTCAATATAGGTCACACGACTGCTGCGATAGGATTCTCAATTTACAGCATCTTGATAGTTTCAACAATAGACAATTTCTTGCGACCGTATCTTGTCGCTCGCAACGCAAAGTCATCGTCTGCAGTCGTGCTAGTGGGAATGATTGGAGGCCTTCTAGTATTTGGTGTGCTTGGTCTTTTAATTGGTCCGTTAATCTTAGAATACCTTATCCTATTCTTAGAGGCATATAAAGATAAAACCCTCGCAGATATGTTTGACTCGGACTAATGAAATTATTAGTAAAGAGATTGAAACTACAGGCTGGAAAGCCAATAGCCTTTATTCATAGAGACGATGCGAAAAGACTCGGGTTACATCCTGGGGAAAAGGTTCATCTTTGCCATGGTCCGAAGGTCGAGGTCGTCTTGACAAATATAGTCGAAGATTACATAAAAAAAGGCCAGGTGGCACTTTCAGACGAAATCCTTTCATATCTTGGTTTAATGCCGACAGATCGCGTGCATATAGAGACTATTCCAAAATCAAAAGGTTCCTTATTGCTAGACGGAAATCATATGTGTCTTCCTTACACCAAAGAGTCATTAAAACAGATAATAAAAGATATTGTAAATAATAATCTATCAGAAGCAGAAATTGCTTATTTTATTTCTGGAGTAACTTATTGCGGTATGTCTCTAGATGAGATTAAAAATCTAATTGATGCAATAGTCTCAACAGGCAAAGTGATCGACTGGGGTGCGAAAAAAATAGCAGACAAGCATTGCATTGGAGGAATCCCTGGTAATCGCACTACGCCTATTGTTGTGCCAATCTGTGCTGCAGCAGGCATTGTTATGCCTAAAACATCTTCTCGCGCTATAACTTCTGCAGCAGGGACTGCAGACGTTGTTGAGACGGTAGCCCATGTAGATTTTCCGATCAGTGAACTGAAGAGAATTGTCCATAAAACAGGTGCGTGTCTTGCCTGGGGGGGCGCTCTGGGTCTCGCACCTGCAGATGATAAACTTATACAAGTTGAAAAAATCCTCGATCTCGATCCTGAACCTCAATTACTTGCTTCGATATTGGCAAAGAAGATCGCCGTTGGAAGCACGCACATCTTAATTGATATTCCATACGGAGACGGCGCAAAAGTTTCAAAAGCAGAAGGTCTAAAGCTAAAGAAAAAATTCTTGGCGCTTGGCATCAAGCTTGAATTAAAAATCCAAGTAGTCCTTACAAAAGGTTCAGAACCAATAGGCAACGGTATAGGGCCTGTTCTAGAGATGAAAGATGTGTTACATGTTTTACGACAAGAAAACTCTCCTAAAGATTTGGAAGACAAGTCTATCTTCCTTGCAGGAATTATTTTGGAGATGATGGGCAAGGCTAAAAAAGGTCAAGGAGAGCAAAAAGCATTTTCTCTTTTACAATCAGGAAAGGCGCTTAAGAAATTTGAAGAAATTATAAAGGCTCAAAGAGGAAATATCGATGATCTTCCAGAAGCGCCATTTACCCACACAATACATGCAGATCACTCAGGGAAAATCAAATCAATAGACAATCATAAGTGTAATGCTCTCGCCCATATTTTAGGATGCCCTCTTGATAAGGCTGCAGGCATTTATCTTGATTTTCATGTGAATAACAAGGTAAAATCGGGCGACCCAGTCATGACTTTGCATGCTGAATCGAAAGTTCAACTCTCACGCGGGCTCGATTATATAAGAGAAAACATGCCTATTCGTATAGAATAATTTTTATATACCCAGTATATTACATCTGAGCATGAATAGACCAATAAAAAAGGATGCGAATTACGTAAAGAACCTTGTTGACTACGCTAAAAAGAATATTCAGAAGGGTTACACTGCAGATTCTTTGAGATGGGCTCTAGTAAATCAAGGACATTCACGAATTGAAGTAGATAAAGCATTGACGATGGCTCAATCAGAAGTCACTAAACAATCGATGTCAGAAGCTCGCGCACAAACAAAAGCTCAACAGCAACCTCAAGTTCAAGTAGATGTCGAACCTGAAAAACAATCCTTCTGGAAACGAATGTTTAGTTAGTATATCGTCCGGATGTTTTAGCACAATCTTTTTATACGGATATGAATATCAACAAACAAGTATTGCAGTAATTAGAACTCATTAAAAGACGGACAAAATGTTAAGAAAACTTCAAAAGAACATCTACATGAAATTAGCAAGACACAAGGTCTTCTATCCTCTTTTATTTAAGATTCTAGAAAAAAATGGATATTTAGAAACGGAATTCGATAAAAGAATAAGGAAGTATGTAGCTAAAAATCCTAGTCTCTTCTTCGTTCAAATTGGCGCAAACGATGGGATGAAATTTGATCCAACTTATCTATATGTGCATAAATATAAGTGGAGAGGTATTCTAGTAGAACCAGTAAGTTATGTATTTGATAAACTGAAAGAGAATTACAAAGACTCGGACGGGTTGATCTTTGAAAATGTAGCAATAGGAGATAAAGAGGGATACAAAAATTTCTATTTACTTAAAAAAAGCGATAAAGAAAATCTACCTCTTTGGTATGATGAGATTGGGTCTTTCGATAAAAGGCATATTCTAAAGCATGCTCACCGGATTCAAGATATTGAAAAACACATGATAACAGAAAAAGTAGCTGTCGTGACTTTGCAAGCTCTTCTTAAAAAGCATAAGGTCACTAAAATAGATATTTTACAAATAGATACCGAGGGATACGATTATCATGTTCTAAAACAAATTCCATTTGACAAGATCAAACCTTCTATTATTATTTTCGAGGACAGGCATTTAACAGAAAAACAGAAATACTTATGTCAAAAATTGTTAGCAGATAATGGCTACATTACAGTTAGAGGAATAGATTGTTTTGCCTATTTAGAGGAAAAAATTAACTGAAGTTATTCTTGCTATTGATAAGCTGGTTTAGAACCATCGTTCACAAAACGAACATTTAGTTAGTTAATACTTCTTCCAAACACCTTCAGAAATAACTTTTATCTTGCCGTCTATGTAAAGAACAGCAGAATTATCGTCAATTGCATACAAATTTCCTTTAAGTTTTTTGGAAACTTCTCTTAGATTCTTATCGTTAACTTTGGGAAAATAGGGAGAGTTTAAATGGGGCCGTATATGAAAATCAACATATCCTAGTCCATCAGGATCATCGTCATGTTCATCACCATACAGAAATTCAGAGCTCGCCGAGATTTTTGTGCTTGTAACAAGACTTCCCGCGCTTATTCCAACATAAACGCGATTTTTTAATAAGCGAGGCAGCTCCTTGTCCAGTCCTGATTTGACTATCTCTCTCATCAAGTGTCCAGTATTCCCTCCTCCGAAAACAAGAACATTCGCTCTCTCCAGTCTGGGCAACCAAATCTTCTTATCAATTGCAGAAATATCGACAATATCGACTGTTCCCAGCTCTTCGCACTGATTGTAGTTTTTAATCAACCAGTCTTTCTCGCCGTCTTCAAGATTGGCTGCAGTAGGTATAAATACAATTTTTATCTCGCCTTTAACAAGCTCTCTAAATGCTTTTTCTAAGGATTTGTTTGTTATCCCTGCAGAGGTCAGTAAAAGTTTCATTAATTGAAATAATGAGTAGATGATATAAATTTACGCCCGGACCACAAGCAGAGCAAAGGTGCTACAGTTATTCAATGTTTAGAGATTAATAACTTATTGAACTAAGAAATTTATCTATCTCCTTTTTATTACTTAGGACTATTTCTTTTATTTTCTTCTTTTTAATCAAGATAGTATGGGCTTTTTCATTATGATTTTTAAATTTCTGAGACCAATAGAGCAGCTTAATTATGTTCGGGATAGATTTTCTTCTTTTTATTTCTCTTTTTAGGACTCTATATATAAGTTTTAATCTTGAAGATTTTAAAACAATTATTAGCTTTGCTTTATTAACAATAGGCAGAATGTAGTTTTCGTTATAGACACTGTCAATTATCCACTGTTTTTTGGATATAATCTTTTTTATTGAATTAATAACTATTTTTTCATTGAAACTTTTTTTGAAGTCTTTTGAATATCTTAAATCATCCGTGCTTATACTCTCTATTTGAAGAATTTTTCCGATTTTCTTTCCAAGTGTTGTTTTTCCACTTCCGCCTGTTCCAACAATTAGGATTTTATTTTCCATAGATTAAAACTATCTATTCAGGTTTAAAATATGTTGCAATTGTATCAAATATTAGAGATGCCCGGATCACGCGCTAGAACAAATTATCTCAGTTGAATATACTTTAGGTATTTCTCTCTCCAATATATCTTGCCGCATCTAAAAAGTCTTGTGCTATGTATATTCTGTCTGCATATTTTCCTTGCATAGCCCTAACTTTATCTACATCGCCCAATTCGCGTGTTTTTGGTCCGCTTACTAAAATGCCTGTTCCTCCTCCATTCAGTCCAAGTTCTACGTCAGAAGCTCTATCGCCTATAACAAAAAGAGAAACCGATTTCAAGTCTCGCCCTAATTGAGAAGCACATTTTTCTAACATTCCAATATTTGGTTTTAAATCGCGATGCCCCTCCATAACGTATTGGGGATGTATTTTCCATCCTCTTTCTTGAGCTTTCTTAACATACTTTAAATCAACAAACGGGCATGCTTCATAACCTCTAACTCTCGCTCCTTGATCAGCCAATAGTCGTAAAATATGTCTATTAACTTCATGCATTCGTTCTTCAGTAAGTTCAGCAAATTGAGGTTCGTCTATTGCAACACCTGATTGATTAGTCACAATAAATACTTCGGTATTAGCTAGTGCATTAAGTTTCCTAATTCCTTCACTTACACCAGATAAGATTCTTGCCTGCTCTCTCCAAAGAGGGGAACTTCCTAAATAATAGTTATCATCTTCGTTGACAGTTCCATCTCTGTCTAAACAGACTAAATTGACCATTGAAATGTCAATATTGATTGTTTAAAAATGTAATTGGGACAGAAATAGGAAACGCCCGGACCCGGAATCGAACCGGGAT
>CAZRZR010000043.1:0-5089 GCA_964604715.1 Candidatus Woesearchaeota archaeon
GATCATTGGTGACAAAACCTTGAAAGGGATCAGAGTAAAGATAGGTTATTCCCTTCATACCTTTAAGCGATTCGTATTCCTTTTCCACCGATGTATAAATTTCTTGAATAATCTTACGCTCAAAGTTTTTCTGCAGTAACGCGCTAGGTTTAAGCACAAGATAATCTGCTTGACGAATAATGTTAACATCTAGATTACTTGAATTTTGGGCAATGAAGAGAATACTCAAGTTCTTGTGCCTTGAGATCAACAGCAAATCTCCGAGCAACTTATTAGGGTTGCTCATAGCACGTCGTGAACTAAACAATATTCCGCCTTCGTCGATTAATACAAACGCATTATTTGGAATTTCATCTGGTGCGCTAACTACAGTAATCCATGAAGGCAACGTGGACGGATTAAATCCTATCGCGTAGCATGCGCGTTTTTTCTTCGCGTAGACATTTTCCAATAGTTTGATTCCAAAAGCAGTTTTTCCAGAACCCCTTGCACCGACGATAATTCCTATTTTACTATCGCTTTTTAGCACCATGTTCTCCCATGAAGCGTAATTGCCTTTCAACTTAGTTATAACTTTAAACGATTTATAAATGGGCTTTATTGATTCACGCGCTCGTTTTACAGAAACTTCTCCTAAATGCGTCTCTTCTTTATTGACTAAATATACGATGCCTTTAATGATGTAAAAAGGTATTGTCAGTATAAACTTCACGATCAAGAATATAGTGTAAATCATATCTCCGATCTCTCCCCAGAATGTATGTCTTTCTTTTGCTTTCATGAGTATTTCCACATAGTTCTTTTCTCAACGTACCATTTCATCAGTGCAGGCATAAATCCTGCAAGACATATGCGATTGTAATCAAAAATACATTGCCACTTTCCTAGGCTAATAAGCATAGGTCTTTTTTTCGAAACATATTTATTTAATTTTCGATGTCTATCGAGTGCGAATATATTTTTTACGATAATCTCTGCATGTCTTTCCGCTGCCTGTGCGGTTTTCTCTTCTTGAAAACTGGATATGTCTCCTCCACAAAAAATATGCTTAGTTCCATTCACTTGTAAATAATCATTAACGATAACTGCGCCCCTATCATTTATAGAAGACGAAAAGTGCTTTTTCATAAAGTCTGCTTGTACCGCAATCCCTGTGCAACTAAAAACAACCTCTGCAGGGATTTTAGTTTGCTTTTCTGTTATAAGTTCATTGCCTTTTTGCTCGGTAACTTTCTCGCCTAAAGCAACACTAACGCCTCGCTCTTTGAGAAATTGTTTTGCGTATTCACTTGCTTTTACGCTACTTCTTTCTAGCAACCGATCTGACAGATTGATCAGGGTTATTTTTTTATCGATCATTGAAGTACAAATCTCTGCGGCAAGTTCGACTCCAATAAATCCTCCTCCAATAATCGCGATGTTCTTGGCCTTGTTTAGTTTCTTACTTACAGACTCAAGAACATTGGCTTGAGTTGCAACAATAGCATTGATAGCACCAAACTTTCTATAATAGGCCCCATTGGAAATAACCAGGTAGTCATAAGGTATTTTTCTTCGATTAACTTGCACATACCTAGGAGAAACTTCCTTAACTTTCCCTATGATCAACTTTCCTTTTCCTAAGTACTGCTTATGTTTTATTTGTAGTGCAGACTTGTACGAAGGATTAACTGCCACTCGTAAAACCCCTGGCGTAAATTCAAAATAATCTTTGGTGTCCACTAGTGTGACACTAAATTCTCTTTGAAGCAGTTTAGCAACTTGAGCTCCACAAAATCCTCCTCCAATAATCACTACCCTTTTCATAGGTCGAAAACACAAGGTGTGTATAAATACATTCTGTCTGAAGCAAAAGATTATTAAATACCTGCGTATAACAAAAGATATGGAAGCACAAAAAGAGGCATCTTTAGGTGGCGATACAATAGTTGAACAAGGTAGCTATAACCTTATTGCAGATACAAACAATGGGTTTCAAATAACGCATCTTGTTTTAAAAGCGGAAAATGGTTCAAAGCGTGTCTGGCGCATTAGCGAGTTGACAGAGAAAGATGTTTCTTTTAAAATAGAAAAATTCGCTTAATCTTCCTCTGCGCTTTCTAATTTTTCTTTACTTGATAATTGATGCGTCTCATGTTCTCTATGGTGTAGGAAAAAGAAAAGTATTGCGCAAACCAAGATTGCTATAATATGAATTATTAGCACTCCGATTACTGTGGTGCTAAACAATGGTTTTTGTTCACTGTTTTCAGGAGAACAACTACCTGGGCAATTGCCGGTTTGCCATCGTAAGCTCGGATAATTCGCCGGAAGCATTTCCCACACGTTGCTGAAATCCCATCCGATAAAAGTTGACTGTTGTTGCATTTGGCTTGTTGTCTTTCCCGCTCCTCCAGCGCTAGTTGCTTGTCCGCTCGTTTGCGTGTCCCAGTAAGAAGAACTTGTACTAGAATAATTAGAAACTCCTACAAGTCCTCCAACAATCGCTCCAGAACTACTTGACACAGCACCTGTAGAGTAGGAGTTAAGAATTGAGACATTAGTAACTCTTCCTATAAGTCCTCCAGTACCATTCACGTTAGCAGTCGCATTAGAAGACACAGATCCAATAGCATATGAATTGCTTATTAATGCCAGACCTGAATTAGATAAACCTGCTCCGACTCCTCCTACAAGTCCTCCAGCAACAGTAGAAGCGCACCGCACAGCTATAACATTTCCAGTAGCATAAGAAGATTGAATAACTGATCCAATAGTTGCGCCGTTAGTTCCGGATGAAATGGATCCAACCAATCCTCCGACTCCGTTAGAGGCCGAACCTGCACCATTATTTGGAAACTGACTTCCGTTACAAATAACTGTTCCATGTGCACTAGACTTCTTAATAGAAAATCCTAAATCGGCCTGGTTTGGAGACGTCACTAGACTCCCTACAAGTCCTCCAGCAATACTTCCCTTAACTGTACCATAGGCGCTGGTGTTTTCAAAGAAACCTCTATATGTGGATCCGCCGACTAAACCGCCTACCGCTGATCCTCCAATATAAACTCCTCCGGAAGTATATGGGGTAACATTACCGACAGCATATGAATTGGAAATAAGAGTTATCTTTACTCCACTTATAGCCGAATTCATATATCCTACAAGTCCTCCCAACGTACTTCCCAAACCATCTACATTTCCAGTAGCATAAGAGTTGTTTATCAGAGCATCCTTATTTTCAGATTCCATATGGCACACTAAGCCAGCACAACCAGAAACATTTCCCGAAGCAGAGGAATTGTCAACGATACCATCTACCAAATAACCTATCAATCCTCCGGCAGTAACATCAGTAATATAACCAGAAGCATGAACGTTTAAGATAGTATCATTAACGCTTGTTCCAATTGTTCCTCCAACTCCCCGTCCTCCGCCTAATCCAAAGAAAGTGTTAAATTGATTACTTCCGACAGTTGCCGAAGAAGATGAATCCTGCACTAGGGTGCTTTCAGAGTATCCAACCAATCCTCCAAGACCTAAATAGGAAACTCCTTTGATAGAACCATTCGTGAAACAGTTAAGTATGGTCGATTTATAACTCAGGGCAACTAATCCTCCTGCAGATGAGTAACTGTCCGATCTGTTCACAATAATATCCATATTAACCAGGGTAATGTTCCTAAGTGTTCCGCCGAATGTTGACCCAAATAATCCGCCAAGAGAAGCATTCACCTGCTTCAAGTTTGCTATACTATATCCATTTCCATCATATATTCCTGTAAAGTTAGTTACGTTAGAACCGCTAACACCTAAAGCTTGCCAGTTAGGAAAACTAGACAAATCAATATTGCACCATTGTTTATACGAAAGAGATAAGTTAGAATTAATGCTCGTTAAATCTTGTAAACTACAAACCGAAGTTAAAGAAATATTTCTTTGAGACCCAATTGTTTCTGCCTTAATATTTACGGCATGGGCTTCGAGAGTTAAAGGTCTAACTCCGGGAGCAAGAGCAAAAATTCTATTGTACGAATTGGCACTGGAATCATAAAGAGCCTTAACCTCTTCTGAACGTAGCGAACGATTAAACAGGATAAATTCATCAATTGAACCGTTGTAAAACTGAATTGCGTTTGACCCAACAAAGAGGGAATGATTATTGGTATGAATCATAGTAACATTAGCTACGGTTCCACTCATATTGGTATTCAATAAATTGCCATCTACATAAATCGAAATTTCTTGCCCAGCATTAAATACTCCTGTAAGGTGATGCCACTGTCCATCTTGGTATGTCTGATTACACACACGCGCATAAACGCGATTAGCGACCAACGAACTTCCATCCTTAGACACGTAGAAGTCAAGGCCGTCGCATATTCCTCCGTTTGCAATATCCATAAACCAAGAAATTTCACCTGCTGTTGAACCATCCCATTTGCCTGCTAGAAATTGGCCATATCTAGCATCTGTTCCTTTAAACCATAATGACACGCTAAATTCTTTAGTAATATTTAGCGTAGCAGAATTGTTAACTCTAATAGAATCCAGATTACTTGCAAACTGAATTGCGTTTCCAAATTTTCCAGAAATAATTTGGGGAGAACCATAAACGCTTGCATTATTTTTGTAAGAGCTTTCATCGTAAACGTTACTATTTTCTGCCCGCATCCAGAGCAATAAATCATGATTAAAATCAAGAAAACTATACCTGCCATCGTCATCAGATGTATTAGTACTGATGTTTAAGTTAAGGTCCCCAAATGATGCGCCTTCGCTAGGTGTTGGATTGTTAAAGGAAATTAATAATCCTGGACTTTGTGGTGGTGCGCCACTATTTCCTCCATCGTTTCCGCCACCTCCACCGCCACCACCTCCACCGCCGCCATGTGAGCCTCCTCCAGACGAGCTTGAAGATACAGTTGTATTGGTCGAGGTTTTAGTTGTTTCAGGTTGATTTGTATCAGTGGGCTCTGGAATAGTTAGACTTCCAGGTTCTACCGCGCTGTCAAGATAGTTCGAATAAGAAATTCCGATAATTGCTGTAGTACTTACCAGCAATAAAATTCCAAGCACCAAAAATGTAGCCGAGTTAAACCCTATCCAC
>CAZRZR010000044.1:0-4401 GCA_964604715.1 Candidatus Woesearchaeota archaeon
GAAAGAACCGTTTCATCATAGAGAAAGCGATTTGTTTTCTCTTAACCAAACAAATGATCTTGAAACAAGTATTAATGAGCTATTGAAGTCGTTTTATTTGACTGTGGGGTCTGAGGAATTTGCTCAATGGATGGCAAGTGTGACAGGAATTAGAGTTAAACCTGGGGCGTTGGACCTGGCAGGTAGCTTGTATCAGTCGGGAGATTATTTGCTTTGTCATGATGATCAGCTTGAAGATCGACGTATTGCATATATTTTATACCTCTCTAAGGATTTTGAGGAAAAGGATGGCGCACGTTTCGTTATTTTCGACTCTAAGAATAAAAAGCCTGCGACTGCAGCGGCTCACTATCTTCCTACCTGGAATAGTTTGATGATTTTTGAAGTAAGCGCGGTGAGTTTCCATATGGTTGAAGAAAACTTGTCTAAAAAAGATAGATATGCAATTGGAGGATGGCTTCACTAATGATTTCTTCTCTTAATCCTCTCTATGCCTATGATGCTGTAATTGATCAGATGGCAATTAGTTTTAAGCAGCTTAAACCGAATCATTTACTGTTGAATGACTTTTTAATTAAGCAATCTTATAGAACGTTTTTTGATTCGTTATTGAAGGCTGGAGGATCACAGGTTTTTATTCCAGATAGATATTCATATACTTTATTAGATATGCCAAAAGAGGTTGACTCTTTTTTTCATTCTGCTAACTTTTTATCTCTTTTACAAGACGTTTGCGGTGTTAAGACTAAAGATGTGAAGATTGAAGCTCGCAAGTTTAAGCATAAAGATTTTACTTTGCTGCACGATGCGGAAAATTTGAAACAGGGTTTAGGATTTTCTCTTTTTTTCTCAGACCTGTGGAAGTCACAATGTGGAGGGTCTTTAATTTACAGTCGCGGCGAAAGTGATCCTCTTATTTTTCCAGTTAAGGGGAATAGTTTCGTTTTAGTTAAGACTACGAGAGACGTATTGCCTTTTGTTAAATATATTAACCATTTTGCAGGAGAAAGCTCTTTTATTCAGATATGGGGAATGGTAGTATAACGCCCCCACGAGGAATTGAACCTCGCTCTCAACCTCCGCAAGGTTGCATTCTATCCGATAAACTATGGGGGCTTATCGAAAGTGAGAAAGGCGGGTTTTTAAGTACTCCGCTTAGATTAAAGGTGCTGATCTAGATCTTTTTTATAGCTGTGAACTTCTTTTTTAGTGAACCATAGATTAATTTCACGTTCTGCAGTTTCTGGGCTGTCTGAAGCGTGGGCTAGATTTCTTAAGACGCGAGATTTATCGTTTGCTAGGGCGTATGACTCTATCATTGCATAGTCTCCACGTATTGTTCCTGGAGATGCCTGGCGGGGTTCTGTTGAACCTACCATTTTTCTCACGATTTCAACTACATGGGGGCCTTCTAACACTATTGCGACTACTGGTCCCTCTCGCAAGAATGAAGCATTCCATCCTTGAATCATGCGACCATATTCAAGAGCGTTTTTGTAAGGAAAGGGTTGGCCCTCGGATTCTCGGGTTTTTTTAGTTTTATCGTAGACGTTCTGAGCCCATTGTTCATCAAGCACATAATGCTTCTTCGCTAATTCTTCGTCTGCCCAGACCATTTTCATTGCGATTATTTTCAGTCCAGTCTTTTCAAAACGTGAGAGAATTTCGCCGACTAACGAGCGAACTACTCCGTCTGGTTTAATTAGTACAAGCGTACGTTCAATTGCTTTCATGAATTGCTGATGAAACTGGGTGTTTTAAACATTGTTGTTTTAGTATGTAAATAGTTAAAAGTCAGCTGTTTTTTTATTAGTATGGTTGAATTTGATTATATTGAACGCGTTAAGCGGACTGAGATCTGCAAACAATGTAAGAATATTGTGGTCGGAAAGGGTAATTTGAATGCAAAAATTCTTTTTGTTGGTGAAGCTCCTGGGAGAAATGAAGATGAGCAAGGATTACCCTTTGTAGGGGCTGCGGGAAAGAACCTTGACAATCTCTTGGGAAAAGTAGGTTTGAGTTTAGACGATCTTTATATTACTAATATTTTGAAGTGCAGGCCTCCTGAAAATAGAGAACCTCTGGCTGAAGAGATTAGGGAGCACACCCCGTGGCTTGTGGCTCAGATCAAGGAAATGAAACCAAAGGTTATTTGTTCTTTAGGCAACCATGCTACTAAATTTTTTATGGCGGGCGGAGACGTTGGTAAGATGGATTCTCAAGAAGGGATCACTAAGTTACATGGGAAAATTAGAGTTATTAATTTTGAAGGATTGTCGATAAAACTTATTCCTCTATTTCATCCGGCTGCAATTATTTACAATAGAAAATTGCTGCCTTTATGGGAAAAAGATATTGAAGTAGTTAAACAAGAAATTGCGCAGAAGACGCTCTTTTGAGGTCATTTTACAAACTTATAATGGGCTTCTTTGGTGCCTTTTTTACATAATGGGCAACTTTCTTGTAATGTGTAATGATTACTTGGGCACTTGCGGATTTTCATTCTTTGACTTCGAACTGAACTTTTAATGCTCTAGCTTTTTCTTCCATTTCTTTTAGAATTTGAGCTATTTTGGTGTTTGCTTGTTTGAATTCTTTTTCTTTTACAATAACTGAAAATTTAGAGGATCCTAAATAACGGACGTCTGCTTTAGCTGTTGTTAAGACCTGTTGTATGTCGTTAATTCCTGATTCGCTTGTAGATTTGATCGTGACAGTTCGCTTTATTTCTTTTTCCTTTTCGCGCTTTTCAGTAAATATTTTCTCTAGATTTGCTGCTTCTGTTTTTGATACAAATGGCTCGATAAGCTTTGGATTTTCTCGCGCGCTGTCTAAGAAGTCTGCTAATTCATACTGGCTGCTTATTTTTTCTATAATTTGAGGGGTTTTCTCGCCCAAGATAGGTTTTAGGATCGCTAATAGGGTGCGTTCTTTAGTATATCTATCAAGTACCTTTTCGCGTTCTTTGGTTGTAACTCTGCGCAGGCTTAACTCTATGTGATCTCCTCTTATACGAAGTACCTTGCATACTACTTTCTTCCCTATATTGATGAATTCACGTATGTTTCTTATTCTTCCAGGAGAGACTTCTGAGAATGCTAGGCTCGCTTGACCATTGCCCTCTATCTCTAGAAATATTGTAGTTCCATCTATGCTTTTTACCATACATAACACTAAGTCGTCTTCTTTTACTGTCATAATATTTCTTTAACTTGGGCCTGTATTTTAGCCTTTCCCCCGCTAGTTTTTATTAGTAGTATGTTACATATAGAACACTTTACTTTTGTCGATGCTTTTCCGAACACTACGAGTTCATTCTTGCAGCGCGGGCAGCGTACCTTGAGGAACTTACTATTAACCATATAATTACTGCAGGGGGTGTTTTTTAAACCTTTATCAAGTCTATTTCTAAGACTTCTTGGAGGGATTTGATGAATTCTGACTCTTGTTGACGTGAAATCAAAGCTCCTGCCGCATTAGGGTGGCCTCCAACTTCACCTTGGAATGGGATAACTGCTTTAGTAAGAATTTCACGCACATTTCTCCCCTTCCTACCGGCTAACCTTGCAGAGACTTTTATTTTATCCTGATCGTACGCCATTGCGATTATTACCGTACCCTCGGGGTAGAGGGGAGAGAATGACATAATTGACGCTGCCGTTCCTATTATTGTATCTTTTATTTTATCCTGGGCATTGATAATTGTGTAGTTTTTACCTGTAATCTTCTCTGTTTCGGATAGGTATTTTAGAGCTGAAGCAATATTTTGCTTGTACGTTACGTATATTTTCTCTGTTTCTTTTTTTGCTTCTTTATTGCCAAGACAAAATCCTAGTGCCGCTTCAGGATAGCCCATACGACTACATGCATTGACTGTTGCAGAGAGCTCGCGTGCGTCTTCTACTTTATTGAAGAATTTGATTAAATACATATTTCCTATTATGTCGTTTGCCACGCCGTCGCCTATTTTTCTTAGCATTATTGCAGTTATTAGTTTGGACATTTCTTCTTCAGTTAATTCGGCTAAGCTCTTATATCCTGTAGGGCTTTTTGTTATTCCCGCGTCTCTTAATAGTTCCATTACTCCTTTGAACGAGCCTGTAACGCCTGGAATGTAAAGGCTTGTTGAGTATTCTAAGGCTCTATCAAGAGGTCTTGTAGAAGGGTATAGTATGAGGCCTTTTCTGACTGTTACTTCAGCATCTTTTAATATAGAATCGTATCGTTTTCCTATGTTAGTATCAAACATGTCTCCAATCATTCCTAATACTGCTAGGCTTGCCAGATCTTTGTTTGTATGAGCTAGTTCGCGTGCAAACAAATATGCCAATGCCGCGCCAGAACAGACTTCTTCTTCATAAAGAAGAGGATTTAGCATCGTGACGTTTGAAGGAATTTCCT
>CAZRZR010000045.1:0-4273 GCA_964604715.1 Candidatus Woesearchaeota archaeon
TTCTCGCCGGGCCCATAACCCGGAGGTCGCATGGTTCAAATCCTGCCCGCGCTATTTTTACAATGAAACGAGTCTTCATAGTACATCGATGGGGCGGCTCTCAAACGAGCGATTGGTACCAATGGCTCAAGTCAGAATTAGAAAAGAGAAGATACGAGGTTAATGTTCTCGCAATGCCAAACGCTGACGAGCCAGTTATTAAGAAATGGGTTTCTCACTTATCGAATAAAGTTGGAAAGCTAGATTCAGACACGTTTTTCGTAGGCCATAGTATTGGCTGCCAGACGATCATGCGCTATTTAGCTACACAAAACAATGCATGTGGTGGTGCGGTATTCGTAGCAGGTTGGTTTACGTTACAAGGTCTAGAATCTGAAGATGAAGAAGCAATAGCTAAACCTTGGATTGAAACGCCGATGGATTATATGAAGGTCAAAAAAAACTTGCCGCGCTCTCTAGCTATTTTCTCAGGCAATGACCCATACGTTCCGTTAGACAACAAAGACATATTTAAGACAAGATTGGGTTCTGATATAATCGTTGAACGTAACAAAGGGCATTTTACGGGAGAAGATGCAGAATTATTGCCTGCAATTTTACCTTTCTTTAAATGAGTGCACGTTTTTATAAACTGTTTATTTCTAACTAATCTATGTTCCTTTTAGGTATTGATGATGCTGGTCGTGGACCTCTTATCGGCCCTATGATTCTAGCAGGCGTACTGATTGAAAAAGATCAAGAAAAAGAACTTAAAAAATTAGGTGCAAAAGATTCCAAACTACTGACACATCCAGAGCGAGTTAGAATTGCAGAGTTAATCGAAAAGCAGGTTATTTCACATTATATTGTTAAAGCTTCTCCAGCAGAGATTGATTCAGCAGTACTAGGAAACGAAAATCTAAACACTCTAGAAGCTAGAAAGATGGCCGAAGTCATCAACGCACTCAACGATAAAAAAAAGAAAATTAAAGTCATCGTAGATTGCCCTTCTATCAACACCGTTAAGTGGCGTGAAAAACTGCTTTCATTCATTGCCCATACAGAAAATCTAGATGTCGTGTGCGAACATAAAGCAGACTTTAATCATCCCGTTGTTTCAGCTGCGTCAATATTGGCAAAGGTAACGCGTGAAATAGAAGTAGATAAAATCAAGCGCGAGTATGGCGACATTGGATCAGGCTATCCTTCAGATCCATTTACAAAAGCTTTTTTACGAGAAAACGGTTCGCGTCTAAGCGACTCCGGCATATTCCGCAAATCCTGGGCAACCTGGACAGAGATGTTTCCCTCAGAAGAGAAAAAGAGCAGAAAACAAAAGAGTTTGTTAGAGTATTAATTTATCCACGTCTGATCAGCCTCAGGGCCGACAGATACGGCTCCAACGCGAGGACCCACAAATTTTTCAAAGTCTATTATCGCGTTTCGTAAACTATCTGGTGCTTTGTTAAGGCAATTAACGCTCCCAAGATCTCCAAACCCTTTGTAAGTGCTATAGATTGGAGTAACTCCTCTTAGTTCGTCCGAGGATCTAGGAAATCTCTCGCTTGTTTGTGTACCGTCCGAATAACCGATGCAGATTCTGAATTCTTTAAGATTTGGGACTGAGTCGACTTTCGTCAAAACCAATTTATCTACTCCGCTAACTCGAGCAGTATAACGTGCGGAGACTGCATCAGTCCATCCCACTCTTCTAGGTCTTCCAGTGGTCGCACCATACTCATCAGCGAGCATACGCGCACCTATGCCTTGTAGAAACTCGCTCGAACTATTAATCAATGAATCAGGATCTGGAAAGATTTTTCTCTCTGCTTCTCGAGTCCACACAGATTCCTCTTTACCGTTCACTGCATGTGTTTGTCCACAATAGAGCTCAGAATATCTGCCGCCAAATTCTGTTGGGAAAGGCCCTGCTCCAACCCTGCTCATAATTGGAAATTTGCATATGCCCAACACGCAATCCACTTTATTCGCAGAAATGCCTACGCCGGAAGCGGTTCCATTCAAAGTACAGTCAGAAGAAGTTACGTAAGGGTATGTTCCATGTTCTACGCTCAGTAGGGCTCCCTGCGCACCCTCCAGCACTACTTTCTTGCCTTCAGCTAGTAGGTTATGCATTCTCGCGCCGGTATCGTCAGCAAACGATCTAATAAACCGTATAGAATCATCAAGCTCCGAGACTATTCTTTCGATATTAATGCCTCGCTCAGGGAATTTAGATCTGAGAGTTTCTAATCTTCTAATGAGGGTATCGCGCTTAAGTAAATCTCGAATTGTTATTCCATCGCGAGCAATCTTATCTGCATAGGCAGGACCTATGCCTCTTCCTGTTGACCCAATTCCTCCGTTAGCTTGTGACTTATTAGAACGATCCATCTCAATATGATAGGGCATTACAACATGAGCTTCTTCGCTTACATAGAGGCCGTCATGGCTACCTCCTGCTGATTGTATCTCTCTTATCTCTTTTTGAAATTCCAAAGGGTCAATAACCATTCCTTGACCTAAAATAGTGATTTTACCTTCATTGTCATAAGTAATTCCTGCGGGAATGAGGTGGAAAATTCTTTTCCTCCCTCCAACAAAAACAGTATGTCCTGCGTTTGCTCCTCCCGTGCCTCGGGCACATACATCTCCCCAGGATCTCATTAATAAATCAGAAAACTTCCCCTTTCCACTATCGCCATATTGCATACACAACACTGCAACAACTTGGCTTTCTTTTCCTACCAACTTTTTAACATTAACCATGTGTTCCTGAGCAGTCACTTCTAATCAATTTATAAGGATTATTATCGTCTAAAGCTAATATTCAGAATCTTTAAATAAGTCCTTCCCTCGTAGGATTATGGCACACATAAAAAAGCTGGTGATGCACGGTTTTAAGTCGTTTGCTAATAAAACCGAAATTGTCTTTGATAAAGGAATTAACGTTATTATTGGACCAAACGGTTCCGGCAAGAGTAACGTGTCTGACGCATTATGTTTTGTTCTTGGTCGTTTATCAAGTAAGTCGATCCGGGCCGCAAAAGCCAAGAACTTGCTCTTTATGGGTTCTAAATACGTAAAACCTGCACGGGAAGCATCCGTCCAGTTGGTGTTTGACAACCAAGATAGAACGTTCGGGTTAGACAATGACGAAGTCGTTTTAGGGCGAACAGTTCGCAATAACGGCATGAGTATCTACAAAATAAATGATGAAGTAAAAACGCGTGCAGATGTTATCGAGATTCTTGCACAGGCAGGTATAGATCCACACGGGTTTAATCTAGTGATGCAGGGTCAAATTCAAGCAGTTGTTCGTATGCACCCAGAAGATCGTCGTAAAGTAGTTGAAGAGGTTGCAGGGATTTCTATTTACGAATCACGAAAGGAAAAATCTCTTCATGAACTGGAAAAGACAGAAGAAAAGCTACGTGAAATAGCTGCAATCTTACGTGAACGTACAGCATTCTTAAGAAACCTTGAGAATGAGCGTTCACAAGCACTTAAATTTAAGGAGCTTGAAATAACAATCAAGCGTTGTAAGGCATCTATTTTACATAAAAGAAAAGAAGAAAAAGAGCACGAATTGGAGTCGATAAAAAAGTCCATTGAAGAAAAAACAGGTCAGAAAGATGCGTTAAAGAACAAAGCAGAGGAAGTGCAAAAAAATATTGATGTATTAAATGAACGCATAATTCAAATCAACAAACATATTCAACATGCAACTGGCATTGAACAAGATACATTGCATACACAAATAGCTAATCTCAAAGCTGAGCTTGAAGGACTCAAGGTTAGAAGAGAAAATCTTGAACATCGCAAAGCGGAGATTGAACGCAGAACGCATGAAATTTCTTCTTCGTTGCCCCAGTATGAGCATGAAATTTCAGAGTTAAGGAATGAATCTCCTCTTGTCGCTAAAAAGCAGGCTGAGCTAGTTAAGAAGAAACAAGAGTTAGCGCGTATAGAAGAAGAACGTAAACGGATGTATTCAATTAAAACAGAGCTAAACTCTCTTAAAGATCGCTTACGTGACAAGGAATCTCAACGATCACGTATAACGGGCGAGTCAGATGCAGTTCTGAAGCAAATTGAAGATTACTCTCTTAATCTTAAGTATCCGGACAGCAAGGCTTGTACACAGGCCATCCATGATATCTCCCATTCATTAGAGCAGACAAGGAAACGACTCAACGAGCTTACTTCGTCTGAACTTGAAGCGTCTAAAAAAATTGCCTCTTCGGAAACAGAAATAAGAACTGCTGAAAGTATTAAGTCTAAAGTTCAACAA
>CAZRZR010000046.1:0-4218 GCA_964604715.1 Candidatus Woesearchaeota archaeon
TATTTCTTTAGCTTATATCTTGAAGGGTCTTAACAATGTGGAAGTTACTTCTGGAACAATTCAATTGCAGGCAAGTGCTTCACAGACTTCTACTTCTACGTTTTCGTTTGAATTGCCTAAAGATGCTTATGGGGAGTTCAGTCTTGCTCTTTCTTTAGACACGGGAAGCGATCACATGGACGCAACATACCCTGTATTTCTTGGATCAAGCAGAACTACTGGATTTGTAATTTCAGACAGTAATCGAAAGACACTCAGTATTTGGGGCGTTATCCTCATTGTTCTTGTAGGGGCTTATTTCATTTGGTACTTTATTCGTAAAAAAGGGCTCAATTCTCTAAGATTTAAATAGTTCCTTTATTGTATTTAGTTATGCCAAGTAAAAGGAGGATTTTCTTTGCGTTTGTAGTTGTATGCTTCGGTATTTTTAGTCTGTTTGTTCTTAACTACAAAACTTTAACTGGGTTTGCGATTAATAATAATTCGATTGATTCTAACGATTCTTTTGAACATACTAAAGATGTGATGGATGTTGCGTCTGATACAGAAACTGTAAGTGTCCAGGAGCCTCATTCTACGCCATCTGTCGATAATCCGGCATTGCTTGCCGATGAGCTTCCTGATGAACTAAAGACTTATTTTTCTAAAACTGAACAGAGAGAGGTTATTGTTAATACGAAGGGACGCGGTGATGATAGGTATAGGGGAGTTGCGCGTGAGAAAGTATTGCGCGAGTTTAGCGATGGTTCTTTTACAGCACGTGTTTCTGCATCTGAAGCATACTCTCTGATGCAACGCTCGGACGTGATCGATGTTGAACCTATTCGTTTATTTGACGCAACATTACAAGATGCAGTTATTATTATTAACGCTTCAAAAGCTCAAGCGAGGCAATACAAGGGAGTTAACATATCTGGTGCGTCAGAGAGTATCTGTGTTATCGATACAGGAATTGATTTTACTGGTTCAGAACTAGCTTCTCGAAATGTTGTTGGTTGTAATCTTGATTGCGTTGAACACGCGTGCATAGCAAATTGTAGCCAGACTGATTTGAATGGACATGGTACCCACGTTGCAGGTATTGTTGGAGCTTCTGGGGGAATTAATGGCGTTGCTCCTAAAGTTGGGTTGATTGCATTAAAAGTATTTCCTGGATCTGATGAAACCGGAGCAACTACTACAAGCATTAAGTTTGCAGTAGATTGGTGCAACGCTAATCAGGTAGCTTATAATATCTCTGGTATAACTATGAGTTTGGGAACGTCCACGCTTTTTGCTTCAGCTTGCGATGCTAACTTTAACAGCCTAAGAACTTCACTACTTGCTTCTTTCAATAAAAACATCTCTGCGACTGCTGCTACGGGTAACAATGGTAATCCTACTAGAATTGCATCTCCTGCGTGCATAGGTAGCGTTATTGCTGTGTCTGCAACGAATAAAGACGATACCGGTGCTTCTTACGCTAACTGGGGGGCCAGCACAATGGTTTCTGTTGCTGCACCTGGGACAAACATCAATTCTACTTGTCTTAGTTCTAGCTACTGTATAAAGACTGGAACGTCTATGTCCACACCAATGGTCGCAGGTACGATTGCAATGCTTAATGACTATTTACATAAGACTAATCGTTCAAGAACACCTACTCAATTTGAAACGCTTCTCTCTAGTACTGGTAAAAAGATTAGTTACTCCACGAATAATTATTCTCGTATCAATGTAGATGCTGCTTTACGGTCGCTTGATATCACTCGTCCAGATGTTGTTCTAGATAGTCCTGCAGATGGGACGGTCGCAATCAACACTACTTACTTTTTCAGCTGTAATGTTAGCGATTGGCAGCTTAAGAATGTTAGTTTTTATTTGCGCTATCTTAATGGTACTGTTGTAAAGTCTAATTTTACTAATCTCTCTGGAGAGTTTGGTCAAGTAACTTTTGCTTTGTCAAATTTGTCTTCTAGAACCTATAAATGGAATTGTATTTCTTCTGACGTTATGAACAATACTAATTCAAGTGTTGCTAATTTTACCTTTACTGTGGGGAATATACTGACTAATCTTATTTCTCCAGTGAATGATAGTTATTTGCAGTCTAATGTTTCGCTTGCTTGTGATTCTATTTCCCCAAGCCCTGAATTAGTTAAGAATAACACTCTATACGTATGGAATGCGTCCGGGCTAATTCATTCTGAATTTACACCTTTAGCGACTAGCACATCTGCGTTTACATTTTATTATAATAACTCTTTTGCTGATGGGGTATATTGGTGGAACTGTTTTAGTGCGGCGACACCTAATGCTAGTTCTTTCGCACGAAGAAACTGGACGTTTACTGTTGATTCAAGCATCCCTAATCTTACTCTTCTTGATCCTCCTCATGGAATTAACTACAATGGCACAGGAAATGCAACTGTGACGTTTAATTATAGTGCTATTGATGATCGTAATGCTTCATGTGACTTGTATGTTAATAGTGAATTGCGCGATAGCCATGCGCTCGTTAGTGGTGTTGAGAATATTGTAAATTATACTGCTTCTTTTGATGAAGGAGAGCATGTATGGAGCGTTAATTGTACGGATCTTTCCGGCAATAGTAATTTGAGTGAGGAAAGGGTATTTACTGTTAATATTGATATTGGCGGAAGTGATACAGGGGGAGGAGATACTGGTAGTGGAAGCTCAGGCGGAGGCGGAGGAGGAGGCGGCGGAGGTGGCGGATTTAGTCCGCCTAGTGCAGGAAATAATCAATCTAATAGTTCTTCGAACGACGGAAGTGATACAGGCGGAGGATCTGGAGGAGGTAATGGTAATGAGTCTGGAGGATCTGGAGGCGGCGGAGTGACTGGAAGAACTATTACCGACATTTCATTTACTAAAGTAAGTTGGCTTCTATGGGTTATCATTGCAATTATTCTTTTGGCGCTTATTATTTGGTATATTAGAAGACATATGCACAGAACGGGAACCTCTTTTGGGCCACAACGACGTCATTTGATAGGTCTTAACTTGGGCCAAGCACAGGTTTAAATAACAATTTTTTCTCGTTTTGGTGTGACCCCGTAGCTCAGTCTGGATAGAGCAGCGCACTTCTAATGCGCAGGTCGCAGGTTCAAATCCTGTCGGGGTCGTTTATGATGAATATTCTTTTTATCTGCAAACATAACAGGTTTAGAAGCAAGGTAGCCGAGGCTTTATTTAAAAAATACGCTCCTAAATATAACGTAAAAAGTGCAGGCATTGAGCTTGATGTTGGATTTCCTTATGTTGCTTCGGCAGTAAAGAAGGTATTGAAAGAGTATGGTGTTAAACGTGTGGAAGATAAGCCTCAATTGATTAATCCTAAAATTATTAAATGGGCGGATAAAATTATTGTTATTGCAGATGATGTCGCCTTAGATAAATTTCCTGAAGATAAAACTGAGGTGTGGCCAATTCAAGATTGTCACCAGGATGACGAAGAAGGTATTAGAGTACGCGTTAAGGATATTTATGATAGGGTTAGAAAGATTACATCACGTCCATAAATATGCGGCAGAATTGTTTCTTTGCGTTTTCTAGTGCACGTTTGCCTTCTGAAGTGATTGTGTAGGCTATTGCCTTGCCTTCTTTTTTTTCAGCTATGAATTGTTGTTCTCGTAATGACTTAAGGGCCGGATAGATTGTGCCTGGACTTGGACGATCGCCCTTCCTTTTTTCTAGTTCCGATGCAATTTCTTGACCATGCATGGGCTTTTTTGACAGGAGAAATAATATCAAAAATGAAAGCATGCCCCTCATATCACAACAACAATCTTTCTTCATATATTATCGATGATAAGAAGCTATTTAACATTGTCGTTTAGATTATGTATCGTATGTACGATAGATTTATATATACATTATATCGTATATACGATATGTATACACAAGACATGAAAGGAGGTGAATACGCGATGGGATGTTACGGATATGCACAATGCAGTCAAAGGTCTTTTTTGACTCGTGATGAAAAGGTCAAGATGCTTCAAGAGTATCATGATAATTTGACTCAAGAGGCAAAAGGAGTTGCTGAACGCATCAAAGAGCTTAATGCTCGAGATGACGAAGAATAAGTAGATTTATTTTTCTTTTTTATTTTATTTTTTAATTCGTTCTGATAGATTTAAATAACTCTTCTTTTATGCTTAGTTATGCGCACGTGGCACAGCGGCTACTGCGGTCGCCTGCAGAGCGACTTTTCCC
>CAZRZR010000047.1:0-3879 GCA_964604715.1 Candidatus Woesearchaeota archaeon
GTGTAAACGAGGCGTTTTGCCACTAGACTACAGGGCCCTAGTCTCTCGTATTAAAGACGCTTTTTAAAAGTTGTTAAACACTCTATAAATCTATTTAAATCTCAAAACTTAATTAATACGTGGTCAGACTCTCTAGATACACGGGCGAAGGTAAAATTGGAGAAGCTCCTCCTGAAGAAGGGAGAATAGCCTATGGCCTTGCTCTGGCTATCGTTTGCGGATTGCGCGATGTTGAACTTTATGCAAATGAAAGCAAAGTGCTTGCAATAGACGGAAAGCTAATTGAGAACCCTCCAATTTCTGTTGATTCTACATTAGAGTTTCGCGTAAGTGACAGTCTTCGTGAAGTAGATCCTGGGTTCGGTATTGCTACGTGTATTTGGAGGCCTTTGGTAAAGCGTACTAAATGTATTGATTTTGATCCAGAGTATGAGCATCTAACAACGCCGACTAATTTTGGCTTTTGTTTTATGCCTTCCTCCGTTATCGCAAGAACAAGGCAAAGCCCTGTTCTTTATTATAGCGCAGATCTGCAATACCCTACAAGGGCGGAATCAAGAGAAGAATCTAAACCAAAAAAAGTTCGTAATCCTAAAAAAGTCATCATCCTAGATGATTCGTCTTTAAAATTGGCAGAACCTGAGGAACAAGCTTTTCTTAATGGACAGCGAGTAACTCTACAACAAATGAGAGAGTATGAAGAGAGTCTGTTAAGAAAGAGGAAAGCAATCTAATTTCAAATTCTAGACTGCGGTCATCGGGAATCGAACCCGAACTCTCTGATTGGCAACCAGATGTTCTACCACTAAACTATGACCGCATATAACTAGCTCTTTCTGGAGATTTATAAAGTTATTTAGTTCTACGCAGGTAAACACTACGTTTTTATAGCTCTTCTTAGCCTAGTCAAATATGGAAACAAATTCGGAATGGTATGAAAGCAGCGCGAAAGTAAAAGATACGCAAGGGATCCATATGCGGCCCGCCACAGATATGGCTGAAGAAGCTAATAGGTATAAAGGAAGAGTCGAGCTCACTCACAAAGACGATCGCTTTGATGCAAAAAGTGTCTGGGCTATAATAGAAAAAACTATTCCGTATCAATCTATTGTTCAAGTTCATGTAGAAAAAGGCAAGGGAGATAAAGAATGTGCCTCCAAATTAGTTGCAATTATTGAGGCGAACTATTCTTGATAAACTATAAAAACCCTCTATTTCTAAAAAAGACATGACTGTAGCATTTGATGAAATACGACAAGATTTATTGGCATTTCAGACCAAAGTAAAGGCCTGGAAAGAAGACGACTTAGAAGATAGCGAGTTAGACGATGTTAATGACTTAGTAGAGCAAACCGTTGCATTGCTTCTTGGCGATGTAGAGGGCGATGATGATTCTGCAGACGAAGACGATTATTAATCCATTCCGTCGTAGTTAACCGGCGTACGCTCAAAAGATTTCTTTGTTACCAACACATCATCGATACGTAATATTGTTGTAGCAACCTCAGTCGCCGCGTTCAACGCTTGCGTCTTAACTTTCAACGGTTCAATAACGCCTGCTGCAAAACAATCCTCAATCCTATCGTTTAACAAGTTTAAGCCCTCACGTGTTTTTCCGGCGGCATGTCTCTTTTTTAACTCCGTAATAATTTCAATCGCATCCAATCCTGCATTTTCAGCAAGTGTTTCAGGAATAACTTCAAGTGCATTAGCAAATTCCTCAACAGCTAGCTGCTCTTTACCTGCAAGTGTACGTGCAAATTCGCGCAATCTTTGTGCAAGTGCAATTTCAATTGAACCGCCTCCTGCAACAACATACTGATCACGTACTGCTGAAGCAACCACACCTAAGCCGTCTTCAACTGCACGTTCGACTTCATCAATAGTATGAGAAGTGCTGCCGTGAATAACTATAGTAACTGCCTTAGGATTCTTGCAACCGCGAATGTAAAGCATTTTTTCTCCGCCTTGATGAACTTCTTCAACAACACGTGCGTATCCAAATTTCTCTTTACTCACGTCCGCAAGATTGGATATAACGCGCGCCGAAGTAGCTTTGGCAAGTTTTTCCATGTCTGCTTTAGGTACGCGACGTACGGCAAGTATTCCTGCATTAGCCAAGTAATACTGGGCAACGTCATCAATTCCTTTTTGACATAGTACGACCGTCGCTCCTGATTGCGCTATGTGCGCAGTCATCTCACGCAGCATGTGCTCTTCCGACTCAAGAAACGTGCGCAATTGTTCAGGGCTCGTCAATGATAGTTTTGTATCAGTCTCAGGGCTTCTAATCTCAAGCGAAAAATCAAGCAATGCGATACGAGCTTCGTTAACCACGCGAGGCATATCGGCATGTACTATCTCTTTGTCAATAACCATGCCCTCTATCAGTTCTGCAATAGTGCCTTGTGATTTGACTTTGGCAATTTTTATATGATCTAGATCAACAACATTCTTTTCAGCTACTTTGTCTATAGCATTGACAATAACTTCTGCAAGCGCATCTTTACTACCCTCTGCTCCCTTTCCAGTCATAGAAGTGAGTGCAATACGAATCAGTATCTCTCTACTATCTGCCCGAATAGCAAGACTGCGTAAAAGCTCTTGAGCCTTTTCAGCCGCAGCTCGATATCCCTTTACGATTACAGTAGGATGTATGCGCCGGTCAAGCAATTTATCAGCACGTTCCAATAGCGAGCCTGCAAGCATCGCAACAGTCGTTGTACCGTCCCCCACTTCATTTTCCTGGGTTTGAGCGCTTTCAACAATCAATTTGGCAACCGGATGTTCCATTTCAAGCTCTTCCAAGATAGTTACGCCATCGTTCGTTACTGTAACGTTTCCTGAAGAATCAACAAGCATTTTATCCATTCCTTTCGGACCCAATGTTGTTTTAACAATATCTGCTACAACGCGTGCAGCCATGATATTCGCCTTTTGAGCCTCGCGCCCCAGAGTACGCGAAGTGTCAGAACTAACCGGGTTTTCTCCAGCCATAATGTTCACAAGTCTGCCTATTTTTAAGGATTTAGTCGATTAGACGCTAGTATTGTAAATCAAGTAAGGAGGGTCAATTCAACAAGCAAATAGTGACGCGGAATCTTTAAATATAATAGTTCTTCCCTATACCTGTTTCAAATGGGTGAAAAAGACACAGTAGTTAAAGAGAAATTCAAATACGGTGGGTTGGGAGATTTTAAAGAGACCTATAAATTTGCTCGTGATTGGTTTTGGAAAGAAGATTTCAATCTTATCGAAGACAGTTATACAGAGAAGATAGTGGGCAATGGTAAGGAAATTGAAATCGAATGGACAGCAACGAAGAAGATAACTGACTATTTCAAGATCATTCTAAAGACAAAATGGCGTATTTTAGGTATGACTGATGTCGAAGTTGAACTAGACGGCAAGAAAAAAAAGATGAATAAATTTGTCGAGTTAGGTATGGAGCTTAAAGGTGTATTAGAAAAAGACTATTCTAATAAATGGGGAGTTTCAGGATATGAAAAATTCTTCAAAGATATTTACCAAAAGTATGTAATTCCTGAACGAACTGACAAGAAAGAAGACGAAGTGCGTGATTTTATCCAAGATTTTAAGGAAGAAATGAAAGCATTTCTTGAGCTTACAGGCCGAAGATAGGGCTTGGTGCGCTATACAAATCTTTAAATATAAAAACGCGATGTCATCGTATGAAAAAAGTAGTGCTGGTTTGTTTATTTTTGCTCTTGGTGCAATTCGTAACAGCAGAGGTTACGGTTGCCCCTCAAACAGAGACGCCGTTGGTTTTTGCAGATAGCGATTTTCCAACACACTATACTCTAAACGTCACTAACACCGGGCAAACCGATAATTTTGAAATCTATTCTTTCGTGGGAG
>CAZRZR010000048.1:0-2569 GCA_964604715.1 Candidatus Woesearchaeota archaeon
GGGTTTTGGTGTAGTTGCCGATAGGGAAAAGAGTATGTTCTAGGTCGTGTTGTGAGAGTTCCGCTAGGAAATATGATTGGTCTTTTGTTTTGTCTTTTCCTTGCAACAGCTCTAGGCCACGAGAGGTTTTGCGGATACGAGCATAATGTCCTGTTGCAATATAGTCTGCTTTTATTTTACGTGCGGCTTTCCATAACAATGGGAATTTGATTATCGCGTTACACAGAATATCCGGATTTGGCGTTAAACCGTGTTTGTAATCCCTGAACATAGGATCTATTACCAAAGATTTGTATTCTTTTTCAAAGTCTAGAGTAATAAATGGAATATTAAGAAGCGCAGCTATCTTTTGCGCCATTGCACGTTCTTCAATCCATGAACACTGGCCAGTGAGTTTGTTTTTTGTATCTGAGAAGTTTTTCATAAATGCGCCGATGACTTCAAATCCTTGTTTTTTAAGTAACAAAGCGGCAACTGCTGAGTCAACGCCTCCAGATAATCCTAATAGAACTTTTTTGCCTTTCATTAGTCTGATCGACGACCCGAGGAAAGAACGTAACCAAGTAGGGCAATGTTAATTGTCATGCCTAGAAATGCCTCTAGAGATGCAAGCAAACGATTTATTCCTAATGGCACTATATCCCCATAACCTACTGTTGTCACGGTAACTGTGCTGAAGTAAATCGAATCTTCGAATGTTAACGTGTGTTGTTCGCCTAACTCTGCAAATGATTCTGCACGTGAAAGGTATGCTCCTGCAAAGAGAAATATTATCATAAAAATAGTTATTACGTAACTTGCGATAAAATGCGTTACACGCTTTGAGCCGAACGTGCTTTTAACCCAGAGCATCAGCCCAGCTGAATAGAATAGAATTACAATAAATACGGAAATTAAAGTCGCGTTTACCTGTGCTTTTAGTATTATATACAGGATAAGGAATAACGTAATAACGGCTATGCCTGCATAGTCTTCTATTAAGGTGCCGCCTTTCTTCATGATGTGATATCCTTTTACTCCAAGGAAAAGTATGATCAGTAACGGAGTAAGATAGCCTGGGACATAGGTTTTAAGACTTGAAATTAAGGAGGCACATAGGGCAAGCGTTATAATGACTGCAAGAGCGAACTCAGTTTTCATGGGTTTATGCACATTTTCGTGAGGTGCACTTATTTGGAACTGTTTTATTCTGTGGAAATCCATTTATCTTCTAGTTCGTTCTGTTTTTTAAATCTGTCCTTGAGAATTACGTCCCCTGGAGGACTCGAACCTCCGACATCCTGATTAACAGTCAGGCGCTCTACCTGCTGAGCTAAGGGGACCTATCGGGATGAACTTTGGACGTTATTTAAAAGTTGCTGTAACAACTTTTAAGCCACAAAAATCTTTGATTTTTGATGTTTAAAGATTACGGTATCTATTTTTAGAATCAGTTATGGATTGCGTGCGGTATTTTATTTTTAAAAATTTACGAATTTTTCTTGTCGACGATACATTTTTTTATAATTTTTATGTTTTTTATTTTTTCTTGAAATTTTAGAAACGTTTATATACAAAATTGTACTCTACTAGTTGTGAAAAGAGGTAAGGCTAATGCCTGCAAAAAAGAAAAAACACGCTAAGAAGAAGAAAAGATAACCTTTTCAGATTCTTCGTTTTTGTTTTATTTTTTACTTTTACTTTTAATCTAACATTTTCTTGTTAGTGTTCATTCGCTCAAGGAAATTGTATACATTTGATTGCTTTGATCCTCTGATCAGGTTGGTCAAGGCAGTTATTGCGTGATCTATTTCTTCTGCGGATCCGATAATGCCTACTTCGTTGCCTTTTATTACTAATCTGCAAGAAGCAATGTTTTGTATGGTTCTTTTGGTTCTTCCGTATTTTCCAATAACTCGTGCTCTAACGTCAGCGAGATTTTTTCTTCGTGTGAAGTTTTTAATATTTACTTTTTTAAAGGTCACTTCTTCGTCTTTTAATAGTAAAGCGTCTTCTGCTGAGAAACCAAACTGCATCGCTTCAAAAACGAGTGAAGCCTCGTACTCATCTAACGAGTCACCCTCGAACATGACTTTTTTACCTTGGATGGTTATTTTGACTTTGAGTTTTCTTTCTAAGAGCTCTTTTTCTCTTTTTATTTCTCCTATAGAAGGGAATAACAGTGTTTCCATGTTAGAATTCCTTAATTTCTGACTTTATGAATCCCCGTTTACGTAATTGGAAAACTTGACCTGGATTATACTTGAAAATTACATCGCCTTTTTCGTTATCGTGTTCCCATGGTTCGATTAGTACTACGTCTTTGGGCCTTAGCCACAATGTGCGCTTGAAACGGCCAGGAACACGGCAATTTCTTGTTTTTCCGTCAGTGCATTGAACATCCATACGGTTACCTCCAAGGCGTTGGGAAATTGTGCCAATTATTTCTTTGCCGCGAGGCACGCGAATACGCGTAGGTGCCTCTGTAACTGTTTGTTCTTGTTTTTGAGTATCATCGACTATTTCCTCGAAATCGCCTAGATCTTCTTGTTCCTTATGCATATAATTTTATAGAAAGTTGTTATTTAAA
>CAZRZR010000048.1:2669-3763 GCA_964604715.1 Candidatus Woesearchaeota archaeon
TAGAGTAAAACTAACGTGAAAGGTACGTTTTGAATCGTTGCAATGCTTTCGTTATCAATAAGTCCGGCTTCTAAGGCTGCTTTGATCGCATCGTGCCCTACAATATTGAATGTCGCATCTTCACGTGCTTGAATGCTGATTAGCTTAACTGCTTGGTCAAAATCGATTTCTTTCTCTTTAAAGAACGACTCCCTTACATGAAGTTCACGTTTACCTTCCTCAAGTCTCTTTCCTATTAAACTTGAGTCGCATAGCGCAACGACTGTTCTATATGATTGGTGTACTTTCACTGCTATCATCACACTTTTGTGTGTTGTGTCTACTTAAGCTTTTTTGCTTGATCTGCGCTTAGGACGCGCCAGCATTCATGAGTACCTTTTGGAGACTTTGTCACTGCAAAGAATCTTCCGCCCTTTTCAACTGCTTTATAGTTCTCTGTCTCAAATTTGGACTTTGTCTTTACGTCGTAGAAGCTTAATTTTGGGTTTGCCATACTGCACCTCCATCGGCGTGAGGTCTTGGGGGATTATAAATGTTACGCGAATTAGATTTTGCTCTTTATGGGTGTTTTAGCGCCACATGCAAGGCAGTGTTTAAACTTGATGCCTTTCTCTGAGATGATTTCTGTGTCTGGCTTTTTACACTCTGTGCAGAGAACGAATTCTTTTACGTACGATTCTAGCTTTTCATTAACGCGGTCGGAATTTAATCTTGTCTTTAGTACAAGACGTTCGTTTTCTACTTCGCCAGGCGTTGCTAGTTCTTTTATTAAATATTTTGATATGTGTTCTAGCGGACGTCTGATGTAGCTTGCGATGGCTGCGATATTAGTGATGATTGTATTTTTACCTGAGACTTGGCCTTGCACTTTGGGCATTTCAAATCGCTCGCCGCTAGTTTGTGGTGCTTTGATATTCTTATATGCTTTCTCTAATAATTCAGCGTAGTTTTCCATGGTAAAGAAGACTTCCGAGGATTTATAAAGGTGTTTGTTAAGATTTTTTATGGTTCCTAAAGTAGATGAGTTATTCTGTTATAGGTATGTTTTGATAGAACGTCTCCCCAGTCCCTCTGGAAAAATTTCTTCTGAACCT
>CAZRZR010000049.1:0-3483 GCA_964604715.1 Candidatus Woesearchaeota archaeon
CTAAATTCTCCATATCGAATCTCTTTTCTTAGAAATTGGTCACAAATACAGGAACTTTTCTGGCACTTTTTCGGCGCTTTAACCTTCGTCTAATCACGCTTGAACGAACTTACGGGTGATTATCAAATTCTTTTACGCTTCCGTCTCTTTCCACGATATGTATTTCGGCTCCGCGATCTTTTGCTTCCTTAAGATGTTCAGTAATTGCAAGAGCAATTCTAACGACGCCAGCATTATCGGTTTCATAATATTGTCGCATAGTTGAAAGTTTTCGTTCGATTTCATCGCTGTATCGCAGATTTAAGCTGTGAGGTTTACCGCTTTCTCTACTAAAAAGATAACCTAGTGCTCTTTGAACTAAATCTTTCATACTTTGGATCAGAAATAGACTCTTTTAAACGTTGTTATTTAACCGAACTCATTTCTTTTTTGACTTTGTGCCGTAGACTACCGGAACATACTTGACCGTTTCTATAGGAAATTTCTTAACTGGCTCTTCAAGATTACGAATCCATTGTGCATGAAGATCCCATCCTCTTCCGTCAAGATATTTTGAAATATCTCTTTTTCCGACGTAAAATTCTGAGATATTGTCTTCAAATAGTCCGCATATTGGAGAGCCGACCATTGCAAGAAGAGTACCATTAAACTCTTCAGGTTCACGTAATGTTATTGGTTTTCTATCTTGCAAATAAAGCGTGCCCGAGCTAGAGTGTCCTACGCCTTGCGCTAAACATAAAATCGGAGTTGGAGTTTTTTCTTTAACAAGTAAAACTAGATCTCCTTTTCTTACCGTTTTGTCCTTGAATTTGAAAGTAGTCATAAAATTGGTCAATTTACTACATTATAAATTTAACCGAACTTATGCAAACAATTAAAAACTATTTACTCGAATAATTTGTATGCGGAATCCGGTAGACGTGAAATTCCCTGACGAACGTGTTGCACAAATAGTCGCTGATAGACTTGCGCAAGCACCTTTCGATATAGTGCCTGCTTATTCTGAACAACTTACTTTTCCTACAATCAGAGTTACACATGTTGCTAAAAATTTACAAAGCAATGATTTGGTGGTTGAAGGTTATGAAGGACATCCGTGTCGCCTTAATAATTATGTAAAGAAAAAAGTTCCCGATGAAAATAAATTTTATCAATTTTCTCTGGTAAAAGGTTTCGCTTTGCAATATTTTCCCCCTTCATTTGATGATACTGGAAGGCGACGCATGTGGCTTCAAACATGGTTTGATCCAAACGTCTTGACACCGCGCTCACCTTATTTCTGGTTCCCTTCTAATATTGCGGTTGAAGATTTATTTGAGGTCAGGCAAACTAGGCAAATAATTGAACTTGTGCCTTCTGAAAAAATGGTCTTGCCTATGCATAGAAGAATTGCAGTTTAAAACTCATCTTTCGTAAATCTGTCTAAAAAGTATTAATCTAAAGTGCAATAAGGTAATTTTCCCTTGAACTTTTTGACTTCTTGCTCGAAATGTTTACGACATAAATAACTCCAACCTGCATTTTTCTTTGGTTTGGGAAACATCATTGGATAAACCTCACGATATGCTTTATTTTTGCATTCTCCACGATAATCACAATGAATTTTGAGTTTACGCATTTTCCCAGGCTTCGTCTTCTTTATTATCCCAAAGTTCTTTCATCTTTGGTCGCTGTATTTCGAACAGAAATTCTAAATCGGTCATTTTACAAACTCCACATGTGCTAACCCTTCAAATTCTTTATCTCCTGTTAGAAATTTCATACCGTGACGTTTTGCGTAAATATATCCAATACAATCGGCGTATGAAACATTTCTTTTCCTTAAATCTCTTCTAAACTGCATTGCTTCCTTAAGCGTTTCGTCGTCAATATCAACCACTGAATCCCTATATTTGGTATAAATCTTTTCTAGATCCTGTTCATTGAAATTATTCAAGCAGGAGTAATATATTTCAGCTAAATTGAAAGTGGTAATTGTTACTTCCTTATCAATGTATTTTTTGTAAGATAAATTGCTGTTTAGAATTTCTATAATGGCATAAGTATCAAAAAAGTAATTTATCTTATCCTCTTCTTTGCTTACTTCGTCTTCCATTTTTTCTCTCGTTCTCTATCTGAATCACTTAACCACCCTTCTCTCATCTCGTCTTTTATTTCCTGAGTAGATTTTTTAAATTTTCCTTTCCCAAATCCCCATAGGTCTTTTGCTTTTGGGCGCGTTTTTTCTATGGAAATAGTTAATTCTATATTTTCTTTGATTTTTTCTTTACTAACTATTTCGTTAGGTATCACCACGGCTATCGAATTGCCCCACTTTCGCGTTTTTACCTTTATTTCTTCTTGCATGGTATTAATGATACACAATGATATTTAAACTTTTCTATTTCTCTAGTTTAACCGAACTTATTTTGTCTGCTTAAAATTACAATAGTTGCTTGAAAGTTTTAGCATTGGTTTTTCTTGCTTAACCGAACTTATCCTCTATGCTGGAAGTTTTAGGCGAAAGGAGGAAGGTTGAGCGTGAGGGAAAAGATTAAAGTAACTACTATCTAGTAACATTAATACGAACATTTAAATATTGGATAAATAGTCATTTTATATGAAACTTTCCACAAAAGTATCGATGCAAAGAGCGGAACAACAGCCTATGGAATATAACTGCAATGCAGAGCTAGTAGGCTATATGCCTCTTGCAGATTTACGCGGTAAAGGAATTACGTTGCCGACTGCTGCAGAACTTTCACATTTAAGAGCTGAAGCTCGTAGACAAGGCGCGAGTTCTTTAGATTCTCTATGTTTACATGATAGAAAAGTTTTCTTTATACCAACAAGTGATTGTGTAAGAATTAATTGTAACCCGAGAGGATACGTTGCCAATCCTGAAGTTCCCGATCTTGTTGCATCTTGGGATGTAAATGAACAAGGAAAAGTTGCACCTAATATGAAACAAACAGCTCCTCTTTCTCCTCAGTTTCTGAAGGAAGCAAATGGATATTTCCCTATAAAAGGATGGAATTTAGTGAAAGACTTTTCTCAACTAGGAGCGGTTAACTACTTGGCTTTGCCTCAAGCAAGATCAGAAACCCAAACACCTGAACTAGGTTATGTAATGGAAGCATTCGATTCAGATTATTATAAGGGCTCAAATCATCTATTTAGACCAATTGTTCTAGGTCGTAAATCTGGAGGCGGAGACCATGGAGCACACTTCTTTTACAAAGAACATCCTGAGAGTCCTCAAACATTTGCAATATTGAACGTAACTCGTACGCCTCTTTGATAAAAAATTCGGTTAATAGTAGTTAGGAGAACTTATTACGCTGGAACAACGCTTACTTCACACGTTTCTTCAAGGCCTTCAAATTGAATTTTGAAACTAGTCCTCGCTGATTTGTCAAGTACTTCCATTATACTATTCGCGTGTTCCCTTAATCTTCTGTCGGCCTCTTGAGGTTTATCACCATCGACCACACCAAAGTGAAT
>CAZRZR010000050.1:0-3426 GCA_964604715.1 Candidatus Woesearchaeota archaeon
TTAATCATGTGAAACTGATTTCAACCCCCATCGAGTTAAACAATTCAAAATTAGTTTGGAGTTGTTCTAAAGAGGCAGGTTGAGGCAAAGACGACACGTATAAAGTTACGTGTCCTGACTCCAACTCTTGAGGAAGTATATACGTGTTTGCTGTACCTCCTCCTCTAAGAGCATACTCAATTTTATTTTCAGGTATTTGAATATCAAAGCACTCTTCTTTTGTCCCTCCAAAGAATCCGAAAATTCCTCCTTGGGCCACAGTAGTGCACTGCTTCTTAGTTGTTGCAGGAATAACAACGCTCGAATTTCCATATACGTATACACTAACATTATAACTTCCCTCGCCCAATTGAACATGCGCGCTATCAGGCAAAATAGCACTAGAACTTTCAACACCATTAAAATGAACAACGGCTGTTCCTTGGAGAGGTTTACCATCTACCATTACATTTACATCGAGACCGTAAGCTCTATCAAGAACAACATCAGCACTAGTCTCGCTATTAGATGAAAGAAGTTGTTTAGAATCACTATAATTTTCAGCACGTGCGATAAGATATCCGTTAACACACGAAGGCAAGCCCGCATCTAGAATAGCCTGACCATTCTGTATTTTAGTTTGACCTAAATCGCAGGTTTGCTCAAAACATTGATAACTTACGCGAGCGGCAACCGGATTAAGGTTAATATCAGTTGTACTAATCCGCACACTAGATTCTTTAAAGCTACAAATATCCGTGCTTTGCTCATCCGCGCCAGAACCCGGGATAGCTGTGCGCGCCACATTTTTATCAATAACGACAACGACAGGGAACTGGAACAATTCAGACCCATCGTAAATTTGGAAGAGAGTGGGGAAACTAATATCATAGACAAAATGATAAGGCACGTAACAGAATCCTAAAACTCCCAAACCCTGTTGGTTTCCAATAGGTTCGGCAACCATTAACTCATTGCTTGCCGGAGTGATTTCAATTTTACTTGGCCAATTCTTAGAGTAAACAACCTGCACGGGAGAGCCAACTTGCTGATCGACAACAAAATAAGGATCGCTCTGAGTATAATAGCTTCCTTTAAATTTAATCGCTGCAAAATTAGCTTCCAATCCATCATACAATCCATTCACTACATCTTGAGTCTTCCACGTTGTGGGGCTGCATTGTACATTGACACCATCAACAGGCGCATAGCTTCTCAAAACATCAACAGCATAATTTTCAAGAAAAGCATCTGCCTTTTGTTTAGCATAGATATTCTTTGCAAGAGAATAGAAACTCCCCAGTTTAGTGGAAATAGTAAGTTTTTGCGTATCTTCTGTCGCGCTTTGATCGCCACGTGAAACACTCAACCTTCCCCGCACATTTAAATCAAGACTGTCCTGATCAATAACCGCGTTTACGGTAGGCGTGCTCAAATCAATGTAATACCCTTGCTGATAGAAAGAAGAAAAGTCACATGAATCTTTAACATGATCTTCTATATATCCTGCAATATCACTTTGCATAGACGCGAGAGTAGGCACATTCTCCTTTCCAATGTTATTCCCCTGAACGGTATACCAATAAGGTATCCCATACCCTAGATAACTTAAATGAGAACCAAACGGCGCATAGTCGCTTCCAGGCACATAAGCGCCCGTATCAATACGTCCACCTTGCGCCCCTGCAATTTCCAATCCATGACGAGCTTCCTGCTCTAAACACTGATGATATAGTTCAAAAACAGGCTGCAAATCTTTAGGTACGCTGCCTAAATTAATTTGATCTCTAAACGCAACAAATGCAATAATAGCTCCGACAACCACGACAGCAACAATCACAAAGATGGCTACTTGAGCTCGTTTATTCATTTTTTTGCCCCCTCTTTACTTTTTCCCTGACAAGTTCTAAAATTTCGCTATTAATATCGCGTACAATAATTTCTTTAAATCTTCCCCAAAGTTTCTCATCCTCAATCAAAAGAAGGTATTTCTTCATATCACAACCCTTTACCAAATTTCAGCAAGATACTATATAAAACTTCCTTACTAACTTGATAAGTTAGTTACTTAGTAAGTATAAATGGCCCTGCGCGGAATCGGACCGCGGTCTATCCCACGTCAAGGGATCGTTCTACCATTATACTACAAGGCCACAGCAAAAGACTCACAAAAGCATATTTAAAACCATCGAGTTAATTTTAAATAACCCCTTTCACTTAATAAGAAATGAAAAAGGCGATAGGATATCTTATTTTAGTTATTGGAGTCGTTGTACTTGCATTGAGCTACAAGGTAGTCCAAACATCTCTTAAGATAACGCTTCCATCACCGCTGACTGACAACATACTGTTATACGCAGGGATAGTAATTCTATTAGTAGGTGCATATTTCTCGTTTAGAACATCTTCTTCTGGAACTCACAAGGCGATGAGCGAAGTTCCTATCTACCACGGTAAAGAAGTTGTAGGTTACCGTAGACTACACAAGTAATGGTAAAATCCAAATCTGCTCAGTCGAAGAAAATCACAAGCTATATGTGGGGAATTATGGGCATTGTATTAAGTTTATTCTTTCCAGTCATCGGAATGGTTTTTGGAATTATAGGATTAGCAGTAAGAAAAGGCTCAAATAACCCCAAAAGAGATCTTGCACTAAACGTCGCAGCCATAGCTATAGGAGTTCTAGGGTTAGTAACTTACTCCTACAAATAAGCGCCGAATAGTAATATTTAAAAGCCCTCATTCTCACAACCAATTAGTGCATAGACCCTTACGTCCTACAGGCCGATAAAGGCGAGCACATATCTGCCTGCAACAATGAGATTTCCAGAAAAAACAACACGATATTGCCCATATTGTAAAAAACATACATTACAAGCAATAGCAGTTGCTAAGCAAAAAGGACGTTCAAGCGCGCACCCTCTATCTCGATGGTCAACAGCTCGTGCAAAATTGAGAGGCCAAGGCGTAGGCTATGGAAACCTCGGTCGTTTCTCTAAACCTCCTGTAAAGAGCTGGAAGCGTAAAACGAAAGCAACAAGAAGAGTAACAGTTCTGTATACTTGCTCGGTCTGTAAAAAGGCGAAAGGTATTAGTAAGAGTATTCGTACATCTCGATTAGAAATAGGAGAAAAAGTAGCAAAGTAAAATGGCACAAATAAGAAGCGTCAAAAAGAAATTCTTTGAAGTAAGGCTACCTATGACTACGACAAAAGTCCACGTCCTAGGATTTACTCCTGAAGAACTTGAGAACAAAACAATTATTCTAGATTTAACCAGAAACCTACGAGGCAAGAGCCTGGAGCTAAAAGCACGCATTAAAAACGTCCAAGGCAATCTCGAAGGCGTTCCAATAAGCATGGAAGTAATGCCTGCATATATCCGAAGAGCAATAAGAAAAGGCTCTGACTATGTAGAAGACTCTTTTGAAGCAATGTGTAAAGATGC
>CAZRZR010000051.1:0-3339 GCA_964604715.1 Candidatus Woesearchaeota archaeon
TGCGACCTCCGGGTTATGGGCCCGGCGAGAACTCCAGGCTTCTCCACCGCGCTATACTTATTAGCTACGAGAATATGTTATAAATCTACCTATTTTTCTCGTTTTTGAACTTATGAGCAGAGACAAATCTTTTTTGAATGTCACATTTACTAGGTTACGGTTCTATTTGTAATCACTCTTGGAGAGTAACATTAGAAAGGTTTAAATATCTAAAAATTATAGATTTTCATGACTAAAAAAATAGGCCCTCGTCTTGCACAAGTCGAAAAAGACGTAGCTCGCTTAGGAGCTCAATTAGATACATCGCGAAAACTTAATACCGTACGAAGAAGTGCACGACTGGCTGGAGCTGGCGCAGGCATTGCGTTGTACGTTCTAACCGGACTTAATGATGTGATAGGGGATGCTACTCAAGGAATTGGCACGGTTTATCACGATGGAAAGATTGCAATGCAACTTCTTAATAGAGGAGCATCTGATACTAGCCTTATTGATGGATACGTAGCTAAACTTCCAGATGCAAATGAGCGTGCATTTTACAAATCCTATTCCGACGATGTGGCTTTTCTTCCAAGTCTTGCAAATGCTTCACGTCAAACTTTAGACAGCATGGGTCGTGAATCAGAAAGATTTCCTGGTGCTCAAAGCAAACCTATTCAAGAAATCAGAGGTATCAAAGAAGGACTTATTGCTAAAGGAAAGAAACTTATTGGTAAAAATTCTAAGGAAGTCGATACTACACGTGAACCAGAATATGCAACTCATTACAATGATATTGCACAATTACGCACTGAAACTCTAAGGGCTCGAAATGAGGTGCACAAGTCTATGGGGGAATTGTGCTTTAAAATGGAACGCAATCATCTTGGAGGTCAATCCCTTACAGAAGGAATGGAACAACTGGGAGAACTTACTCGAAAATATAATCAGATTTCTGCTCTGGCTGAAAGAATGAATTCTTTAAGCGTTCCTGAAATCAAAGAAGGTATGCAAAATGTCCGATATCAAGAGGTCATTACACAAGCACAAGCTTATGGGGTTACACCATTTGATGGATCTTCGCTATATCGATGGGGAGCTCTAGCTGGAGGCGCGGCATCGGCAGTAGTAGGTTATGGGGCGATGCGATATGTTGATGACGCAGTGAGCACAGGCATAGATGTGGCTAAAGGGATTTTAGGAGTTGCTCGAGGAGCTACTCGAATGGTTGGATCAATTGGAATTGGGACAGGTAGAGCCATCGCCTCCACGTATAAACATGCCAAGCCAACTATCGGAAAAGCAGTTCACGCAATAGATTCTAGTCTGTCTAGCGTAGGAAGACCAACGCGGAGGAGTAAGAAATAAATAACATGGACGCACCTATTACTATGGATAAAACTATCAAGATCTACCCTGCATTAAATTGCTTGGAAACAGTTAGTGCGCACGATGTTGCTAAGAAATTACGAGAGGCTAAAGAGCGTAGAATATTCATCGTAGATGCTAATCAAAAGCTTATTGGAGTAATTACAACCACCGATCTAGTATATCGTGCACTTGGTGAAAATAGATGTGATATGAAAGCTAAAGATGTGATGACTTCGCCAGTACAACATGTTGAAATGAACGAGAATCTGGAAAAAATTGTTGAAATTATGAATTCTCTGAAAAGCGTTACATGTCCTGTGACTCAGAAAGGTGTGTTGAAAGGCGTTGTCCATTATAAGGACATTGTTCAGCATATTGCTCATTCATTAAGAAACCATGGAAAATAAAAAATCATTGACGTCTGTGTTGGGAAGCGCGTTTATAGCTGCGCGAGCTGCTCTTGGCGCTGATGGAAATAGAGAACATATGGCAGATTATTTACAGAGAGGTCCTCTTCATAGTTATTTTGCTGGAGTTTCAGATGAAAGAAAAACTGAATTGAGAGGCGAGCTAGAAGACATTCTTGAATCTAAATCTGCTAAGTATGACCAAGATCTCGAGGGTCTAGGCCGCAGAGTAAGTTCTGAAGCAAGCATGGGTCTTGCAGTAGCAAACGATGTGTATGCATTCGTATCTAATGCTCCTTTAGCAAATATAACTGGTCTAGGATATGCTCTAGGGGCGATTAAGACCGTTGCTGAGCTTCCTGCACTTGCTAGATACGTACGACACTCACACGACTGGTATGGGGCAGGACTTCATTTAGCACTCAAACCTGTGAGATATATTCTTCCAGTCATAGGTCCTGCACTTGAAGCAGGAGCGTTTAATCGAATGGTACGACGTAGAATAGAGCATGAAGCAGCTTCTGAATTTGTTAGCCGAATTGGCAAATACCAACCTCTTGCACAAAAGGTAAGTTATGCTTTAAGCGCCCCGCTAGATCAAGTGTCAGAACCATATCAGGCAGCTGCATAACTATTTAATCTAAATCTACTTTTCTTTCTTATGAGTGGACCAGGAGAAGGCAAAATCAAAATTGGCAAGGCTGACGTCTATATACACTTGAAAGGCAAGTCGCGAGCTCAGATAACGCATATTGATATCGAACTTCCGGAGCTCAATGACATTATCAAACCAGGTGAGAATACCTATGTTGGAGGCAAACACGGAGGCGTATTTTTGGGTCTGAAGAAAGACATGATTACGCGCGCAGAAGCCAAGGCAAAGAAATGATAACCATTTGTAGACAAGATGATTACGCTCTTTATACTCGAACTATACTATATGCCTTCTTGGATTGGCAGATAAATAGCATAAAGTTATAAACTTATTTTTAGCAAGTTTTTAATGGAAACTGAATTGGAAGAAAAACTTGATTTAGTACAAGCTGTGCTTTCTCGTAGAAATGAAAGATATGAAACAGATAGGGCTAAATTATTCAAGGGGGCTTGCTATATATTGGCCAGATATTTCGGTTTAACATTGACTATGGGGCAGAGAATGATTGTTAGAAAAACAGTGCATGAGGCAATAAATGATCACAAAAGAGTTAGAACTTTTTTGGATTCTTTTAGCCCAGATGAGGAAGCAGCAGTTAGATTCATTCACACATATTATCCTAATCTTTACTCAAACAAATTAAGTTCGATAGCTGTCGGTGGATCTTCAGAAAAAATTAAAAGAGATATGATTGCATTAGACAGAATGTATGACTAAAAACCGAACAAATAGTTTTAAAACCCATCGATTCCAACAAAACTTAAGCCCAGATGGGACAGCGGTTACTCCGGAGGATTGCTAATCCTCTTTCCCGCAAGGGATTCCCAGGTTCAAATCCTGGTCTGGGCGTTTATCTTTTTTAAGATCTAAAACATATCTATTCTGGGCCTCGCTGAACCTAAATCCTAATGAAGCAGCAGTTTCATC
>CAZRZR010000052.1:0-2701 GCA_964604715.1 Candidatus Woesearchaeota archaeon
AGGTGATCCATCCGCAGGTTCCCCTACGGATACCTTGTGACGACTTAACCTACCTCGACATACAAAGACTCGTCCCTGACGGGCCTCATCAATGCATAACTCGGTTGGTTTGACGGGCGGTGAGTGCAAGGAGCATTGACATATTCACCGGTCTTTGCTAAAAACCGATTACTACGAATTCCAGCGTCATGGGGGTGAGTTGCAACCCCCAATCTGAACTAAGCTGCAGTTTATGAGATTAGCTTCGCCTTTCGGCGTTGCGACCCTTTGAGTGCAGCATTGCCGCGCGCGTGTAGCCCAGAGCATTTGGGACGTACTCACCTAACGTAGCCCACACCTTCCTCCTGGTTGCCCAGGCAGTCTGTATATTGAAAATTAAATATACATATGGGTCTCGCCTGTTACCTGATTTAACAGGTCATCTCACGACACAGGCTGACGTCGGCCATGCATCTCCTCTCAGCGTGTCAGGTAAGCCCTTCAGACTGACCTTCATTCTGCTGTCGGCTCTGGTGAGGTTCACGGTGTAGAATCTGATTGAACCGTACGCGTCACTCGTTGTAGTACTCCCCCGCCTATTCCTTTAAGTTTCGGTCTTGCGACTATACTTCCCAGGTAGCACACTCTGCGCCTTCGCTACAGCACTGAAGCCTCCCGAAGAGGCCCCAATGTTTAGTGTGCAGTGTTTACTGCTAGGACTACAGGGGTATCTAATCCCTTTTGCGCCCCTAGCCTTCATCCCTTACTGTCAGATCCGTGCTAGTAAGATGCCTTCGCTGTTGTTAGTCCAGACAGGATCAACCCATTTTACCGGTACCCCGACCGTACTTCTTACTTCTCCCGGTCTCTAGCTTAGCAGTATCTCCCGCTCTTCGACCCTTAAGAGGCCGGATTTCACAAGAGACTTACAAAGCAAGCTACGGATGTTTTAGACCCAATAATTGTGGTTGCGACTTGGACCGCTGGGATTACCGCGGCGACTGGCACCAGTCTTGCCCGGTCCTTATTCGTAACACTATTTACATGTCACAAAAGATTCTCAATTATAGAGAATCACTCTGGCTCGCCCTGTCATACTTTCGTACATTGCAGAAAATTCCCGCCTGCTGCACCCCGTAGGGCTGGGAGTAGTGTCTCAGACTCCCTCTCAGGGCCCCTTCGCTAAAAGCCCTTATGGATCATCGGCTTGGTGGGCTATTACTCCGCCAACAACCTAATCCACCGCAGACCCAGTCTATCGCAAATTTTCGACGCCAACACATTCCAGTAGTCGGCATCTATCCGTCCTTAACCTCAGTTTCCCGAGGGTATTACGGGCTATAGGGCAGGTTATCTACGTGTTACTGAGCAGTTCGCCTCCTTTCGGAAGACTTGCATGTCTAAGTCAAACCAGATAGCCGCAACCGCCAGCGGGATCAACTGGATTTAGAATCCTCTTGATCTCGTATGCATCTGGCAAGATTGCATTAATTATTATGATTATTTGTCTTTCTTAATAAGAAAGTTATTTCGCACTCGCTCCAAAAAATAAAGTTAAACTATAAATTTTATAGGAATACAAATTAACCGATTGCATACCTCATATCTTACTCGCAATTGCCGGGAGATGAACCCCGACGCTATAACGTAAGACACTCACAACGTGTTCCATCTTGATTATCAATGTTTCAAAATATAGTATTTAAACGTTACGCTCGTCATCAACTAACATGTTGTAATCTGTTTTAACTCGCATTTAAAATTCATCTCAAAAACATCAGATTTATAAACCCAATTTTTCTAAAAAACTTCCTATGGATTTTAATCAAAGACAAGAAGCTATTCAAAGAAGATCCGCTATTGTTGAGTTGACAAGAGCGTTGAATCACTTAACTTCAGATGATTTTCTTTCTTTACCAGAAGATCAAAGAATTGCCCATGCAGAAGGTTATCGCTCAAGATTACAGATATTGGATGCTAGACTTCCTCAACACCCGTATTTTATGTCAGATTTAATTCTTTTAAGGATCCATCTTCAAATTTACGAGTGATTCATTATCAGTTTATCAAATGAACTAATATTGCCATTCTAACATATAATCCGTTTTCGGCTTGCCGAAAATAAGCCACTCTCTTATCAGTCTCTTCGGTTTCTATCGGTAAAACTATTTCATCTATCTTTGGCAAAGGATGTAGTACTCTAGCACTCTTCTTTAGCAAATGAAAATTATTTTGATTAATTACATATTTTCCACGAGCAGAATTATATTCATCAAGAGTAATTCTTTCTTTCTGAATTCTCGTCATATAAACTACATCTACCTCTGGCAAAATTTCATCAAGATTTTTCTCTTCTCTATAAGAAACTCCGTGTCTTGCAAGATATTCTTTGATATCTTGTTTCATCTTCAAATGCTCCGGAGATAAAAATATTATTTCATTTCCCGGGAACTTTCCTAAAAGATAACAAAGAGATCTGGCAGTTCTACCAGAAGCTAGATCTCCAACAATTGCGATCTTTAGATTTTCAAGTCTTCCAAATTCTCGGTAAATTGTGTATAGGTCAAGTAGTGCTTGAGTTGGATGTTGTCCTTTTCCATCTCCTGCATTTATGACTGGAACTTTACTTATTTCAGAAGCTATTTTAGCCATTCCTTCTTCATAGTGCCTCATTACAATACAATCTGCATAGTTTGAAACAACGCGAATAGAATCTTGCAGA
>CAZRZR010000052.1:2711-2994 GCA_964604715.1 Candidatus Woesearchaeota archaeon
GCCCTTTACAGCGCTAGAAAATTCCTTAGCATTTTCAGTTGTAACTACGCTTCCTCCTAAACGGAGCATTGCAGTTTCAAAACTCAAACGAGTTCTTGTACTAGGCTCATAAAACAACGTAGCTAGAACTTTCCCCTTTAGTAACATTTGAGGGGTTTTATCATTTCGAAATTCATCAGCGCGAGAAAAAATGTCGAATATTATTTCAGGAGTAAGTTGTTGAGATTCAATGAAATGCTCCATCAAAATAAAGAATATTTTTTAGAGTATAAAAACAAGATTG
>CAZRZR010000053.1:0-2165 GCA_964604715.1 Candidatus Woesearchaeota archaeon
GCGGAAGAATATTTATTAGGTAATTAATTAACAAACATTCGTTTAAGAGAGGTTAGGCGAACGTTTAGGGGTTTTTAGGGTAAATTGTCAATTCAAGCAAGGGGCATACGGCTTTCACGTCTTGCAGCAACTGTATCTTCTATGATTTCACAACCAATTTGCCTTTCAAGATCTTTTGCAATAGACACAGCCCTTCTATATATCAAATCTTTAGCTTTCTCTTTTCCAGCAGGATTGTCATCAAAAACTGCTTCCCCGACATATTGTTCTTCAGGATTTCTACGATTTCTAAAACTTGCAGCATCTTCACATCTAGATAGAGTTCTTGATACCTCAACAACGAGATGTCTACCAATTCTTCTAGTCCTAGCAGCCCCAGCTTTTAGATAAAATGGATAAGCTTCGTTTCCAGGACCAAGATAGATATCATAACTACTCACAGTTGAAATAACGCCCCCAATAGCAATGTCTTCAGCAATAATTGCATTGATTTCAGCCATAACTCAAGTTATTTTCCCAGATATTTAAGGATTTCTATACTGCTTAATATTTCTCCTTTCGCTTAAAACATTTAGCATGAGAAAAGCTGCCTGTTTTCTAAGAATAATTGCCACACTAAAGAGTGAGGCGCGAAGCGCCGAACGCGCGCGACATCACAAAATTCTAACAAAATATATAAACTCCTAATAACTAATTATCAAATGAGTAAGGGGTTTGATAAACGATGGTGGATTATTATTGCAATTGTAGTTCTTTTAATTGGCGCCGGGATTTACGTTAAATCACGAGGGCAAGTTAGTTATTCTCCTAGAAAGATAATTGTTATTGGTGGAGGTTTAGGCGATCGTTGTAATAGCGATGCAGATTGTACTACCGGGACTTGTTCAGGATCGCTTTATGACCCATTTAAGGGATCTAGCTTTTCGGTTTGTGCTCTTAAGGGAACAGGGCAGACTTGCGCTAAGAATGCAGAGTGCGACAGCGGGATTTGCAGCATGCCTGCAGGAGTTTGCGATCCCGGTACTCTTGGACCTGGGATTTGTTGCTATGCTACAAGCCAATGTGCCCCGGGAAGAGTTTGTGTTGTCGATAGCACAAGTGTATGCCATGGTAGATGCGATAGTTATGCTTAACATATTAATTAATAAGTTCGCCTAACTACTATTAACCGAATTTTAAGAGACATTTAGGCTAAAAACTATCTAACTTCTTCATCGCCATCAAAACCGCCTGCTTCCGAAGCTTCAAATGCTCTAAGTCCTTCTTCAAGAATAGTCTGATCATAAAAAGAGATTAATTCTCCAAGTCTCGTTTTATTTCTTATCTCGACCGCCTGTGCGCAGCTACCCAAATCATCATCTTTATATTCTCGAATAATTCTGTATACTTGCCTCTGCCCCATAGGGCTTTGCTGCAAGAGATATCTTGTTTCTCCCATTGCAAAAACCTCAGAAGGCAAGCTATCTCCATCCACATACCCATGTTTTCTATCAAATGAAGTTATTCTTGTAAATGTCATATTTTCTTGATAAATGGCGTATATTTAAACCTTCGCATTAATGTTACTAGATAGTAGTCATTTAACCCCTTTTATCTTGCCAACCAAACAGAACAACGCGATATATCGATAACAACCGTAGCTTATGTGTATTTTTATAAGAAAACTGGATGGTTTTGAGCTAAATCTGTTAATTTCTTGGAAGAGCTCGATAAACTCCACCAATGAAAGTAAACATTCCTCCAAGAATTGCTCCAACAATGCCCAAATCCATATTTTTTCTTGCGGATTGATAAGAAGACAATTGAGGGTTTTCGGTTCTTAGTGCATCGGCTGAAGTTTGAAAGGATTGTAACTCGCTTTCTGTATATCCTAATCGCTTTTCTTCATTATATCTCATCCTATTTTCAAACGCCTTGAGTTGTCTATAAGGTTCTCGCAAGCTAGTATTTCCAACAGCGAATTCTGCGATCTCGTCTCCCCAGAAAGATCCACCCGTCACAATAGCTGCTCCGACGACTATCGGTACTAATCCCTTTCTCATGATTCTCTCACTTTTCTTAGGTTTTTAATCTTTTCCCTCACGCTCAACCTTCCTCCTTTCGCCTAAAACTTTAAGCATAGAGGATAAGTTCGGTTAAACAGGTAAAAATCGAAAACTTTAAAT